>JBOHSA010000053.1:0-14841 GCA_050732995.1 Gemmatimonadales bacterium | reverse complement strand
GGGGCGGGGTGGCCGAGGGGGCGGCGGGCGGCCGCAAGGTGAAGGGGAGGAAGGCCGTGAGCGCGGCGGCCGGGGTCGCCGGGGCGGGCGTGGACGCGGCGGGGGCGGAGGTGGGAGAGGGCGCGGTCAGGGTGCGAACCGCACCGAGGAATCGGGCGCACCTGCGCCGCGCCATCCGCGCTACGAGCCCAGTGCTTCCGAGCAGGGGGGCGGGCCGCCGACCCCGACGCCCCCACCGGCCCCCAAGGCGCCGGAGCCCGAGCACGAGTCCGAGTCGTTCTGGTCGAAGGTGAAGCGCGGGCTCACCGGCGGCACATGAGGCGTTCGGGCACCGCCCCCGTGCCGTTGCCGGCGTCGTTCTACGCGCGATCCACTCCGTGGGTCGCGCGTCGGCTTTTGGGCCACTACCTCGTGAGCGACATCGGCGGGCGGACTCACCGCACCGTCGGCCGCATCGTGGAAACAGAGGCCTACCTGGGGCCCCACGATCCGGCCTGCCACGCCTTCGGCGACCGGCGCACGCCACGCACCGAAGGACTCTACGGCCCTCCCGGGACGGCCTACATCTACTTCACCTACGGCATGCACTGGTGCCTGAACGCCGTGACGGAGGCGCGCGAGTACCCCGCCGCGGTGTTGATTCGCGCCCTGGAACCGGTGGCAGGCCTGGCGGCGATGCGGCGCCGGCGCGGCGGGGGGAGGGGAGGGGCGGGAGTGTCCGACCGCCAGCTTTGCTCCGGTCCCGCGAAGCTGTGCGAGGCCCTGGGCGTGACCGGCGCGCTGAACGGCGCGGCGCTGCAGCGGGGACCGCTCCGGATCCTCAAGAATCCGGCCCGCGGCCGCCTGGAGGTGGCGGTCGCGGGCCGGGTCGGAATCATGCGAGCGAAGGACTGGCCGCTACGGTTCTCCGTGGCCGACTCCCCTTGGGTCAGTGCCGCTCGGTGATGCCCTCCTTCGCGGTGCCCAGGCTGTAGCGGACGCCGCCTTGAATGGTGTGAGTGTTCCCCTTGAGCAGGAAACCCTCGGCCGCTGAGGTCACCATGTAATGGCCGAAGAGGGTCAGTCTGCGCGAGTAGTTGATCTGCAGACCCCCCTTCAACCAGAAGAACGCCTTGCTGGCCGCGTCCTCGGCCAGGTCCTGCGCTCCGAATACCTCGGAGTTGGACGCGCAGCTCGTGCAGTCGACCACCGGATCCAATACCTGCATCAGCGCGAACCCACCGCCGATGATCGGTTCCACGGCGCGCTGCGCCGGCAGGGCAGCGAGGCCGATCACGATCCGGCGGAGGCTGTTGAAGGTCACGTCCCGGAACCCGGGGCCCACCGACGAAGTCGTGGACGCCGGATCAACGATCACGGCCTGGGCGTCCGTCAGGAACAAAGCCTGCTCGTAGGCGACGTACAGCGCCGTCCGCTTCGAGGTGATCAACCAGTGCCCCCCGACGATCGGATCGAACGTGTTGCCCTGGACGTTGGTCTGGTACAGGATCAAGCCGCCCTGGCCGCCCCAATACCATTGGTGGTGCCGCTCGGTGCCGCGCGGGGCGTATTGCCCGCGCCGTGGCGCGGACGTGAAGTAGGAAATCCCCGCCGACCCGATCACGTGCCCGGCAAACTGTCCGGTTAAGTCGCTCTCCGGACGGTAGAACGCCCGCCCCTCGACCCGCAGCGCCAGGCGGTCGGTGATCAGGATTCGGGCGCCGCCGCCGCCGTGGACGCCGTTCTCCGCGAAGGCGTACGGCGGGGTCGTACCGATATCCATGCGCGAGAAGCCACCGAGAAAGTAGATCGAGGCTCGGTCGCCGGCGTGGAAGTTGAAGACCAGGCTGGCGCTGCCGTAATGGAAGATCCGGCTCGGGTCGCCGGCGACCTGGCTGGGACCGAGGTAGTCCGCCTCGAGCTCGACCCCCAGGCGGTCGCTGATGAAATACCCGAAGCGCAACCCCGCGCCGACCCGGTTCGGCAGGCCGTATAGGCGGTCGTACCGCGTATACGTACCGAACCCGCCGAGCTCGATCTGGTCGGAACGCTGGGCGTTGAGGGACGCGGCCGCGCAACTCAGGCCCACCCCTACGATCGTCAGTACCCGCATGGGACCACTCCTCGGTGAATCGCCCCCTCAGGGGGCCGCTAGCAGCACCGCGTTGAACAGCAGCTTGAACGTGCCGTGCGTCTGGCCGCGGAACTGCGGCCGAAACCCGAACAGGACCACGCGGCCGCGCCCGGCCGCAACCTCGACCAGGGCCGCCTTGCCGGCCAATCGGTCCTGGTGGCGCGCATACCCGGAGCGCAGCGGTTCCGCCGGGTAGATCGCCAGCGCCCGGGCCGGGCTGTGGACGGTGAAAGCGCCGCTGTTGGCGAAATAGATCTGGAGCGAGTCCGGCACCCCTACCGTCACCGTGCTGCTGCCTGCCGGGCCCCCCAAACCGACCCCGAAAATAGTGCCCGGGGCGTAAAAACGCGAGACCTCCGGACCTGATGCCTCCCCAGCTAGGCTATTGACCACAGGGAGGTTAAGCCTTGAGATCGCGAAATCACTTGAACCATCGAGGCAAACCAGGGTACCCCCACCCCGAACGAACACCGCAATAGCCTCTGCCCCTCGATCCCCCATCCCCCCTGCATAGGGTGGCGGGATGCGCGTAGCATCGAGCCCGTGGAGCAACCGCTCGGGTGTCTCGTCCGGCAGCACGATCACATCGAACCCCGCCCTGAGGTTGCCTCGACGTAAATCACTGTCGCGAACTGTCGTATAACTGATGCCATACTGTTCAAATAACCACCTCGTCCAGCCCTCGTCGATACTCGCCGTCCACGGCTGATACAGGCCGATTCGGGGCAGACGGCGCCGTTCGGGAGCCGAGCCGCCGCCCCCCCCCTCCCCCCTCCCCCCTCCCCTGGGCCGCGCGGCACGGCTCGCACAGGGAATCCGTATCGAGCGGCGTGCTTGGCGAGGATACCACGCGCTCGCGCCCCCCAAACGAGGACGCTGTCGCCCGCCGGCGCGACGGACTGTCCCGCCGCCAGCAGCGCGGCGATCGCCGCCGACTCGCCGTTGGAGCGGTTCGCGAGGACGAACAGGTCACCGCGGCCTTCGACGCGCCCGGGGGGGGGGACGACCGTATCCACCCGGACCAGGCCGGCCGTGAACGGCTCCCGAATCGCCACGGCCCGGACCCCCATCGAGTACGGCAGGGTCCAGCCGGCCATGTCGTAGGGCGGATCGCCGTTCGGGTAGCGCTGGGGCTCTAACAGGTCCTTGGCGTGCGCTCGATACGGCTGGGCCATCAGGACCACGAGGCGTGGCTCGTGGCGCCGGCATCGCGCTGGTCGAGAGGCGGAGCGAGGACGTAGGCGAAGGGATCCCCCCGCTCGCCGGCCGCCACGGCCCGCCGAGCGGCGCCGACGAAGCGTTCGAGATAGGACACCCGGTCTCGGGCGGCGAGGCGAATGAAGCTCGTGGCGGCGATCAGCTCGTACTCGATGATGTCCCGCAGGCTCCAAACACCGCCCTCCCACGGCCCGGGGTGTCCGACGCCGGCCGGCGGCTGACGGACCTGGTCGCGGGTCAGGACCACAGGGGAGCCGAGCCGGACGCTCGCGGCCTCGGACAAGACGCCGACCATGTTGTGGCGGGTGGGGGTGCTGCGAAACCCGCCATGCCACCACAGGTCGAACTGCAGCTCGTGCACGATCCCCCGCTTGCCGGCGCCGTAGAGGTTCGCGGCCATGTGCGAGCCGATCAGACTGATGCTCGCGACGATCGCGGGGTCGAGGTTCAGGTTCACGGGATCGCGCATCGGGGGCACGAAGAAGCGGGGGCCGGTTTCGCCCATCTGGTGGATGTCGTACACCGCGAGCGGAAACCACTCGTGGTATAGCATTCGCGTTACCAGCCGGGTCTCCTCTTGGGTCACCATGAACCAGTCGCGGTTGTTGTCGTGCCCGACGTACTTGTGATACAGCCACGGGAGCGGTCCGCCTTCGTACGGGGTCCCACGGTAGCGCCGGTACCACGCGACGACGGTATCGAGCCCGTCCGGGTTCATCGAAGGGATCATCAGCACCACCACCGAATCGAGCAGCCCGGTGAGGGCGGGCTCGGCGGCGAGCCGGTGGGCGAGCGTCAGCCCCATCAGACTCGAGGCGACTTCCGTCGCATGGATGTTGTTGCTGATGAGAATCACTGCGGGCTGGGCGGCGCGCAGCGAGTCGAACAACTCGTCCGACAAGCGGCGGGGGTCGGCGAGGAGGCGCTGGCCCCGTTTGATCAACGCGAGCCGGGCCTGGTTGGCCGGCGACGTGATCGTGACGAGCTGGAACGGGCGGCCCTCGGTGGTCCGGCCCAGCGTATCCACGCGGACGTACGGGCTGGCCGCCGCCAGGCCGTTGAGGTACCCCGACACCTCACGCCACCGCGCGAGCATCGAGTCGGTGCCCGGCTCGAAGCCCAGGACGGCTGCAGGCGGCAGGATGTGTTGGGCGGTCAGGCGGTCGGACGGTCGGGCGGTCAGCGCGGCCAGGGCCGCGAGTACGAGAGATCGTCGCATCAGATCAACCCCAGGTGAGAGCCCACCTTCCTGAATGCGCGGAGCGCGAAGTCCAGGTCGTCCTTGGTGTGGGCGGCCGAGAGCTGGCAGCGCACACGCGCATGTCCTTGTGGCACAACGGGATAACCGAATCCAGTGACGAATACCCCTTCCTGCAACAAGCGGTCGCTCAGCTGGATCGCTTTGGCCGTCTCGCCCAGGATCACGGGCACGATCGGCGTCTCGCCGGGCAGGGGGTTGAACCCGAGGCCGATGAGCTGGTCGCGGAAGTAGCGCGCGTTGTGGTGGAGCCGCTGGATGAGCTCGGGGTGGCGTTCGAGATGTTGCACCGCGGCCAGCGCGCTTCCCGCGACCGTCGGCGGCAGCGCGTTGCTGAAGAGTTGGGGGCGGGAGCGTTGCGTGAGGTAGTCGGTGAGGGCCGCAGGGCCGGCGGTGAACCCACCGGCGGCCCCGCCCAGCGCTTTGCCGAGCGTCGAGGTGATGATGTCCACGTCGCCCAGCATCCCGTAGTGCTCGGCCGTGCCCCGGCCGGTCTTGCCGAGTACGCCGGTCGCATGCGAATCGTCCACGGCGACGACGGCGCCGTACTTCCGCGCGAGCGCCGCGATGTCGGGGAGCTTCGCGATGTCGCCTTCCATCGAGAAGATGCCGTCGGTGAAGATGAGCGTCAGGCTCGCCGCGGGGGAGGGGGCCGCCTTGAGCTGCGCCTCCAGATCCGCCATGTCGGAGTGCTGGTAGACCGCCGTCTGGCACTTCGTCATCGCTTTGGCGAGGCGGATCGAGTCGATGATCGAGGCATGGTTCAGCTGATCCGAAATGACGAGGTCCCGGTCGCTGAGCAGTGTGGGGCAGAGCCCTTCGTTGGCGTTCCAGCAGCTGCCGTAGGTGAGCGCGGCCTCGCTCCCCACGAACCGCGCCAGGGCCGTTTCGAGCTCCCGGTGGATCGTGAAGGTGCCGCAGATGAACCGCACCGAGCCGGTCCCCGCTCCATACGCGTCGAGCGCCCGTTTCCCGGCCGCCACGACTTCCGGGACGTTGCAGAGCCCGAGGTAGTTGTTGGACGACAGGATCACGACCTCGCCGCGGCGCTCCATGTGCACGCGTGCCGCCTGGGGGGAGGCGAGGTAATTCAGGCGCTTGTAGACGCCGTCCCGCTTGAACTGCGCGAGCTCCGCCTCGAGCCGGCTGGCGAGCGTCATGCGATCTCCAGAATGACCTTTCCCGCGTCACCGGAGCGGATGGCGGCGAGCGCCTCGTCGATCCGGGCGAGCGGGAACTGGTGGGTGATGACCGGGCGGGGATCGAACTGCCCGCCCGACAGGAAGCGGCGCATTTGGTGCCAGGTCTCGTACATCTTCCGGCCGACGACGCCGTAGAGGGTGAGGCCCTTGAAGATGATCTCGGTGGCGAAGTTCACGGGGACTTCGCCCTTGGGGATGCCGAGCAACTGGACCCGGCCGCCCATGCGCACCGCCGCGAACGCCTGGTGCAGCGCGGACGGGACACCCGACATTTCGCACACCACGTCCGCCCCCTCGCCGCCAGTCTCGGCCAGGATGCGCCGCACGACGTCGTCCCGCGCGGCGTCGAGGGTCACGTGCGCGCCCATCCGGCTTGCGAGCGCCAGCCGCTTCGGGTTCACGTCCGAGGCCAGCACCTTGGCCGCGCCGGCGGCCCGGGCGATGCCCACGGCGAAGCAGCCGATCGGCCCGCACCCCACGACGAACACGGTGCTGCCGGGGATGTCCGCCGTCAGCACCGCGTGAAACGCGTTGCCCAAGGGATCCATGATCGCCCCGACTTCGGTCGGGATGCCGTCCAGGGCGAGCACGTTGGTCGCCGGCATGGCGATGAACTCGGCGAACGCGCCGTCGCGGTCCACACCGATGATGCGCGTGTTCCTGCAGATGTGGGCGTTGCCCGTGCGGCACTGGAGGCAGTGACCGCACACGATGTGCCCCTCCGCCGTGACCAGCTGCCCCGTCTGAAGCTCGGCCACGCCGTCTCCCACGGCGACGATTTCCCCGGCGAATTCGTGCCCGATCACGAGGGGGGGCTGGAGGCGCCCCTGGGCCCACGCGTCCCAGTCGGCGATGTGCAGATCGGTGCCGCACACGCCGGCGTGGCGCACGGCGATGAGCACCTCTCCCGGGCCGGGCTCGGGCTTCGGGACCGTCGTGACCTTGAGGCCCGGCGCGCGACTCGGCTTGACGATGGCGTGCATGCGAAGGGGCTAAGGGGCTAAGGGGCTAAGGGGCGCAGGAGCTAGAAGATCGAGCGCGTGAAGCCGCCGTCGACCTGCAGCACGGCGCCCGTAATGTAGCTCGCGCGCTCGGAGGCGAGGAAACACACGGCGGCAGCGAGCTCCTCGGTGCGGCCCATGCGCCCGAGCGGAATGTCCGTCACCATCTCGCGCATCACGTCTTCGGGCGTCCGTTTCTCGCGCTTCGCCCGGGATTCGGTGAGCTCCTGGATGCGCTCGGTGGCGATGAACCCGGGGCACACCGCGTTCACCGTGATGCCCGACGAGGCGACTTCGTCGGCCAGGGCTTTGGCGAAGCCCAGCACGCCGGCCCGCGCGGTGGTCGAGAGGATCAGCCCGGGGAGGGGCTGTTTCGCGGCCACGGACGCGAGGCAGATGATCCGCCCCCACTGCACCTTGCGCATGATGGGCACCGCGGCCGCCGCAAGGTGGACCGTGGAGAGGAGATTCAGCTCGACCGCGCGGCGCCACGCGTCGGGCGGCTGGTCCTTGAAGGGCCCCGAGGGCGGGCCGGAGGCATTGCAGAACAGGATGTCGAGCCGGCCGAGCTCGCGAGCGACGCGCTCGACGACGGCGCGTGCCTGATCGGCGTCGCCGACGTCGGCGACGGCGGGCACGACGGTGTAGCCGGTCTCGCCCTCGAGCTCCGTCGCCACGCGCTCGACCGAGTCCTTGTGGCGGCCGTTCACGGCGACGCGGGCGCCTTCCTGCGAGAGCGCCCGCGCCACGGCGCGGCCCAGCCCCTTGGTGCTGCCGCAGACGAGCGCGACTCGGCCCCTCAGCCCGAGGTCCACCCACCCCCCGTCGTCATACCGGCGCCGGCCCCTCAGCCTTCTCGATGCGCACCGCGCAGACCTTCAACTCCGCCATCTTCGCATAGGGGTCGAGCACCGGGTTCGTGAGCAGGTTGGCCGCCGCTTCCCGGAAGTGAAACGGCACGAACACCTGGCCCGGCGCCACGCGATCGGACACGCGCACGGCGGTCACCATCGAGTTGCGACGCGACGTCAGCCGCACCAGGTCGCCCTCCGCGACCCCCAGGCGGGCGGCGTCCGCGGGATGGATTTCCACGATGGCGGTCGGCTCGCGGGCGTCGAGGCCGGTCGCGCGCCGCGTCATGGTGCCGGTATGCCAGTGGTACAACTGGCGGCCGGTGTTCATCACGAACGGGAACGCGTCGTCCGGCAGCTCGACCGGGTCGGCGTACTGCACCGGAACGAAGGTCGCCCGCCCGTCGGCGGTCGGAAACCGGTCGTCGAACAGGAAGGCGGTCCCGGGGTGGTCGGGTGTCGGGACCGGGTACTGCAGGCCCGCGCCCTCGAGCCGCTCGTACGTGACGCCCGCCCACGACGGTGTCACCCGGACGATTTCGCCCATTACGTCTTCCGCCGTACGGTGTGGCGTGGTGAGCCCCAACCTGTTGGACAATTCCGTGAGGATCTCGAGATCGCCCCGCGCGTCGCCCGGCGGGTCGACGGCCCGGTGGGCGATCTGGATGCGGCGCTCCGTATTGACGAACGTGCCGGTCTTCTCGGCGAACGACGCGCCCGGCAGCACGACGTCGGCGTACCGGGCCGTCTCGGTGAGGAAGAGGTCCTGCACGGCGAGGAACTCGAGGTCGCGGAACCAGTGCTCGGCGTGGGCGATGTCGGGGTCGGAGATGATGGGGTTCTCACCCATGATGTACATCCCCCGGATGCCGCTCTCGGGCTTCACGACCTCGGTCACCATCAGGCCCTTGTTCAGCGACAACGACTCGGGCGGCACCTGCCAGACGCGCGCGAACTGCGCGCGCACCGCCGCATCCGTCACCGGCTGGTAGTCGGTATAAACGAACGGGATCGCGCCGACATCCGAGGCGCCCTGCACGTTGTTTTGGCCGCGCACCGGCAGCATCGCCGCGCCCCAACGGCCGATCATGCCGCAGGCGAACATCAGGTTCAACAGCGACGTTACGATATCGGTGCCGTTGGCGTGCTGGGTGAGTCCCATGGCCCACAGGGTGCTGGTGTTGGGGCCCGCAGCATAGCGCTCGGCCGCGGCCCGGATGCGCTCGGCGGGCACCCCGGTGATCCGCGCGGCGGTGTCCGGCGTGAACGCCCGGACCGCCTCGCGCACCGCGGCGAAGCCGTGGGTCCGGTCGGCGATGAACGCCCGGTTTTCGAGCCCCTGCGCCAGGATGTGGTGGAGCATCGCCGAGTAGAGCGCGACGTCGGTGCCCGGCTGCATCTGGAGGTGGAGGTCGGCGCGGGCGGCGAGCTCGGTGCGCCGCGGGTCGGCGACGATCAGCGTCGCGCCGCGCTCATGCGCCCGCTTGAGCGCGGCGCCGAAGACGGGGTGGGACTCGGTGGTGTTCGCCCCGGCGATGAAAATGACGTCCGTGGCCTGCTCGATCTCGCGCATCGAGCCGGAGGCCGCGGCGGTATTGATGGCCCGCTGCATGGCGGCGACGGAGGTCGAGTGACACAACCGGGTGCAGTGGTCCACGTTGTTCGTGCCGAGCGCGGCGCGGAACATCCGCATGATCAGGTAGTTCTCTTCGTTGGAGCATTTGGCCGAGGAGAAGCAGGCGAGCGCGTCGCCGCCGCGTTGGCCCTTGATGCGGAGCAGCTCCTGGGTCGTGAGCTCCAGCGCTTCTTCCCACGTCGCCTCGCGGAACGGGACATACCAGTCGGACGGGGTCGCGACGCGGTCGCGCAAGTCCTGGTCGATCCGCTCGAGCAGGGGGAGTTGGCGCGCGGACTTGCCGGTGGCGCGGGGCGGCGTGCCGGGCTTGGAGCGCTGGCCTTCGCCCTCGATCGTCTGCCACGGCCCGCCACGCCGCGCGGCGTCCCGGGGTCCCCGCCACACCCAGCGCCGGCCCTCCCGCTCCCAGCCCCGGCGGATCAAGGGCTTGGTGAGGCGGTCGCGGTGCTGCGGGAAGTCATAGCCGAACCGACCCTTGACGCAGGTGGACCCCTGGTTCGGCGTGTCGAGCTCGATGTCGGGCGAGGTCACGCGCGCGACCGTGCCGCCAACGACGTGCAGGTCCACCTGGCAACCCACCCCGCAGTACGGGCACACCGAGCGCACGACCTTGTCCGGATGCCGGATCTGCGCCGGGGTGAAGCGCTGGCGGGGCATGATCTCGAAGATCGCGCCCGTGGGGCAGACGCGGACGCATTCGCCGCACCACGTGCACCCCGCCTTGTCGGGATCGCCGTCGGCGCCGACGACAATCTCGGCGTGCTCCCCCCGGTATCCCACGTCGAGCACGCCGACGACCTGAATATCCTCGCAGGCGCGCACGCAGCGCGTGCACAGGATGCATGTGGACATGTCGTGCCGGATCATCGGGTCCCCGGGCCGCTCGTCCCCGGAGCGCAGCGGCAGATCCCGGTCCGCGGTGGCGGAGGGAATCACCCCGTACTGCACGACGTAGCGCTCGAACTCGTTGCGCGGGCTCGCCCGGCCGCCGTCGCGCAGGTGGTCGGCCGGATAGCGCTCGAGCAGGAGGCTGAGCACGCCCTTGCGGCTCCCGACGGCGGCGACCGACTCGGTCGTGACCGTCATCCCGTCGGCGACTTTGGTGGCGCAGGCCGGCAGGAGCTTGGCCTGCCCTGCGACGGACACAAGGCAGATGCGACAATTGCCGACGGTCGGCAGCTTCGGATACCAGCAGAGCGTCGGGATGTCGATCCCTGCCGTTCGCGCCGCCTCGAGTATGGTTCGATCGGGCTCGGCGGAGACGGTGCGGCCGTTGATCGTCAGCGTCGCCATACTGAAACACTAGGCTTCCAGAGGACAGGTTGCAAGAATCCAGCAGTGGAGTAGAGTTGCTGCCACCCGCGTACTTGAGGCCGACCCGATGCCCATGGATCGCCGGGACTTCGTCAAGACCACCGCCGCCGCGGCGCTCGGAGGCCTGGTGCGCCCGACGCTGCCGGCCCGGTTCTCCCCGGTGCTGCCGCAGGCGGATGCCAGTATCCGCGATCTCTGCCTGCGCGCGCTCGATGCCGCGCGGGCGGCGGGCGCGGCGTATGCCGACGTGCGCGTCCAGCGGAACCGGAACCAGTCGGTCAGTACCCGGGAGCAGCAGATCACCGGGCTCTCGGACTCCGAGACGTTCGGGTTCGGGGTGCGCGTCCTGGCGGGCGGGGCGTGGGGGTTCGCCGCGAGCCGCGACCTCACGGCCGCCGAAGTGGGCCGCGTCGCCCGGCTCGCGGTGTCGCAGGCCCGGGCCAACCGGCGGGCGGTGAAGCGGCCCGTCACCCTGGCGCCGGTCGATCCCGTGAAGGACGGCCGCTGGCAGAGCCCGATCGAGATCGATCCCTTCGCCGTGCCGGTCGAGGACAAGGTCGCGTTACTGCTTAAGGCGAACGCGGAAGCGCTGAAGATCGCCGGCGCCCGCTTCGTGAACTCGTCCATGTTCTTCGTGCTGGAAGAGAAGACGTTCGCCTCGACGGATGACGTCTTCACCGTGCAGCACGTCTATCGCTGCCTGCCCAGCATGACCGTCACCGCCGTGGATCCTTCGACGGGCGACTTCCAGGCGCGCGAGTCCGTGGATGTCGCCCCGATGGGGCTGGGCTACGAGTGGGTGGTCAAGGCGGACCTGCCCGGCCGCGCCGCGCGCTGGGCGGAGGAGGCCGTGCGCAAGCTCTCGGCCAAGCCCGTCACGCCCGGGCGCTACGATCTTATCCTCGAGCCGCACCATCTCTGGCTCACGATCCACGAGTCGATCGCCCATCCCACGGAGCTCGACCGCGCGCTGGGCTACGAGGCGAACTACGCCGGCACGAGCTTCGCCGCACCGCCCGAGCGTGTGCTCGGCAAGCTCAAGTGGGGCCCCGACTTCATGAACATCCAGGGCGATCGCTCCCAGCCGGGCACCGTGTCGGCGTGCGGCTGGGACGACGACGGCGTCGCGCCGGAGACCTACCTGATCGTGCAGAACGGCACCCTCGTCGACTACCAGACCACCCGGGATCAAGTCGCCTGGATCCGGCCGCTCACGGGCCGCACCCGCTCGCACGGCTGCTCGTACGCGGAATCGTGGGCCGACGTCCAGTTCCAGCGGATGCCGAACGTCTCGCTCCTGCCGGGCGAGCAGGACCTCATGCTCGACGACCTCGTCGCCGCGACGGACGACGGCATCCTGATCGTGGGCGACGGGTCGTACTCGATCGATCAGCAACGCTACAATTTCCAGTTCGGCGGCCAGGTGTTCTACGAGGTGAAAGGCGGGAAGGTGACCGGGATGTTGAAGGACGTCGCCTATCAGGCGCGCAACGTGGACTTCTGGAGCTCCATGGACATGATCGGGGGCCGGCGCGCCTACCAGATCAACGGCACGTTCGGCGACGGCAAGGGCCAGCCGGCGCAATCGAACGCGGTTAGCCATGGCTGCCCGCCGGCCCGGTTCAAGAACGTCAATGTCCTCAACACGGGGAGGACCCGTGGCTGAGTGGCTGTCGCGCGACGAGGCCAGGAGCCTGACCGAGCGCGTCCTCGCGCGCTCCCAAGCCGAAGGGTGCCAGGTCAACGTCTTTTCCGGCGCGGGTGGCAACACGCGTTACGCGGTCCAGGGGATCTCCACCTCGGGCGACGCGGTGAACGCGACGGTCACGGTCACCTCACGCTTCGGGAAGCGCGTCGCCTCGGTCACGAGCAACCTGTTCGACGACGCCGGGCTCGCCCGCGCGGTCGAGGCGAGCGCGCGGCTCGCGCGGCTCGCGCCCGAGAACCCGGAGCTGATGCCTCTCCTGCCGGCGCAGTCCTACCGGGAGGTCCCGGCGTTCGTGCCGGCCACGGCGCGGCTCGACGCCGCGGCCCGCGCCGACGCGATCCGCGCCGTCCAGGACGTGGTCGATCGCGCGGGCCTGGTCGCCGCGGGGTTCGTGGAGCGGATCGCGGGCGCCGGCGCCGTCGCCAATTCCGCCGGCTTGTTTGCCTACCAGGCGTCCACGGCAGCCGTGCACACGCTCACCGTGCGCACGCCCGACGGACAGGGCTCCGGGTGGGGCGGCACAGCGCACAACGACTGGTCCCGCATGACCTCCGCCCGGGCCCTGGCGCAGCGTGCCGTCCGAAAGGCCAGTGGCAGTCGCGAGCGCGCGGCGCTCGAGCCGGGCAAGTACACCGTGGTGCTCGAGCCCACGGCGGCGGGCAACCTGCTGCGCTTGCTCACCTTCGCCCTCAACGCCCGCGCGGCCGACGAGGGCAGGAGCTTCTTCTCCAAGCGGGGCGGTGGCAATAAGATCGGGGAGGCGGTCGTTGACGAGCGGGTCACCATCTTCTCCGATCCGGCGGACCCCGATCTCCTGCTGACGCCCTACACCGGCGAGGGCCTGCCCGTGGAGCGCACGGTGTGGATCGAGCGCGGGGTCGTCCGCAATCTCGCCTACGACCGGTTCTGGGCTCAGCAGCAGGGCGTGCAGCCGGTCCCATTCCCCGGCGGATTCAAGATGCACGGGACCGAGGCGACCCTGGACCAGCTCATCGCCGGCGTCGACCGGGGCCTGCTGGTCACGCGCTTCTGGTACATCCGTGGTGTGGACCCGCGCACCGTGCTCTACACCGGGCTGTCGCGCGACGGCGTGTTCCTCATCGAGGCGGGGAAGGTCACGCGGGCCGTGAACAACTTCCGCTTCAATGAAAGCCCGGTCGCCATGCTCAACAATCTCGTGGCCGTCGGCCGGCCGGAGCGTGTGTCGGCGTCGGAGTCCGGCGGGGTGGAAGGCGGGGGGGCGGTCGTGGTGCCGCCGCTCGTGGTGCGGGATTTCACCTTCAGCTCGATCAGCGAGGCGGTGTGAGCCCGGCCGCCGTGGTCGGTGCCGTCCTCTGGTGGCTCGGCGGAGCGCCCGCCGGGCTCCAAGACACGGCCCTCACCGTTCGGGGATTCGTGCAATCGGCCGGCCAGGAGTGGCGGCTGTTCCTGCAGGAGCCGGTGGCGTACGGCGGGGCGCGGTGGTCGTCGCTGGGCCTCGCGCCGGAAGGTTCCTGGTCCCGCTACGCGGAACAGTTCGTGGAAGCCACAGGCATGGTCCGGGTGTCTACCGGCGTGGCGACGCTGGCCGACGCTCGGGTAAAAAACGTGACCGCGCCGGGCACGGCGAAGCGGACGGTCACCACCAGCTTCACCCAACGGGCGGTCGTAACGCTCGCGATCATTCCCCAGCGGATCCGCTGGCGGGACGCCGACGGCCGATCGAGCGGGGTGAGGCCCGCCGTGTTCTACACGCTCACCAACCACGGGCAAACGCACCTCGAGATCTTCCACTCGACGAAGGACGTCCTGTGCCTGGCCGTGCGGCGGCATCGGGCGGGCGAGGCCCATTGGCGGCAAACGTGGCGACCCGAGGTGGTCGGTGATCGATTGACCGTCTCGCTGGGCGCCACCGTGCGCTACCTGGCGCCGTTCCCCGAGGCGGCGGCTCCTACCGCTGGACGCTACATCCTGCGCGCGGCGCTCTGCGGCGAGGCCGAGTACGGGGCGGAGGCGGAGTTCGAGGTCGTGGGCTAATCAACGAAAAGGCCGGCTCCGCGCCGGCCCTTGCTCCATCGGACAATCAGCCGGCCCGCGTCAGGCGATCACGTTCCGATCCACCGGCAGATGCCGGTGCGGGGGATCGCCTGCGTCATCGTCGTCCGCAGACCAGACGTACGCCCAGATCTTGGCCGGTCGCAACACCTCGCGCCCCGCACGCAGGATAATGCCGATGGGCTCGTGGTCGAGCACTATGGGGAGACTGGTCATGGAAAGTGGGGTCCGTTCTCCGTTTACCGTTGCGGATGGCAAGGGTCCTGCCACGGAGGCTCCCTCGCCAAGCGATTGACGGACAATGGATTACGGACGACGGCTCGTCGGGCAAGAGCGCTCAGTATTCAGTCGGACACGTTCAGCGCCGTGTCCCGCTGACGCGGCGGCTTGATCGCGCTGAACCCGCGGCTGCGCTTGCGACGCTCGATTTGCCACCCCTTGTACAGCGATTGCAAGGATTCTGGCGCGAGCGGAATCACGCCGCGCGCGGGGGGGGGGGGGGGGGG
>JBOHSA010000052.1:0-4023 GCA_050732995.1 Gemmatimonadales bacterium | reverse complement strand
GCCCAGTACAGCGCGCGCTCGAAGCGCGCGACGGCCGCCGGGGCGAACAGCGCGGCGCCGATCTCGGGCGCGTCGAGGCTCGGCAGCCGGACCAGGCTCCGGGCGAAGCCGTAGTCACGCTGCTTCGCCTCGTTCAGGGCCACGAGCCCGGACTGGAGCGCCGTCGCGCCGTTCGCGACCTCGCGCTCGACCGCCGCGAGCCGATCCCGCGCGCGCTTCGCCTGGTCGAGGGCGCGACGCGCGTCGGCCAGCGCGGCGAGGTCCGTCGCCCGCGCGCCGCGCAGCCGCTGGACCATGCGCTCCAGCGAGTCCACGGTGGCCGCGAGATTCAGCCCCTCGACGGCCCGGTCCCAGACCTGGCGGCTCGAGTCCGCCCGCGCGGCGAGGGCCGCCGCGGCCGCGGGGGCGGCGAGCTTCGCGGGATCGAGCCGGCCGACGTCCACATCGCCCGTCACGAGTTGCAGCGCCGGGACCTCCAGCTGCCTGGCCCACTCCCGCGTTTCCTCCAGAATCCGGCCCGCCGCGCCGCGCTGCGCCTCGGCGCCGCCGACGGTCCCGGGCGTCGTGCGCGGCGTGCCGAACCTCAGCCCCTTCGCCGCCAGCCGGTCGATCACGACTTTCTTTTCGAGCAGCGGCACCACATCGAGGTCGGCCACGAGCTCGTCCGCCTCGAGCAGGTTCGTGAACGGCTCGTGCGGGTTGCCGACCGAGAGCCCGCGGATGGTGACGTTCCCCGCCGCGAGGTCGATGTGGAGATCCCGGATCTCCACTTTCGCTCCCACGACCTGGGTGCCCACGTCCTCGGCGGCGCGGCGCGCGATCCGGTCGGCGAACAGGAGCCACAGCGCGACGCCGACCGCCGCGCTCAACAGCAGCGGCCCGACCGCCCGCCAGCGGAACACCTGCACGCGCACCTCAGGACTCCGGCCGGAATAGGCGGTAGAGGTTGTAGATCTTCGAGGCGGCCACCGCCCGGTAGAACCGCGACTGCTTGATCCGTTCCCCCACCGTCGCGCGGTACCGGGCCACCCCCCAACGGCTCCCGAGGAACAGCGGGACCCAGGCGGCGAGCGCGACCACCAGACTCCCCAGCACGATCGTGTCGTTGAAATTGGTGAGCGGCAGGATGGGCGTGTTGTACATCGCGGTCCACAGCGGCGAGAGCGCCGGGGTCTCGAGCAGCAGCAGGCTGCCGACGCGGTCGAACACGGGATCGAGCAGAAACCCCACGGGGATGCACAGCGCCCAACCGAGCATCGCGCCCGGGAACGAGACGTTGAGCAGGACGATCAGCCCGAACACCACCGCGTTGTGCAGGTTCATCAGCGGCGTCAGCCCCAGAATCGCGCCGAGGGCGATGCCGGCGGCGACCTGGGCGGGCGTGCCCTCGGAGTGGAGGGCTTTGACGAGGGACTGGATGAACTTTAAGAAGAGCATCGGCCGCTATCGGAGCTGTGCTCCGCCATCGATCCACCTCCCCACGAGTGCCCGTTCATCCGGCGTCATGCCGGTCCGGTTGGCCAACGGCATCGTCTCCGAGAGCACGGCCCGCACCCGGATGCGCTCGGCCAGCGCGCGAATGCTCTCCGGGGTGTCGAACACCACGACCGCGGCCGCGGCGGCGAACACCGAGTCCGACGGGTAGCGCGAGTGGCACGGGACGCAGCGTTGCGTGATCACCGCCCGCACCGCAGCGAAGGGCACGTGATCGCCGCTCGCGCGTGACGGGCGCGGGGGAGCCACGAGCAGCAGCAAGGCGACCGCCGCCGCCGCCGCCGGGACCAGCGCCCACCGCCCGGACCCGGCCTTCGCGATCATCACGTGCCGGACGGCCGCCCCGGCGACGGCCAGCAGCAGCAGGACCAGCCAGTTGAGCCGGTGGCCGTACGCGCTCGGGTAATGACTGCTCAGCATGATGAAGAGCACGGGCAGAGTCATGTAGCTGTTGTGCACCGAGCGACGCTTGGCGCGCTCGCCCACCGTAAAGTCGGGGTCCCGGCCGGCGGCGGTCGCGTCGATCATCTGCTGCTGCGCGGGGAGGATCCGCCCCCAGACGTTCACCACCATGAGGGTGCCGAGCATCGCGCCGACGTGGATGTAGGCGGCGCGGCCGCTCAGCAGGCGGCACAGCGCGTAGGTCACGCCGGCCAGGAGCAGCATCGACAGGGCGGTCGCCAGCCGGGCGTCCCGCGCGGCCGGCGACCGCCACAGGACATCGTAGACGAACCAGGACGCGACGAGCACGCCGATCCCGAGCGCGGTCGCGGCCCGCGCGCCGATCCCGGAGACCGAGGCGTCGACGAGATAGACGCCGCCGCTCAGATAGTACACGATCGAGAGCAGCAGGAAGCCGGTGATCCAGGTCAGCGCCGCCTCCCACTTGAACCAGTGCAGCGCCCGCGGCATCCGGCCCGGCCCGATGCGGCGGCGCTCGACTTGGTAGAACCCGCCGCTGTGGACCATCCACAGCTCGCCCTCGACGCCCTCGCGCGACCGCTCGGGGAGGGGGGCGGTCAGGTGGTTGTCGAGCCAGATGAAGTAGAACGAGCTCCCGATCCACCCGATCCCGGCGATGAGGTGCGCCCAGCGCAGGGCCAGGTTGAGCCAGTCGAGCGCCGTCACCGGCCTCCCCCCCCCCCCCTTCCTGCAGGCGGTCCCGGGCGATGGCCAGGAGCTCGGACAGCGCGGTGGCCAGCTCCGCCTCGCGGGAGCGGGTCAATCGCTCTCGCAACACGGGGAGCAGCGCCGCCTTCGGCCGGCGGTTCACGAACACGAGGAACCGGAACCCGAAGCGCCGCTCGTATTCCGCGTTGAGCCGCGCGAGCTCGGCGAGCACCGCGGGCGAGGTCGGGTCCGCTCCCTGGTCGTAGCCCTGCTCGCGAAACGCGGTCTCCGACTGCGCCCGCAGCCGGTCGGGGGCCTCCCCGATCCGGGGGTGCGCGTTGATCACGGCGATCTGCTCCGTTTCGGAGAGGTCCGCCAGGATCGCCCCCGCCCGCGCGAGCAGCACGGCGGGCGAGGAGAACGGCCCCTCGTGCGACAGCCGGTCGAAGAGCGGGGTGGCTCCTTCGAACAGGCGGTCGACGACCACGCTACCGGCTCACGGCGTCCGGCGCCCGGCGCACGCGGTCAACTCCCCCGGTAGCTCGCGCAGGCGTACGGGGAGACGAGGAGCGGGACGTGATACCCCCGGCGCTCGTCGGCCACGTCGAAATCGAGCACCACGCGGGAGAGGAACACGGGCCGGTCGCCGCGCTTCCGGAAGTAGGCGGCGACGTCGAAGGTGAGCCGGTACGCGCCGGCGCGCAGGCCGCCCGGCGCCAGATCTCGGATCCGTCCGTCGGCGTCGGTCTCCTGCGTCGACTGGGCGACCGCCGCGCCGCCTTCCAGGCGCGCCAGCGTGACCGGAACGCCGGCCGCCGGCTCGCCGCGCGTGGTGTCGAGGACATGCGTCGATATTGCGGGACGGTTAGAGTTGTGCATGCTCAAGATCCGGGTTGGTCCGCTGCAATTCACCGCGCGGCTCGAGGAGCGCGCCGCCCCCCGCACCTGCGCGGCGCTCCGCCGGCTCCTGCCGCTGCGGGCTAAGATAGTCCAGGCCCGGTGGAGCGGCGAGTCGGCGTGGATTCCCCTGGGCGACCTCCAGCCCGGCGTGGGCCACGAGCATCACACCAGCCACCCGGCGCCCGGCGAGCTGTTGCTCTATCCCGGCGGCCTGAGCGAGACGGAGATCCTGGTGCCCTACGGCGCCACCCTGTTCGCGAGCAAGCTCGGCCAGCTCGCCGGCAACCACTTCGCCACCATCGACGACGGGCGGGACCAGCTCCCCGAACTCGGCCGGCTGGTGCTGTGGGAGGGCGCGCAGGACGTCGTGATCGAAGAGGCGTGAGCCGGTGGGCGCCGATCGAGACGGGTGACGCTGCCATGCGAATCGACGACCAGCTCCTGCTGAAGCGGCTCGACGAGCTGTACGCCGTCGGCGCCGAGCCGACAGGGGGGGGGGGGGGGGGGGGGGGGGGTGCT
>JBOHSA010000051.1:0-9320 GCA_050732995.1 Gemmatimonadales bacterium | reverse complement strand
CCCCCCCCCCCCCCCCCCCCCCCCCCCCCCCCCGCGCGGGGTCGCGCGCGGCCCATCACGATCGTCGCGGCTGACGCGCCGGGCTGGCCGCTGCCGGCGCTCACGCCCGGAATGGCGGTGCAGGCGTTCGCGACCCGGGACCCCTGGGTCACGGCGGCGCTGGAGCGGGCGCTCGAGCGCGTGGGCCCGACCGGTCGCCTGCTCGTTTTCTTCGGCGGCTATCACGGGCTCAAGACGGTCGGCGCGCGGTTCACCATCGGCCCGGCGCATCAGCTGCTTGACGGCTGGGCGGCGGGCTTCCTCGCCGGACGCGGCGTGGACGTGTACACGATCCTCACCGACGGGGCCGCCGCGGGCGGCGGGCTCGACTCGGGCGCCACGCACCTCTATCCCCTCGTGGCGGGAACCCTGGCTCCGCCGTTCGTGGCGGCGCTCGACAGCACGGTGGACGCGGTCGCCGAGCCGCTCATGGCGATCGAGGAGCCGGGTTACCGCCTCGAGTTCATTCCGTACCGGTTCTCGCTGCGCCAGGCGGTGGACGCGTACCTGTTCCTCGGCCCGCTCAGCCCCACGACCCCGCTCGACGGCCCCCGTCGGTAGGTTTGATGGTATGCGGCGCTTCCCCCCTTTCGACCCTCCCGAGTACGTCGACTGGAAGCCCGACCTCGATCTCGTGCGGGCCTTTCGGAAAGCGCTCGCCGCCGATCCCGAGCGGGCGGCGATCGTCGGCGCCCTGTCGGATGACGAGTACCTCGGTCTGTACGCCGGGCTCCTGCGGGCGCGTCTGCACGACATCCAGCTCAAGCGCTGGGTGCGCACCGGCGTGATCTCGAAAGCGTGGCTCGGCACGGGCGAAGAGGCCACCACGGTCGGGCCGGTGCACGCGCTTGAGCGGAGCGGGAAGAGCGGCCCGGACATCGTCGCGCCGATGATCCGCAATGCCGCCGCGTGCTGCGAGATGGGGATGACGGTGGCGGACATGCTGCGCGCCTATCTCGCGACCGGGGACTCGCCGTCGCGCGGCCGGGACCTGCACGTGGGCGACGTCATGCGCGGCGTGCTGCAGCCGATTTCCCACGTGGGCGACATGGCGCCGGTGATCACGGGGATCGCCCTCACGTTCAAGATGAAAGGCGAGCCGCGCGTGGCGCTCACCTGGCTGGGCGACGGCGCCACCAAGACGGACGCGGCGCACGAAGGCACGAACTTCGCCGCCGTCCAGCGAGTCCCGGCGATCTTCATCATCCAGAACAACCAGGTGGCGTTGGGAACGCGGCTCGACCAGCACCACCTGCCGGGCGATTTCCGGGACTGGCCCGCCGCGTACGGCATGTGGGGGGCCGCGTTCGACGGCAACAACGTGCTCGACGCCTTCGCCGCCACGCGGATCGCCGCGACGCGCTGCCGCCGGGGTGAGGGCCCCGCGATGCTCATCGCGCACACGTTCCGCATGGGCGGCCACGCGACCCACGACGAGCGGGAGGCGCGGGAGACCTTTCCGGACCGGCTGTTCCAGGAGTGGGGGCGGCGGGACCCAATCGGGCTGTACGAAGAGTACCTGAAGGAAGAGGGCTGGACGGCGGCGGAGCTCCAGGCCGTCGAGGCCACGGTGACCGCCGAGGTGGAAGGGGCAGCGGCGGAAGCGCTCGCGAGCCGGGACCGAATGCCGGCGGGAACGAGCGCGCTGGGGGGCGTGTATGCGAACGGGCGCTAAGCTGCTCGTCGCGGCGGTCGTCGCCTCCGGCGCCGCGTCGCAGGACGCGGGCCGGGTCCCGCACGCAATCGTGGGACACACGCTCTACCTGCCGCCGCGGTTCCGGGTCGCCTTGTTCGCCGAGCACCTCCCCGGCGTGCGCGCTCTGCAGCTGGGGCCCGGCGGAATGATGTACGCCTCACGACCCCGCGCGGGCGTGATCGTCCGCCTGCCCGACACCAACGGCGACGGCGTCGGCGACGCCCGTCACCCTGGTCTCCGGGATTCCGACCGGCGGGCACAGTACGCGCACAGTGGTCTTCGGCCCCGACGGGCTGATGTAGGTCGCCATTGGCTCGTCGTGCAACGTGTGCGACGAGGGCGACCCGCGGCGCGCCGCCGTGGTGCGCTACAACCGCGACGGCTCCGGCGAACAGCTGTTCGCCACGGGGCTCCGGAACTCCGTCGGGCTCGCGTTCCACCCCGCGACGGGGGAGCTCTGGGCCACGAACAACGACCGGGACAACCTGGGCGACGACGCGCCGCCCGAACGGGTCAACATCCTGCGGAGCGGCCGGAACTACGGGTGGCCGCGCTGCTACCTTCCGGGGACGCCCAACCCGGAGTACCCCGGAGCCGATTGCGCGACCGTGGAACCGCCGGCGATCACATTCCAGGCCCATTCCGCTCCCCTCGGGCTCCGGTTCTACACAGGCACTCGGCTCCCGCCCGAGTACGGGGGTGCGGGAGCAGGGGGTGGGGGGGTGGGAACCGCCGCCTTCGTCGCCTATCACGGCTCTTGGAACCGCAGCGTGCCGACGGGGGCGAAGGTGGTGCGGGTGACGGTGCTCAAGGGCCGTCCGGTGAGCGTGGACGACTTCGTGACCGGATGGCAACTTTCCGACGGCAGCCGTTGGGGTCGGCCGGTGGACCTGCTGGTGACGCCCGACGGCGCGTTGCTGATTTCCGACGACCTCGGTGGACGGATCTGGAGGGTGAGCTATGAGAACTAGCATGGTCAGGCGGACGGGCGGTCTGGCGGTCGGCGTTGTTGGTGGAGCGATGCTGGTGGCGGCGGCGGGGTCACCGTCCGCCCGACCGGCTGACCGCCCGACCGCCGACATCCACGCCGAGTACGTCAAGTATCTCTCGGGGAAGGACAGCGTCACGGCCTACCTCGCGTACCCCGAGCGGCGGGAGGCGGCACCGGCGGTGATCGTGATCCACGAGATCTTCGGCCTGTCGGATTTCATCCGGCAGACCACCGAGCGGCTCGCCGCGGACGGGTTCGTGGCGATCGCGCCGGACCTGTTGTCGCGGCGGGGTGGGACGCCGGCCGCGGGCGACAGCGCGCGGCGATGGATCAGCTCTCTCCCGCCAGACTCCGTGACGGCCGACCTGGACGCGACCTTCGCGTACCTCAAGACGCTCAAGGCGGTGCGCGCAACGAGCGTCGGGGTGATCGGGTTCTGCTGGGGCGGGGCGCAGAGCTTCCGCTACGCCACCAACAATCCCGACCTGAAGGGCTTCGTGGTGTGCTACGGCTCGGGACCCAATCCGGCCGACGTGGCCCGCATCCGGGCGCGGGGTCTGGGGGTGTACGCCGAACACGATGCGCGGATCAACGCCGCCCTGCCCGACGTGGCGGCGGCGCTGCACCAGGCGGGGAAGGACTACCGCTATGCGGTGTATCCCGGCACGGGGCACGGCTTCCTGCGCACGCGCGACAATCCCGCCGCGGCCGACAGCGCGTGGGCGGCGGTGGTGCGGTTCTTCCGGACGCAGCTCGACGCCGGAGCCTCCCCGTGACGCGGGCCTCCGCCGGTCTCGTGGCGGCCATCGCCGGGCTCGCGCTGGCTGGCGCGGCGCTGGTCGCCGCCTGCTCCTCCGCGGACCCGACGGCGTTCCGCCTGAGCTACGAGCTGGGCTCGTACGGGTGCTCCACGGGGCCCAGTGGCTGCGCGGTGCCCGGGGATACGGTAAGCTCGGCCGATCGCGGCGACACGATCTGGGTGTACCATGAAATCCGCAACCTCTTCCTCGGCACGAGCTTCTTCGTCACGCTCCGGCCGGACTGCGCGGAAAACGTCGCGGTGTACCGCGGCGGCTTGCAGATCGATACGGTACCGTCGGCGGTGACTTGCCGCGATTCGACCTTCGAGACGATTCCCTCGGACACGGGCGTAGTCGAGGCGCGCTATGTGCGGTGGATCGTGGACTCCGCCCTCGGGGTGGGCGCGGTGCGGTTGCGGGGACGGATTCTCGTCGCCCCCGTGCGGCTCGAGCCGCAGTTCGATTTCGGGATCTTCTAGGGAGCGGATCGGCTTCGCACGTACTCCCGCGCCCGCTCGAGCGCCGCGTCCCGGCCCTCGAGTCGATCGTGAGCGCGACGCCCACGTCGGGCGCGAGTCCCACGCCGAAGAAGGCGGAAGCGCCAGCCACCGGGGAGCGGCAGCGTGAGGGTCCGCCCGGCGACGCGCGGGCTCACGCGGGGGCGGGCGGGGACAGCGGGGAGTGCGAGATATTCGGGGACGGGGAAGAAACGGGGGCGAGGGCGATCGCGTCCCAGGCCGCGGCGAGCGTCTGACCGACCCCGGCGTGCGTCTCCGGCCAGTCGCGGGCCGAGACGCGGTCCAAGGCCAGCGTCACGACACTCAGCCAGACCGCGGCCCAGATTTCGGCCGGTCCGGTTTTCACGGAGCCATCAGCCTTGCCCTGCGCCACCAGACTCTCCAGCCCCGCGCGGAACTCACGCGCGGCCTCCTTGGACCGGTCGTCCAACAGACCTGGAGGGGCCGGCCGCACCAGGAAGAAGAGCCGGACGACCGCGGGCTCCCGCGTCGCTCCCTCGACCAGCCCGCGCGCCAGCGCGGCCAGCTTTTCCCGCGGGCTCACTTTGGCGCCGTCCGCTTCCCGGATGAGTTTCAGCGCCCAGCGCGCCGCCCCGCGAAACAGCTCGTTCAGCAGGTGCTGCTTGCCGTCGAAGTGGCGGTAGATCGTCCCTTCGGCGACGCCCGCCTTCCGGGCGATTTGGGGGGTGGTCGTCACATGGTAGCCCTGGGCCGTGAACAGCTCGAGCGCGGCACGGACCAGGCGCTGGCGGGTGAGATCGGCCTGAGTCATCGAACGCGAATCTAATGAAGGCTTGGCGCCTGTGGGGGCCCCCGCTACCTTTCCCGCCGCTCGCTGTACTTTCCCCACAATTCGGAGGTGGTGCGCGCGGTGCGCATGCTGGTGCTCGGCGCCGGGCTGCAGGGGTCGGCCTGCGCGTATGATCTCTTGCAACAGGTCGAGGTCGAGCGCGTGACGCTGGCGGACCGGCGGCCCAACCGGCTGCCGCCGTTTCTGCGGGCCGCGGGCCGGCGGCTGCGGCTCGCCCGCGTGAATGTCGAGGACATGTCGCGGCTCGGTCGGCTGGTGCGCGGCCACGATGCGGTGCTGTGCGCCCTGCCGTATTACTATAACCTCCGAGTCACCCGCGCGGCCGTCGCGGGGGGCGTCCACTGCGCCGACCTCGGCGGCAACACCGACATCGTGTTCCGGCAGAAGAAGCTGCACCGCGGCGCCGCGCGCCGGCGCGTGTCGGTCATTCCCGACTGCGGGCTCGCGCCGGGCATGGTCAACATCCTCGCCGCCGAAGGGATCCGCCGCGTGGGACGGGCGGACGCCGTGAAGATCTACGTGGGCGGGCTCCCGCAGCGCCCCGAGCCGCCGCTGAACTATCAGATCGTGTACTCCCTCGAAGGCGTGCTCGACTACTACACGACGCCGTCCTGGGTGCTGCGCGACGGCACGCCGACTCGCGTCGACGCGCTCTCGGACGTCGAGCCGGTGGAGTTCCCCCCACCCGTAGGCCCGCTCGAGGCCTTTCACACCGGCGGCGGCATCTCGACGCTGCCGTGGGCGCACGAGGGAAGGGTGCGCACCATGGAGTACAAGACGCTGCGCTATCCGGGGCACGCCGCCCTCATGCGGGCGATCCGGGCGCTCGGCCTGCTGGATCTGAAGCCGGTCAGGCTGCAAGGCCGGCGCGTGGTGCCGCGGGACGCGTTCATCGCTTCGGTTTCCCCCCGGCTTACCAAGCGGGACGCGCGGGACGTTGTGGCGCTGCGGGTGGACGTGCGGGGGACCGACGGGCGCCGGGCGGCCTGGGAGCTGCTCGATCGCTACGACGAGCGGCGCGGCATCAGCGCGATGATGCGCACCACCGGGTACTCCCTGTCGATCATCGGGCTGATGCAGGCCCGAGGCCGGATCGCGGCGCCCGGGGTGCTCACGCCCGACGAGGCGGTGCCGTTTGATCCGTACATCGACGAGCTCCGGAAGCGGGGGATCGAGATTCGGGAGATCTGATTGCGGATTTCGGATTGCGGAATGCGGAATGAACGACACGACGACCGGTCGAGCCATTCCGCAATCCGCATTCCACAATCCGCAATCTCAATAGCTCCACGTCGTCCCGAACAGGATCTGCCCGCCCTCCGCGCCGAACCCCGCGCCCAGCACGATCAGGGCGTTGCGCTGGATCCGCGCGGCGAGCTCCGCGCCTCCGCTCGCGTGCAGCCCGTCGCTCGTGATCGTGACCTCCTCACCCGGGGCGAACACGCGGCCCGCGTCGTAGAACCCGACGACCTTCACTTCCAGGATGGACGGGGCCCACACGAGGGCGTAGCGCGCCTCGAGCCCGCCCAGCAGCTTTCCCGGCCCGACGAATCGAGCGTCGTAGTAGCCGCGCAGCGAGCGGTAGCCTCCGACCGCGATGAAAGGGCGCTCGCTCGACTCCATCACCATCTGCGTCGCGACGGGGGGATCGCCCGACATGCGTTCGCCCGCCAGACGGGCGGCGAGCACGAGGCGCTCCGCCGGCCGGACGTAGGCCCGCGCGGCGACCGTCGTTCGGCGGTATCCCTTCCCGCTCGCCACCAGCGCTTCCAGAAACGCGCCGCGGTGCGGGTCGACCTCGTGGTCGCGGCTGTCCAGGATCACGCCCGCCCTGAGCGCCGCGTCGTCGAACGGCACGGTGCTCGAATCGACCGCCCCCGAGGCGTGATCGAAACGGAACTGGCTGCCGCCCGGCAGCTCGCGGAAGTCCACGTGCTCGATGGACGCGCCGGCGAGCAGCCGGAGCGGCCCCGCCACCCGGCGCTGGACGGTCAGCCGCGCCGACCGCGTCGTGCGGCTCACGCGATAGAAATACGGGTTGGAGGCCGTGACGCTGCTTTTGTCGTAGCGCGAGTCGTTGCCCAGGCCGTAATAGCCGAGGCGGTTGGCGCGTGCGGCGGCGAAGGTCAGCCCGACGCGCCAGCCCTCCCACCAGGCGGGCGCCTGGACGTCGGCCGCGACGGCATAGCTTCCCTGCGTGCTCGCCGAGGCGTCGAGCGCGACGGCGGCGAGATGCGGCTCCGGGCGCTCGACGTAGCCGAGCGGGCTGTGGAGGCCGAAATGGCCGCCGCCCCAGACCCCGTCCACCGTGCTGTAATAGAAGTACGGGTACAGGGTGTGTTTCCAGAATCGCTGGGCGCCGAGCGGCCGGGGGGCGAGCACGGGGAGGGGCAGCGGCGCGCCGCCGGCCAGCAGCGCCAGGACTACCGCACCGCGCCGCACGCGGCTAGCGCGGCTGCGGCTGGGCGTACAGGTGCGCCGTATCGACGATCCGGGCCTGGGTCCCGTCGTGGATGGCGAACCGGCTCGGGTAGAGCGAGGCGGCGCCGAACTCTCCCCGCTTGTTGACCGCATAGAAGGTGAGCTGAAACCGCGGCCGGCCGTCGGGCGTGAGGAGCCGCTGCTCCGTCATGTGCACCACGCGCTTGAGCGTCTCGAGGCAGGCGTCGGTTGGCTTCATCCCCCGGCGCATGTGCTCCACCGTCAGGAACCCGCCGCAGGCCTTGAGGTTCGCCTCCCCCCGTCCCGTCGACCCGGCGGCGCCGGCGTCGTTGTCGCAGTACTGCCCCGCGCCGATGATCGGGCTGTCGCCCACCCGGCCCGGAATCTTCCAGGACAAGCCGCTGGTCGTGGTCACGGAGGCGAGATCGCCGCCCGGCGTGACGGCGTCACAGTTGATCGTCCCGGTCGGGCGCCGCACCATCGCCTCGGATTCGGGGACGTCGAGGAAGTCGTCCTCCGGGTCGCGGTTGGCGCGCCACCTGAGCCATGCCTGCCGGGAACGCTCCGTGAGGAGGTCCTCCTCCCGGAAGCCGTACGACAGGGCGAATCGTTGCGCGCCTTCGCCGACCAGGAACACATGATCGGTGTACTTGAGCACGAGCTTGGCGACCTCCGACGGCGTCTTGATGCCCTCGAGCGCCCCGACGGCGCCGGCGCGGCGCGTCGGTCCGTGCATGCACGACGCGTCAAGCTGGACCACGCCGTCGGCGTTGGGCAGGCCGCCGTAGCCCACCGAGTCGTCGTTGGGGTCGAGCTCCTGGATCTTCACGCCCTCGATGGCGGCGTCGAGTGGATCCGTGCCTTGCATGATCAGGTCGAACGCCCGCTGCACGGCGCGCAGGCCGTTCGCGCTCGAGACGATCACGGGCTGCGCTGCCCACGCGCTCGCGGCGGGCAGGGGTCGGGGTGGCCGCATGCGGTGAGGGATGGCGAGCGTGCCGGCGGCCAGGCCGCCGACGGTGGACCGCAGGAACTCGCGACGCGATACGGCCTCGGACACGGGAAACTCCGTCGGTGACGGGAGGTGCCTACGTTTTACCCGCTCCCACGGCCGCTGTCAACTTGCTCGCGGCGCGCGGCGCTTCTACGTTCCCGAGCGTGACCTTCGATCCGCCCAGCCCGATCGCCGTAGTACGGGGCATTTTCGGCGTCGCGCTCGCTATCGCCACCGCCGCGTTCGTCTGGTCCTCCGTCTCGGCGGGGGCGCTGAACTGGCGCGCGGGGGCGCTGATTCTGGCCCTGTGGGTCGCCTGGGGGATCGTCGCCGACGTCGTGCACACGGTGCTCGAGCCCCTCGGCGGGTTCCTGATCGACGTGTTGAGCGGCGGCGGCCGGGCGATCACCGTGGACGAGGAGGCTACGATGCTGGAGCACGACATCGCGCAGCCGATCGAGCCGGAGCGCGAGATCCTGAAAGGCATCCGCCTGGCCGAGATCTACCGGGTGCACCGGCACAACAAACCCCTGGCCGACGCCCTGCTCGACCGGCTGCTCACCAAGTACCCCAACGCGCGGGAGCTGCTGGTCGCCCGCCGGACGCCCACGGGATGACCGGGTCAGGTTCACCCACTCCCCCCGCCTCCTCCCCGCCTCCCCCGGCGGAGGAGCACGAGCACTGGGTGCGGCAGATCGACGCCGAGCTGGACGGCGAGCTGTCGCTGCTGCAGCGGGTCGCGCTAGCCCGCCATTTGGCGACGTGCACGCACTGTGCCGGCGCTCGGGCGAGTCACCTCGAGTTGCGCGCGGCCATCGCCAGCGCCGCCGGGGATCCGCACGCCCGGACCGTGCCCCGGCCGGTGATCCGGGGACGCACGCTCGCGCTGGCGGTCATCGGCGCGTTGATCGCCGGCGCCGCGCTCGGCTGGGCGCTGCACGCCCGGTGGGGCGGACCGGGAGGCGGGCGGCTTGAGGAATCACGTGCGACGATCGTGGCGCGCTAGCGCACTCGCGGCCGCGCTCGGTG
>JBOHSA010000050.1:0-15199 GCA_050732995.1 Gemmatimonadales bacterium | reverse complement strand
GGGGGCGCGCTCCGCGGCACGGGCTCGCAAGCCAGCATCGGCGCTCCACGAATGCATGCCCTCCCTCCCGACCCAGATCATGGGGACCCTCCGCCTAACAAGCGCTTGAAGCTGGCGGCGCGGCCTTCTAAAGGAATCGTAGGTTTGTTGACGTGGGATGTACAGGTCCCGGTTTCTCAGACAAGTCGGTGGCTGAATCACGCCGCTTGCCGCGTGAGGCTCGTGCGGACCTCGACCGGAGTCCGATGGCCGTGGCGCTCGAGCAGCCACTCCCGATTGTACCGCTCGATGAACTCGGCGATCACCTGCCGGGCCTCCTCGAGCGTCGTGAAGTCGTGCAGGTAGAGACATTCCTCTTTCAGCGTCCGGATCCAGCGCTCCATGATCCCGTTGCACTCGGGCTCGCCCACGTAGCTTGGGGTCGGCCGGATCCCCAGCCAGCGGAGCTCGCCCAGGAACTGGTGCGCCGTGTACCCCTCTCTGCCAACGTAGTTGAGACACCGACCATCCCATAGTTTAGTGTCGAGGGCGAGGGAGAGGTCGATCATGACCGTGGTGACGGGAGTCCTTCCTGCCGAGCGGGAGGGTGAGGTCGTGGCGCAGGCACAGCGTCGTCGGTTCACGGCCGAGTACAAGCGCCGGATTCTGCGGGAAGCGGAGGCGTGCAAGCAGCCGGGCGCGCTGGGCGCGCTGCTGCGCCGGGAAGGGTTGTACTCCTCGCACCTGGCTGCGTGGCGCGCGGCGCAGAAGCGGGGTGAGCGGGCGGCCCTGGCACCCAAGCGCCGGGGTCCCCAGCCGCAGCGGCCCGACCTGCGGGACCAGCGGATCGCGGCGCTCGAGCGGGAGATGCGGCGCCTCCAGGCCCGTGCCGAGCGCGCCGAGGCCTTGGTCGAGGTCCCAAAAAAACTCTCGGTCCTCCTGGGCATCGCGTTGCCCGCGAGCGACGGGCCGCGCTGATGCAGACCGTCCAGGCATGCGCGCCGCAGCTGGGCGTGGCACCGACGTGTCGGGCGCTCGCACTGCCGCGGGCGACGTACTACCGGGGCCGGCAGCCCAGGTGCCCGCCACGCCCGCGGCGATCTGGGCGCGCGCTCGAGCCCGTGGAGTGCCACGCCGTGCTCGAGGTGGTGCACGAGCCCCGCTTCGTGGATCTTGCCCCGGCCGAGGTGTACGCGACGCTGCTCGACGAGGGGCAGTACGTCTGCTCCGAGCGGACGATGTACCGGCTACTGGCCGCCCACCGCGAGGTGCGGGAGCGGCGCGATGTGCTGCGGCATCCCCGCTACGCGGCGCCGGAACTCCTGGCGACGCGGCCCAACGAGCTGTGGAGCTGGGACATCACCAAGCTCTTGGGGCCCCGGAAGTGGACCTACTACTACCTGTACGTGATCCTGGACGTGTTCAGCCGCTACGTCGTGGGCTGGCTGGTGGCGTACCGGGAGCTGGCATCGCTGGCGCAGCGCCTGATCGCCGAGACGTGTCGGCGCCAGGGCATCGCGCCGGGGCAAGTGACGATCCACGCGGACCGCGGCTCGTCGATGACCTCGAAGCCGGTGGCGTTCCTGCTGGCGGATCTCGGGATCACGCAGACCCACGGACGGCCGCACGTCTCGAACGACAACCCGTACTCCGAGGCGCAGTTCAAGACGTTCAAGTATCGCCCGGCGTTCCCAGATCGCTTCGGCTGCATCGAGCACGCGCGCGCCGTGAGCGGGGACTTGTTCCAGTGGTACAACGATGAACATCACCATTCGGCGCTCGGGCTCCTGACACCGGCCGACGTGCACGACGGCCGGGCGGCGGCCCAGACCGCCCAGCGGGCTGCGGTGCTCGCGCAGGCGTACGCACGGCATCCGGAGCGCTTCCCGCAGGGCGCGCCGCAACCGCCCGCCCTGCCGACAGCGGTGTGGATCAACCAGCCGCAACGCGGGCCAGGCCAGCCGCTGCCGGGGGGCGCGCCCGAAAACGACGCGCACATTTGCCCCAGGAACGACGATCTCGAGGTGAGGAGGGAGCCCAGTACCCCTGATTCCTGGGGAGCTGAGCTCGTGGAGGCGCTACAGTAAACTCAGACGAGAGGTGTCTCAAACTTGTTGACAGGTTCCGCGGCTGGCGGGCAGCGCCGAATCTACGTGCCGTGGCCGGGCTGACCAGTCGGGACAGCGTCGGACGCTGCGGTTCAGGGATTACCATCGCCAGTCGCTTTCCCACCCTGGCCGCAGGCGGTACTATCTGTGGATACAGAACCGGGGCGGGGAGGGCCGAAGCAGGCCTTCCCCGCCCGTACCCCGGGCCCGGTTCCAGCCGGTCGAACCAGGAGGTCGAACCGCATGAGGCGAGCGTTTCCGCGAGTCATCGCGGCAGGCCTGCCGTTGGGTCTCGCCCTCGTGGCCTGCAGCCGGGCGACTCAGCCGCCGGTGCGCGCGGGCGTCCGGCCCGGCGCCGGAGATCAGGCCATCCTCTCGCCCGCTGCTCAGGCCAGGGCCGACAGCGGTCGGCCCCCGTACACCGCGCAGGACGTGCACTTCATGTCCGGCATGATCGGCCACCATGCGCAGGCAGTGTTGATGGCCGGCTGGGCGCCCACGCACGGCGCGAGTGCGGCCGTGCGCGCCCTGTGCGAGCGGATCGTCGTGGCCCAACGGGACGAAATCGCGTTCATGCAGCGCTGGCTCCGGGAGCGACGTGAGACCGTTCCCGAGGCGGACCCGCGCGGCTACACGATGCCCGGCATGGATCACCCGATGCTCATGCCCGGGATGCTGACGCCGGACGAGCTCGCGCAGCTGGATGGCGCGAGCGGGCCCGAGTTCGACCGGCTGTTCCTGACGTTCATGATCCAGCACCACCAGGGCGCGATCACCATGGTGGAGGAACTGTTCAGCGCACACGGCGCGGCCCAGGATGACTACGTTTTCAAGTTCGCGGCCGACGTGAACGCAGACCAATCCACCGAAATCGACCGCATGAACCGCATGCTCGCCGCGCTGCCTTCCGGAGGGAAGTGATGCGTACTTCAAGGGAGTCCCCCGTGCAATCCGCATCGATGACCACCACCCCGCTCCTGTGCGTATCGCTCGCGATCGGGATGCTGTCCGTCGCCGCGTGCGCCACGTCGCAGCTCGATCTGTCCACGACGGCGCCCGATCCCGACCCGCGGGTCGGACTCCGCGCCGGGTGGATGAAAGCCCGTGAGGCGGTCTGGAACCTCCGGGTGGTCTCGAAGACCTCGCCGTCCGCGCAGTTCATCAATAAGAGCACCCCGGGCGACCGCAGGCTCGTCAACTCCGACCTCGCCTTCAGCGGGACCTACGCCATTCAGGGCAACTACAGCGGCTATCAGGTCTGGGACATCTCGCAGCCGCGTCGTCCCAGGCTGCATACGGCCTATGTGTGCCCGGGCTCGCAGAGTGACGTCTCGGTCTACCGCCGTCTGATGTTCGTGTCGGGCGAGGCCCTGAACGGCCGCACCGACTGCGGCATTCAGGGTGTGCCGGACACGGTCAGCCCGGACCGGTTGCGCGGCATCCGCATCTTCGAGATCAGCGACATCGCCCACCCGAAGTACCTGACCAACGTCCAGACGTGCCGCGGCTCGCACACGCACACGGTGGTGACCGACCCGAACGACACGACGACCGTCTACATCTACGTCTCGGGCTCGGCACCGGTCCGCTCGCCCAACGAGCTGGCGGGATGCTCAGGGGTGCCGCTCGAGGAGGACCCGAACTCCGCGCTCTTCCGGATCGAGGTGATCCAGGTGCCGTTGGCCGCGCCCGAGCAGGCGAGGATCGTGAGCTCGCCGCGGATCTTCAGTGATCTTGCCGCGCCGACGAGACATGCCGAGCTCGCGGAGGATTCCCTTGCCGCCGAGGCTGCGAGAGCCGCGGCCCGGGCCGCGCGGGCAGCAGCCGGAGGGGGAGGGGGAGGGGGCGGGGGGGGTGGGGGGGCGGCCGGCCCCCCGCGGCCCAGGACCGGGCCCACCCAGTGCCACGACATCACCGTCTACCCGGCGATCGGACTCGCCGGCGGCGCGTGCGGCGGCTATGGCCTCCTGCTGGACATCCGCGATGTGGCCAACCCGAAGCGGATCGGCGCGGTGGCTGACTCGAACTTCGCGTTCTGGCACTCGGCGACGTTCAGCAACGACGGCACCAAGATCCTGTTCACCGACGAGTGGGGCGGTGGCGCGCAGCCCCGCTGCCGCGTGACGGACAAGCATGAGTGGGGGGCGAACGCGATCTTCACGCTTGCCGACAACACGATGACGTTCCAGAGCTACTACAAGATGTCGGCCCCGCAGACGCCGTACGAGAACTGCGTGGCCCACAACGGATCGCTGATCCCGATCCCCGGACGCGACATCATGGTGCAGGCCTGGTATCAGGGCGGGATCTCCGTGTTCGAGTGGACCGATCCGGCACACCCCAAGGAGATTGCCTACTTCGATCGTGGCCCCATGGACTCGACCAAGCTCGTCGACGGCGGCTCGTGGTCCGCCTACTGGTACAACGGCTACATTGTCAGTTCCGAAATCTCCCGCGGGCTCGACGTATTCGAGTTGCAGCCCAGCGGGTTCATCTCGCAGAATGAGATCGAGGCCGCCATGCTGGTGCACTTCGACTTCCTGAACGTCCAGGACCAGCCGAAGCTCGTCTGGCCCCCGAGCTTCGCGGTGCCGCGCGCATACCTCGACCAGCTCGCGCGGTCGAACGGCCTCGCGCCCGACCGGGTAGCTGCCGCGCGGATGGAGCTCGCCCGCGCCGAACGGCTGGCGGGGCAAGCGCGGCGGGATGCGCTGACGCAGCTGGCCACGCAGCTGAACGGTGAGGTGCAGGGAGCCGCCGACCAGGCCAAGGTGCGGACGATGGCGGCAGCGGTCATGGACCTGGCGACCGCGCAACGCTGATCGCCACTGGGACTTCCTCATGCGACCCAACTTGATCGGCGGACGCTTGCTGGTGGCCGCAGCCGCGCTCCTGCTGGGGCAGGCACCCGCCGCCGCCCAAGTCAGCCACTACGAGACCCGCCTCCCTCCCTCGCGACAGCCCACGACCAACGCCGTGCTTGATGGGCGCATTCAGCAGGCGGCGGCGCAGTATCGTGCGTACGCCCCCGTCCCCCGGGTCGCCTTCTACGACATCGCGTATCCGGCGGACTCCGCTGAGTACCTCGCGATGCACGGCTATGCCCTGCTCATCGTCACGGCGATCGACCAGGACAGCACGGAGCTCCCGCCAATCCGTGTTTACCTACGCGCTGCCTCCGAGACGCTCAACTTGCCACTCGTCGCAATCCGCACGTCCTTGGTGGCAGATCCGACGATTCGCGGCACGTTCGGACTACATCGCGTCGACGGCCTGTACCTGTTGCCGGTTGCCGCGAGGCGCCAGCCAGGCGACCTGCTGCTCGACTTCGCCCGGAATCGCCAAGGATTTCGGCTCGGGCAACTCGACCAGCCCCTTCCGGTATCCGTCCAGACCTTCGTGGCGCTGAGAACTGGTACAGACCTTCCGCCTCTCACCAAGGTCTCGGAAGTGGCGCGGCGCGAGTATCCCGATCTCGCCACCATGCTTCAGTTGCCATGAGGATGATCCGCATACGCCCACGCTCCGTTCCGGACAGTCATCGCGTCGCATTAGATTGACAGCCGGAGACCAGCGGCGCAGACTAACCGTTCCTTCCTTTCGGAGAGCCTTCGATGAAACAGGCCAGCATTCTTGCCGTCGCGGTCGCCGCACTCCTCGCGACGCCTGCCGCGGCCCAAGTGAAGTTTGCGGCGACGCCCATCCTGCAGAGCGGCACGGCTGGGGGCGCGCCCATCAGCTACCCCAAGACCGATAGCGCCGAGGTCACCGCCCTGCTGCTGGAGATCGGCCCCGGGGGCGAAACTGGCCGCCACATGCATCCGAACCCGACGTTCGTCTACGTGCTCGAGGGAGCGATCGACGTGGAAATGGACGGCGGCGGGATGCACAGCTACAAAGCGGGAGATTCGTTCCTCGAGGTCCTCAACACGTGGCATAACGGCAAGAACAAGGGGACCATGCCCGCCAAGGTGCTGGTCGTCTTCACGGGCGTGCACGGGAAGCCGAACCTCGTGCGGCCCCAGTAGCGGCGGCGAGCTGGCGGGCGGCTGCTGCAGGCCCGCGTGACGCGCTCCCCGGGGCCGGCATGACGTTCAGTCCTCGGCCCGCACGCCGCTCCCGACGCAGGCGGGCCGGATGCCATTGATCGCGCTCCTGGCACCGTTCATCCCGTTCCTGGCGATGATCCCGCCCTCGCTCGCGGCCATGTGGATTGCCAGTCGGTGGTTGAAGGCCCGGACCGGCCGCGCCGAGCTGCGTGCCGAGATCACCGCGCTGCGCGACGAGGTGGCGGCGCTGCGCCAAGCGCAGGCGGAGGCCCAGGAGCGTCTCGATTTCACCGAGCGCATGTTGAGCCAGCTACGCGAGGCACGCCGTGACCTCCCCAAAGGGTCTTCGTAGCCATGACGAGCCGGGATCGCGTGCTGCTGCGACATTTCCTCGCCGCCATCGCCTATCGCACGCAGAAGGCGCTGCGGGGCGCGCCGGACACCTTCCCGCCCTTCGCGGCCGGCCACCAGGTCCGGACGCCCGTCGAGCTCCTGCGGCACATGACGAGCCTCCTGGGGTTCGCTCGCACGCTCTTCCTCGGGGGGTCGTACCCGGTGAAGCCGGATCCGCTGCCCACCTTCGAGGACGAGATCGCGCGGTTTCAGACGGTCGGCGACCTGCTGCAGAGTGGCGCCCCGCTGCGGGAGATCTCCACCGAGCAGTTGCTGCAAGGTCCGTTCGCCGACGTGATGACCCATGTGGGGCAGCTGGCGCTGCTCCGCCGCCTGGCGGATGCTCCGGTCCCGCCGGAGAATTTCATTCACGCCGACATTCGGGCGGACCGGCTGGGCGTCCAGCAGGCGCCGCCCGCCCGGCCGGACCCGCACTGGCCCGAGCGGCCCGCCTGAGCAAGCGCGGTAGACGGCCTCCCTCACCTTGCGCCCGCGACCGTCGCGCCCGCAGTTTTGGGCTCGATCCGGCAGGCCGGCGCACCGAGCCGACACCGCAGCCCGGCCCCAACCTGACTCAGGAGATCCCAGTGCGCCTACCATCTCGTGGCCCCCGGTGTGGCAGCGTCGCTCTGCTGGCCGTAGCCGCGCAGCTCGCCGCGTGCGCCAATCCGCCGACCCCGCGGGTCGCCGAGGCGGCTGCGGCCGAGCGCGGGGCGTACCTGGTGGAGATCGGTGGCTGCCAGGATTGCCATTCTCTCAAGGTGTTCACCGCAGCCGGCCCGGTGCCTGACACGACGCGTCTGCTCTCCGGGCACCCCGCCCAAGCAGGGCTGCCCACCATCCCCCGGGGCCTGATCGCCCCGGACGGCTGGGGCGCCCTCACCAACAACGACCTCACGGCGTGGGCCGGGCGTTGGGGCGTGAGCTTCGCCGCGAACCTCACCCCGGATCCCGTGGCTCGGAGCGTGGACCCCGGAGCTGTTCATCCAAACCATGCGCACGGGGAAACACCTGGGAGTCGGCCGGCCGATTCTGCCGCCGATGCCGTGGTTCAACTATGCCAAGATGAGTGACGACGATCTCCGTGCCGTGTTCGCGTATCTCCGCTCGCTGCGGCCCGTGGCCAATGCTGTGCCCGCGCCCATCGCCGGGCCCGGCGCCGGCGACGCGGTAGCGGGGCGTCCCGGCCATGCCATCGCTCTTCGACCCCACCGTCCGAGACGCCCTGCTCGAGCGGATCGGCCGCCTGGCGCCGGATCGCAAGCCGCTCTGGGGGCGGTTCACCGCGCCGGAGATGATCTGCCACGTGAGCTGCGGCCTGCGGCAGGGCCTCCGCGAGCTCGAGACCGGACCGCCCGCGGGCCCGCTGGCGCACGCGCCCCTCAACTGGCTGGTGATTCACGTGCTGCCGTGGCCCAAAGGGAAGGGACGGAGTCCTCCGGAATTCCTGGCCATGCGTCCGACGACGTGGCAGGCGGACGTGAGCCGCCTGCGCGACTTGATCGGGCGCTTCGCCGCGCGCGGGCCGGCGGCCGATTGGCCACCGAGCCGCGTGTTCGGCCGGATTTCCGGACGGAGCTGGGGCGTCCTGCAGCACAAGCACCTCGATCACCACTTCCGGCAGTTCGGGGTGTGACCACGGTTCGTTGACAGCACGCACCGCTCGTCGGAGCGACAACGTGGCAGCAGAGGACAAACCAGACGACGTGGAGCAGCCCCGGGACTACAGCAGGCTCGGGATCGCGGCGGCACTCGTCGTGCTCGAAGTAGCGGTGCTGTAGGTGCTCCTCGCGGTCGACACCCCGCCGACGCCGTTCGTGCGCCGGGCCATGGCGACGCATGCCGGTGCCTTCGCCGTCGTCATGAGCGTGGCGTCGCTGTTGTTCCTGGGCGTGGTGCTGTTGATACTGGCGCGATTCACCTTCCCGCTACGCCGGCACAGGACGTGACGGTCCCGTACGGCGACGCCACTCTCCTGCGGGACGCGCGAGCCCAATATTTCCGCGACAACAGTTTCGGGGATGACGGAGGGTACAGCCAGGCCTGGGTGAAGGTGAAGCTCGGCCCGGTGCCGGTGAGGTTCCCGAACACCGACGGACGCCGGCGCGCCGTTCGGCTGCACGATCTCCATCACATCGCGACCGGCTACGACACCTCGCTCGTCGGCGAGGCCGAGATCGCTGCGTGGGAGCTCACTTCGGGGTGCGCGGGCTATTACGCGGCGTGGCTGCTGAACACCGGCGCGGTCGCGATGGGTGTGTTCCTCGCGCCCCGCCGGCTGTGGCGGGCGGCCCGACGTGGCCGCCACGGCACGAATCTGTACCGGCTCGGCTTCGATGACCGCTGGCTCGATGGCACCGTGGGGGCGCTGCGGGACCGTCTCGGGCTGGGCGCCGTCCACGAGCCGAGCTGACGGCCACCTCTCTTGCGCCGGCGCGCCCGCCGCCCGCACCTTACGCGCGTGATCTCGGGCGCCCACTTCCTGCTCTACACCAAGGACCCCGATGCCGACCGCGGCTTCTTGCGCGACGTGCTGGGATTCCCTGCCGTCGATGCTGGCGACGGCTGGCTGATCTTCGCGCTCCCGCCCGCGGAGCTCGCGGTGCACCCGTCCGAGGGGACCTTCGTCCAGCGGCATGCGGAGCACGAGCTCCTCGGCGCCGTGCTCTATCTCATGTGTGACGACGTGGAGGCGGTCGTCCGGACGCTCAAGGCGAAGCACGTCGCATGCCGGAAGGTCCAGCGGGCAGAGTGGGGCCTGTTCACCAGCGTGCGGTTACCGAGCGGCGGCGAGCTCGGCCTGTATCAGCCCACCCATCCCACCGCCGTACAGCGCGACTGAGGCACCAGCCACCGTCAGACGCATCGTCCCGAACATCCCGTCACGCCACCCCGACCTGTGCCGGGACTTCTACGGCGGCTTGCTGGGCCTCCGGGTGGGAATGGACCTGGGGTGGATCGCCACCTACGTCTCGCCCTCGAACCCGACGGCCCAAATCAGCATCGTCCGGGCGGGCGACGCGGGGCCGGCGCAACCGACGATCTCGGTCGAGGTGGAGGACGTCGACGGCGTCCACGCCGATGCGGTCGCGCGGGGCTACCGGGTCGTATATCCCCTGACCGACGAGCCATGGGGGGTGCGGCGGTTCGGGGTCGAGGACCCGAACGGGGTGGTGATCAACGTCATGGGGCACACCGGCGCGCGCGCCGGCAAGCCGCCCGGCGCCGAGACCTAGCGCTCCGCCCACTCGCCATCCCGCCGGGCGACTACATGGTCCCCCGCCCGTCGAGCACGCAGGAGATGAAATCGCCCGAGTTTGCCGAGAAGATCCGGACGGGGCCGAACCTGGTGCTCACGGTGATCCCGAACGGCCCGTGGCCGATGGGCAAGAACCTCACCCTGTGGTTCCTCTATAGCGTGGTCGTCGGCGTGTTCGCCGCCTACGTCGCCGGGCGCGCCTTGCCGCCCGGCGCCCCGTACCTGTCTGTGTTCCGCTTCGCCGGCGTCACCGCGTTCGTGGGCTACTCGGTCGCGCTGTGGCAGATGTCGATCTGGTACCGCCGAGCCTGGTCGACCACGATCAAGGCGACCGTCGACGGGGTGATCTACGCGCTGCTGACGGCCGGCGCGTTCGGGTGGCTGTGGCCGCGCTGAGCCGCGCCGCGCCGCCCCAGGCGGGAGAGTCCCCATGAGTGAGGCGCAGAACCGGGCGACGATCGACGCGCTCGCGGCCGCGATCAACCGGCGAGACCTGGCGGCGCTCGACAAAGTGTTCACCGAAGACGTCGTCCTGGAGCGGCCCCAGTCGGGCGAGCGGATCCGGGGCGGGAACAACCGGCGCGAGATCTACAGCCGCTTCCCGTCGCTGCCCAAGGTCACCCCTCGGCGCACGACCGGCAGCGGCGACCTATGGGTGCTGGAAGCCAGCCTTGACTACGGGGACGGCGATCCGTACCAGTGCGTGTTCGTGTTCGAGATGCGCGGCGGCCGCATCGCCAAGGAAATCGCGTACTGGTCGAAGCCGTTCCCGGCGCCCGAGTGGCGCGCACCCTGGGTCGAGCGCATGTAGCGAGATGGCCCGCTCCACTGCTCCCACCGTAGCCGCGCTCCTCGCGCAGCTCCCAGCCGAACGACGCGCGGCGTTGACGGCCGTCCGGCGCATCATCAAGCGGCACCTGCCGGCCGGTTACCGCGAGACCGTGACCCGCGACATGATCACCTACGAGGTCCCGCTCCGCGTGTATCCCACGACCTACAACGGCCAGGCGCTGTGGTACGCCGCGTTGGCGTCGCAGAAGGGTTATGCCACCCTCCACCTGATGGCTGTGTACGGCAGCGCCGAGCTGCAGCGCCGCCTCCAGGACGGCTTTCGCCGGGCCGGCAAGCGGCTGGACATGGGCAAGGCCTGCATCCGCTTCCGCCACAGCAGCGATCTCGCGTTGGACGTCATCGGCGAGCTGATCGCGAGCGTGCCCATGCCGGCGTTCATCGCCACCGCGGAAGCGGTGCGCCGGCGGCGGGACCGGTGACGCGCACCAAGGGCTACGCGGCTGCCGGGTTCTTCGGCGGCCTCGCACTGGCCACGGCGACCCCGGGCTACGTGGCCTACGCCGCCCCCCATCTCGCCGGGTACCTGCTGCACCCGGCCCTGTTCGCTCTGCAGGCGCTGCCGTACGTGCTGGCGGCGGCGCTGTGGCTGCCTTGGCGCGGACCCGCGCCCGCCGCAATCGCCCTGGTGCTGTCGCTCCTCCTGCTGTTGACCGCGTGCGTGCTGTACGTCCCCATCCTGATCCGCCCGACGCGGGGCGGCGACATGATCGGCCTGGGATTCGCGGCGATCTCCATCGTCACGACGATCGGCGTCCTCGTGGCGTCGCTCGTGGCGGTTGGCATCGCCCGGTGGCGCGCCCGCGCCCCTCAAGCCCTCCTGCTGGCGACCCTCGGCTTCCTGCTGTCATGCGTGGCCGCCTCCGGCGACCCCGATCCCGCCGCCACGCGGGAGGCGATCGCGGCGGCCATGCAGCGCTACCAGGCGGCCGCGCACACCGTGAATCCGGATGCGATCGCCGCGTTCTATACCCCGACGGCGATCCTGTTCGAGCCGGGCATCCATCCGATCCACACCCGCGATTCCATTCGGGCGTTCATCGGCTCGTTCCCTGGAGTCCGGGTGGAGGTGGCGACGGCCACTCCGGACACGATCGAGGTCTTCGGGGGCACGGCACTCCTCTGGGGATCCTATTTCGAGCGGCTGGCGTTCCCCGGGCAACCGGTGAGCGAGCAGCACGGCAAGTTCGTCGCGCAGTGGGTGCGCCAGCCGGACGGCACCTGGCTGATTCACCGGTTCTTCCGGGTCCCCATTCCCTCCCCACCGCCGGCGGCGCCGGCCCCGCGGGGCCGATGACTGGGGAGCCCGCGGGGAGTGAGGGAGGACGTCCGACGGATCGACAAGGGAGGCTGAATGCGACTGGCCGCGGCAGTCCTGCTGCTGCAGTTCCCCATCCGGGCCGTTGCGCAGGAGCCGGCACCGCTCGCGGCCGGAGCCCGGGTGCGGCTGTTCTGGGCCGATCCGGCGACGAAGGCCCGGGTGGGAGTCTTCAAGGGACTCGAAAACGGGGCGCTGTTGCTGCACTCGGGCGGCCCGACCCGACCGTTCCCCGTCAGCACACTGGCGCGGCTCGAGGTCAGCCGCGGCCGCACAACCTCACGTCTGGGTCTCGTGCTCGGGGTGATCGTCGGAGGCGCGGTCGGGCTCGGGGCGGGCTGCCTGGCCTCCCCCGACGATTATGGGGTGTTTTGCGGCAGTACGAACGGCTCTGAAAAGGTCGTCCTCGGCACGGCGCTCGGCGCGGTGGTCGGGGCCGTGATCGGCTCACGCATCGGACGCGGCGATCGCTGGGAACCGGTCGATCTGGGCCGCTACCGCCCCTAGGAGCCCCGACGTGGTGCGTAAAGGCCGCCCGGGGTCCGGCTGGTGCCGCGGGGAACCCGGACGGCAGCTGCGGGTTAATGAAGCACTAACTCTTCGGGCAGCGCATGCACCTCCTGCTGGGAACCGTCCTGCTCGCGCTGCAAGCGACGCCGGCGACGATCGTGGGCAAGGTGCGGGACGGGGAGACCGGCAGACCCCTCGCGGGCGCCGTCATCGTGTTGACCGAGCTGGGCCGCGCCGCCACCTCGGACGCCGACGGGCGGTACGAACTCCACCAGGTCCCGGCCGGGCCGCATCACATCACCGTGCGCTTCATCGGCTACGCCCCGCGATCGCTGCACGCGCTCGTGCCGCGCGCCGGGCGGCTCGAGATCAGCGTCTCGCTCCTCCCCGATCCCTTCGCGCTCCCGGCCCTCGAAGTGCGCGCCCTGGCGCTCGCCCGCGGGCTCGACGAGGGCGACGGTAGCGCTTTTCCCGACCGGTGGACTTCGGTCGCCGCAGCCAGGAATCACCCGCTCCTGGCGGAACCGGATATGCTCGAGGCCCTCGGCGGCGGGGAGGTAGTGCTGCAGCCGGAGTCGCCCAGCGGCGTCCACATCCGGGGCGGGGCCTCGGATCAGACCGCCTACCTGCTCGACGGGATTCCGGTCTTCAGTCCCTATCACGCGGCCGGCGTGTTCAGCGCCTGGAACCCCGACGCGCTCTCCCATTTGGACCTGTCGTCCGCGGCGCCGTCGCCGGCGTACCCGGAGGCCCTGTCTGGTACGGTCGCCGCGGTGACGCGCGCGCCGGCGACCCGCCACCAGGCGCAGGGGAGCGTCAGCACCACGCAGACGCGGCTCACCCTGGACGGCCCGCTCGGGGCGGGCGGGGCAGGGTACCTGGTGAGCTGGCGGTCGAGCTTCCCGGGCGCGATCGCGCCGAGGCACGAAGCCTCTTACCTGCAGGGCGAGACCGGCGACTGGCTGGCGAAGCTCGAGACGCCGGCGCTCGGCGGGCGGCTGCGGCTCCTGGGCTACGACAGCGGAAACGAGGTCAGCGCGGCGGCCGCAGCGACTGCAGCGTCCCGGCGCAACGTGTTCGAGTGGCACAGCCAGTCGCTGGGCACCGCCTGGAGCCGCGAGCTCGGCGGAGGGCGCTTTGGCGTCCGCGTCCTCGCTTGGAGCGCGACCGGCCAGGCGAGCTCCGAGTGGAACGCCCCGACCGCCTGGCTCCACCTGACCACGGCCCGCCGCGACGAAGGCCTGCTCGCCGCCGTGAGTCACCACGCGGCCCACACGACCACCGCCGCGGGAATCCGCATCGAGCGCAGCACCACCGCGTACCGGATCGACGCCGATTCCGCCGACGGGACCTTGCCTTCCTGGGGGCTGCGCGCGCGGACCCCGGTCGCCACCGCCTTCGCGCAACACACCAGAAGCGTGAACGACCGGATGGAGCTCCGGCTCGGCGCGTCGGTCACCGCCCGCCGGCAGGCCCTCTACCTCGGTCCGCGAGCGCAGGTCCGATGGCAGGTGGCGGACCCGCTGGTCGTGTCCGGGAGTTACGCCCGGCTGCACCAGTTCGCCCAATCCCTGCGGAACGCGGAATCGGTGGTGGGCAACGTGTTCCCGGCGGACCTCTACTTGGGCGCCGGCGCGCCGGGCATTCCCGTGGCCCGGGGCGACCAGGGCGTGATTGGGCTGGACTATCACCCGACGGCCGGTGTGCGCTTCGGCGCTCAGGCGTACGCGCGCGGCTCCGACGGGGTGCTCCTCGTGGCGCCACGCGAGGGTGAGCCGTTTACGACGGCGCCGGGCGCCTTCGCGGTCGGCACCGGCGCGGCGCGCGGCGTGTCGTTCCGCGCCGCGGTGACCACCGCGCGCTACGGCATCGTCGCGAGCTACGGCCTCCAGCGCGTGCGGCTCGGCTACGCCGACTCGAGTTACCTGCCCGCTCACGGGGCCGCCCAGCGCTTCGAGGGCGGGGTGATCGTGTTCCCCACCGCCACCTCCTCGATCCGCCTCGGCGTCAGCGGCGCCCTGGGACGGCGCACGACGGCCGTCTCGAGCGGCCTGGAGTGGGAAGCCTGCAACCTCCTCGACCAGGGGTGCGAGTTCGCCGGCAGCCCACACTATGGCGGAGAGCGGCTCGGGGCGACCGTGTTGCCACGCTATCTCCGCATCGATCTCGGGCTGCGCAAACACTGGCACGTCGCCGTAGCGAAACGCGACGCGGTGATCGCGCTGTTCGGCTCGGTCACGAACCTCTTGGGCCGCAAGAACGTGTTGACCTATGCGACGGATCCGGCGACCGGCCGGCCCGTCGCAATCGAAATGCGACCCTTCGCCCCGCTGGTCGTGGGACTCGACTGGCAGTTCTGACCCCGCCGATCCCCGTGTCACAAATCCGCCGGGCTGCTGGTTCCTCCGCCAGGGGGGAGGGTACCGGCGCGTCGCCTGAACCATCGCCGTCGTTCCACGACCGGTTCGTGGAGCAGTTCCACGTGCACTTCCACCGGCTCTACCGGTATCTGGACCGTCTGTCGGGCGATCCGGATCTGGCCGCCGATCTCGCGCAGGAGGCGTTCGTCAAATTGTACCGGAGAGGCGCGCTGCCGGTTGCGCCGGCGGCCTGGCTGATCACCGTCGGCCTGAACCTGCTGCGGAACGCGCGGTCCACCCGGAGCCGGCGACGCCGGCTGCTGACGCCGGAGCGCGGCGAGCGCGTGCTCGCCGACCCGCCGCCGTCGCCCGAC
>JBOHSA010000049.1:0-10465 GCA_050732995.1 Gemmatimonadales bacterium | reverse complement strand
GTGGAGTTGCCCCTGTTTCGTGGACGGGTAAGGATTGGGCCGCTCACGCTGCCGCAAACCGGCGTTCGTAGGTGAGCGGGGACACCCGGCCGAGGGCGGAGTGCCGCCGGCGGGAGTTGTACCAGCCTTCGATCCAGTCAAACACCGCGAGCTTCGCCTCCGCCTGGGAGCGGAAGCGCCGCCGGTCCAGCAGCTCACACTCGAGCGTGGCGAAGAAGCTCTCGGCCATCGCGTTGTCGTAGGCGTCGCCCACGGAGCCCATGGAGGGCCGGACGCCGGCTTCCCGACAGCGGCGGCCGAATTGCAGCGACGTGTACTGGCAGCCCTGATCCGAATGGTGAATCACCGCCGTGGGCCGCCGTTGCCCCACCGCCATGTTGAGCGCGTCCACGACGAGGTCGGTGGCGAGCGACGTTCCCATCGCCCAGCCCACGATGCGCCGGCTGCACACGTCCAGCACGATCGCCAGGTACAGGAAGCCGGCCCACGTCGGGAGGTAGGTGATATCGGCCACCCACAGCTGATCGGGGCGCGCAGCCGTGAAGGTGCGCGCGACAAGGTCCGGCGCTGGGGCCGCCGTCGGATCGCGGCGCGTCGTCCCGTGGTATTTCCGCCGCGTCACGCCGACAATCCCGTGGAGCCGCATCAGGCGCGCGACGCGCTTGTGATTCACGCGCCAGCCCGTCTCCTGGAGCTCGGCCTGAATGTTGGGTGCCCCGTAGGCCTCCCGGGACGCGCGATGAATCGCGCGGATCCAGACTAGGAGCTGCGCGTTCACCTGCGCGCGCGCCGAGGGGCCCCGCCGTCGCCACGCATAGTACCCACTGGGGGAGACGCCCAGCAGCCGGCAGAGCGGCCGCACCGGGTACGTGGCCTGATTCGCTCTCACGAACTCGAATCCGGCTCGGGCAGTGTCTTGGTCTCCCGAGCAAACCAGGCCGCGGCTTTTTTTAGGATCTCCCGCTCGAGCTTGAGCTGGCGATTCTCGCGCCGCAACCGGCGCAGCTCCGCCTGCTCCTCACTCGTCAACCCGTCGGTGCGCCGCCCGGTATCCAGGTCGGCCTGCTTGACCCAGTTCCGGATCGTCTGCTCCGACGGCTCAAACTCCCGCGCCAACGCTCGCGCACTGCGCCCCGCCCGCACCAGCTCGACCAGCTGCTGCCGAAACTCCGCTGGATACCGCGTCCGCATCGTGGACTCCTTCCGCCCCAAAGGGACAGTGTCCACGAAACGGGGTCAACTCCACCGCGTTTGAGGGGAAGAGCAGCGGACTGAAAACCCGCGTGTCGGCAGTTCGATTCTGCCCCTGGCCATTGCTGGTAGAATCTTTCCAGCTCGGAGTTGGCAAACTGCGCCAGCCCAGCTCTCCTGGCTGCTCTTCACTCCACCCTCGACGTCGCGGTAGAAACCGCCAGGCTCGTAGAAGAACGAGTTCTGCGGCTCCCCGAGGGTTGGACCGCACGGTTGCGGTGTGGTGCGTCCGCGCAGCGTTGTGATGCGTCCGCGTAACGCTCTCGAGTGACGCCGCACGTTCGCGTGTCCGAATTCAATTGGCGAGGTATGGCATGTTGTTTGCTGTGCGGAACGCCGTGGATCCCGCGGTACACCCCTCTAGCGATCTATCCGACAAGTCTTCACCTGTGCGAAGCCTCGCCAGCGCCCTGCGGGCTTCCGACACCGAACCTGGGCGCGTCGAAGAAATTGAAAGGAGCTGATGATGAAAAAGATCACGCTCAACGTCGAGGAGCTCGAGCCGCGCATCGCTCCCGACCCGATCGGCGGCGGCAACCCCGGCAACAATAACCCTCCAGCCAACAACACCAACAACCCGGGCAATGAAGGAACCGGCGGGCAAGTGTCCACGGGCCGCTAGGCAGTCGCAACACCTTCTTCAAACGGAGAGGTGAACAATGAACCGCATCAAGCTCAGCCTCGAGGAACTCGAGGCGCGCATCGCTCCCGACGGCGACTTCGTCGGCAATCCGCACGATCTCCCTCCGGGTCAGGGAAACTGGGGCGGTGGTCCCGGCAATTCAGGGAACGGGGACCAGAACGGACAGAACAACACGGGCCATGGCGGCCAGCCCTAGCATCACCCTGGCAGCGGGAATGAACCCTCAACCGTTGAGGTGCAGTCATGAACCGCATCAACTTGCAGCTCGAAGAGCTGGAATTGCGGATAGCCCCTGACGGATTTGGTCCGTCAAACAACGGGAATCCGGGAAACGAGGTGTCGAATGGGGCCTCGCCGCAGCCCTCGGGCGGTGGCGGCGGCTCAAACGGTGAAAGCAATGGCAACGCGGGGAACGAGGTCTCCAACGGAGCCTCGCCCCAGCCACGCTGAGCCGAACGATTGAGCGGTAGGGGAGGTCGTCGGCGCCGGCGGCCTCTCCTGCGCCATCGTGATCGCCATGACGCACGTGTCGAAACTGCGCGACGACCTCATCGTCTCCCGGCAGGAGACTGCATCCGGTATGGTCTACGTCCTCAAGGACCCGCGGACCGCGCGATTCTTTCGGCTGCAAGAAATCGAATACGCGATTGCACGACGCTTGGACGGCTCCACGCCGCTGGCGGATGTCGCGCGCGCGGTGGCGGTCGAGCTCGGCGTGGAAGCCGATGAGGACGCGTTGCGGCCGTTCGTCGAACAGCTGCGGTCGCGCGGGCTGCTCGAGGCCGGCAGCGACGATGCCGCACCGTACACGAATCAGCACGCCCGCGGCAACATTCTCTGGTTCCGTATCAAGGCGTTCGATCCAGACCGGTTGTTCGACTGGCTGATTCCGAAGATCGGCTTCCTCTTCACGCGCTATTACGTCGTGGGAGCGATCGCCCTCATCGGTTGGGCGATTCTCACCGCGGTGATGAACGCCGCCGAGATCCAGGCGGATCTCACCCGCTTGTGGCGTGTCGAGAGTCTCGTATTCGCCTGGTTCACGATTCTCGCCGTCACCACGCTGCATGAATTCGCGCACGGCCTCACCTGCAAGCGCTTTGGCGGCCATGTCCACGAGATCGGCTTCCTGCTCATCTACTTCCAACCCGCCTTTTATTGCAACATCAGCGATGCGTGGCTCTTTCCGGAGAAGTCGAGGCGACTGTGGGTGACAGCCGCCGGCGGATTCTTTGAGCTGACGGTCTGGGGACTCGCCACCCTCGTGTGGCGCATTACCGAACGCGGGGTCTGGGTGAGCGACGCCGCGCTCATCGTCATGGCGACGTCGGGGATCAAGCAGTTTTTCAACCTGAATCCCTTGATCAAGCTCGATGGGTACTATTTGCTCTCGGATTGGCTCGAGATCCCCAATCTGCGTCAACGAGCCTTCCAGTATGTGGGGGACCTGGTAAAGCGCGCCGTCGGGGCTCCCCGCGTCGTTGCTGTTCGCGAGCCCACACCGCGGGAACGACGCCTGTTTCTCGGCTACGGGCTCTTGGCGGTCTCCTTTTCATACTGGCTGCTCACGGTCGTTTTCCTTCGGCTTGCCAACTGGTTCACATCCTCCTGGCAGGGATGGGGCTTCATGCTCTCAACAGCCTTGTTTGCCGCGGTGGTGGGAAGCGTGACTGGGAAGTCACTGTTGCGGTGGCCCGCCTGGCTATCGCCTCGCAATCATCGCGTGCGTCTCGCCGCTCTGGTGGTTGGGGTCCTCGGTCTGCTCTACATCGTGCCCGTCCAATTGAAAGTCGGCGGCGAATTCGAGGTCGCGCCGGGGCAGAATGCCGATATCCGCGCACAAGTAGAGGGCACGATTGCGGCGGTCTTTGTAAAGGAGGGCGCGCGAGTGACGGGGGGCGACACGTTAGCGCGCCTCTCCGATCGCGATTTGGGCGCCCAGCTCCGCATGGCGGAGGCGCAGCTGGGTGAGAGACGGGCGCAGCTGCGGCTCCTGGAGGCTGGGCCCCGGCCCGAGGAGATCGAGGTTGCGCGCCTTGCGGTTGCCAAGGCCGAGGGTCACTTGCGCCTCGCTACCCAGGAGCTCGAGCGGATGCGCGCACTCGCGGCGCGCGAGGCGGCGTCACGGGAAGAGCTCGAGCGCGCCGAAGGCGCCGTGGCGGTTCGCACGACCGAGCTCGCGGAAGAGCGTGGCCGAGTCCGGATCCTCACTGCCGGCAGCCGGCCGGAGGCGATAGCCGCGATGCGGGAAGAAATCGCCCGCGCCGAGGCCGAGCTCGAGCATCTCAAGGATCAGGTACGCGACGTCTGGGTTACGGCGTCCCATGGCGGGGTCGTGACGACGCCGAAGCTGCACGAGCGCGTCGGCGAGTACGTAAAGCCAGGCGACCTCATCGCGGAGGTTCACGCGCTGGAGACGGTGACCGCCGAGATCGCCGTCTCAGAGCGCGATATCGGAGATGTCGCCGTCGGTCAGCGCGGTGCTGTTCGCCTGCGCGCCTTTCCGGAGCGGACGTTTGAGGGTCGCGTCACGGCCATCGCTCCGGCCGCTGGAGACGTCCCGGGGATGCGGGGCAAGTTCGTCAAGGTCACGATCGAGCTGCCCAACCCCGAGGGCCGCTTGAAGCCTCAGATGAGCGGCTACGCGCGCATCTACTGCGGCGAGCGCCCCGCGCTCGACGCGCTCACCCGGCGGTTCCGCCGCTTCATCCGGGTCGAGTTCTGGTCGTGGTGGTAAGGGGCGCACGCCGAGCGTGCCCCTGAATCCAACTGAAAGGAGGTGACTCACATGCGGACGCTCAAATTGAACGTCGAGGAGCTCGAGCAGCGCATCGCTCCGGACGTGCATGGCACGGGCGGCTACGACGGGCAGCCCGGCAATCAGAGCAACAGCCACGGCAACCCGTCGGGCAGCGCCAACCCCGAAGGGTCGGCAAACCCGGAGAATTCGTCCAGCGGCCCCGGGAAGTAACGGCGGCGTGCTGTGTCGGCCGAGCAGGCCACGGGCGACCGTGGCCTGCTCTGTCAACAGGTTTCAGGGAGCTGATCCACGCTCGGCGGCCGCGACGTAAAGCGAGCCTCCATAGGCCGAAGGCCGTGTGGCTGTGATCGTCGGCGTCGAGAATCCGGCACTCGCGAGCAGTTCGGCAAGTCGAGGGGCCGGAATCGGATATGGCACCCAGTGGTTCGGTCCACGCCTGTCGTACTCGACAATCACGAGCCGGCCGCCGGGCCGGAGCAATGGGGCCAAGCGTCTCAGCACGTCGGCCGCCCGGGACACAAAATGCAATGCGTTGGCGAACAACATCCCATCGAGCCCCGCACCCGCGACCCCCGGTAGCACCAAGGCCCGCGTGAAATCCGCGACTACGGGAATGAGGGTGATTCCTTCGATGCGGACCGGTTTCAGCGACACCATGGCCGCGCGCTTGCGGTCCACCGCGTAGATGCGGCTGCCCGGCTCGAGCAGGTACGCGAGCGCTTGCGAAAAGGTCCCATCGCCGGCCCCGAAATCGGCCCAAACGCCCGGTCCTCGGGGGATCGCGCGGGCGATGAGCGCTTGCGCATCCGTGATGTTCATCGGGGAGGCTGATCGTGCATTTGCTCAGTCTCCTGAGTAGTTACATCCCAACCGTCTTCCGGGACCGATTCAACCAACAGCTGCGGCTCGAGTACGCTTGAGCCGACGCGCCACCACGCACCCAAGGCACGCAGCTGCCGGAAGTATCGACCCCTCGAGACGTCGGGCATTCAGAACGAGACGCTAACTCCGCCCTGCCAGGCGATGTCATGCTGCGTCTTGTCGATGCCGTACCGGTCGAACCTGTAGACATAGTCGCGGGCCTCGGCGCGGACGCCGATGCGGCCGAAGCGGAACTCGACCCCGCCGCCGAAATTGCCGGCGAACTTCGTCCACGTGCTGTCCGAGCCGAGCTGGTGGAGGCTGATCGCGCCCGCGCCGCCGAGCACGTAGGGAACGATCGTCCCCGCTCCGGCGGCCAACGGATAGCGAAGGACGGCGTCCCGCCCGCGAGCGGGCTGTACACGGCGATCCTCGCCGGCTTCCTGATCTCCGCCCTGGGCGACTCCCGCGTCCAGATCGGCGGGCCGACCGGCGCCTTCGTGGTGATCGTGTACGGCATCGTGCAACAGCACGGACTCGCCGGGCTCCAGGCGGCGACGCTCATGGCCGGGGTGATCCTCGTCGTGTTCGGGTTAGTGCGGCTCGGCGGCGCGATCAAGTTCATCCCCTTCCCCGTGACCATCGGGTTCACGAGCGGCATCGCGCTCATCATCTTCTCGGGCCAGGTCCGGGACTTCCTCGGCCTCCGGATGGGCGCGGTCCCGGCGGACTTCGTGGAGAAGTGGCGGGTGATCGGCGCGGCCCTCGACACGACCAACCCGGCGGCGCTGCTCGTGGCGACCGGCACATTGGCGATCCTGCTCGGCTGGCCGTACCTCAATCGTCGCGTGCCGGGGCCGTTCGTTGCCCTGCTCCTTCCGGGCTGTACGACGAGCTGGGCGAGGAAAACGTCCACGGCAATATCGACGACGCCCTCAACCGGGCCCGCGAGCCCCTGGGACTGCCGCAGGTACCGCGGCCTGGGTTCGCCACGCCGGACGGTGGCTCGGGAACGCTGACGGAAGACCCGCCCGTCGCGCGGGCACGAGGCGGACGCTTGTGACGACTCCCAGGCTTTTGTCACAAATACACGGGCCGTCGGTTCCTCAACGGAGCGCGGTCGGAGGCCTGGGAGAATGTCTCTACGTGAGGACTTCGAGGGAGCGGGCACCTGGCTCTTCCGCCGCCGCGGATTCCTGCCCTTGCTCCTGGTCCCCGTCGTCGTTGCCGCGCTGCGGGGTTCGGCGTGCGCGTGGTGACGGTAGGGTTCGCCGCGCCCGGCACCTCGGGACGGAACAGGCACGGGCAGGTGGCGGCATCCCTCAAAACCACGGGAACCTACTCGCTCGTCCGGCACCCACTCTATCTGGGCAACTACTTGATGTGGTTGGGCGTGGCGGCCTTCCCGCGGGTGTGGTGGTTGCCGGTGCTCGGCAGCCTCGCGTTCTGGCTCTACTATGAGCGCATCATGTTCGCCGAAGAAGAGTTCCTCCGCCGCAAGTTCGGCTCGGCATTCACGTCCTGGGCGGCGAGCACCCCGGCGATCATCCCCCGCCGCCTCCGGTGGCAGCAGCCGCCGCGCGCCTTCTCGCTGCGGAACGTGCTGCAGCGGGAGTACTCGGGGCTGTTCGCGCTGGTGTCGTCCCTCAGCCTGCTCGAGCTCGCCGGTGACTTTGCCTACACGGGGAAGCTCACGATCGATCTCGTGTGGGGAGCAGCCTTCGTGGCGACTGCGCTGCTGTGCACGGTGCTCCGCGCACTCAAGCACCGAGCGCCCGGATCGAGTGCGTAGCCCCTTGTCCACAGGTTCGCCTCCCCTTAACTTCGGCGGACGGCACTCGCTGTCTCAACGAGAGGACCTGATCTCCGCATGATGATCCGCAACCACTGCTCCCTGTCGATGCTCCGCCTCCGGGCGGCTGGGCCCGTCGTGCGCCGGCACGGGCCGATCGTGGGGATCGCGGGGCGTATTGTGCCCAGCGACGCCGTCCAGCGGAGGGAAGCACCCTAGAAGTCCTGGATTCCAGCACGTGATCCGGCCTTTCGGGTGCTTCGAGAGACCCGAGAGGCCGTTCTGTTTTGTCCCATTTGAGGATCACGCGCATGGACACCGAAGTACGGCACGATCACGAGATCATCGCCCGCTACACCGACCAGCCCCCGCGGCTGCCGGCCGAGCTGCGCCGGCGGATCGAAGCGGAGTGGCAGGGCGCGCCGGTCGAGCTCTACGCGCTGGCAGACCTGGACCATGCCCTGCGGCTGACCCAGTCGTGGGTGGTGGCCGGCGCCCGGCACGTAGCGGTGGCGCGACCGGTCGAGGGGAGCCCCGGCTGGGACGTGCGCTCGTTCGAGCGCGTGCGCATCGAGGCGGTGCGCGAGGCGCCCGGCTTGAGCGCGACCACGCTCACCATCCTCGGGGCTCCGGGCGACCCGCCGCTCGCCGTGGCGCGGTACACGCACCGCCAACGGCGCGCCTTCGAGAACCTGAAGTTCGTGCTCGAAGAGGCGCTGCACGGCCGCACCATCACGCCCCCCCCTGAGGAGGCCGACCGCGAGTACGCGGCCAGCGTCGCCCGGCCGATCGCGGACGCCCAGGCCCTGGTCGCCGGCCGCCAGACGGCGGTCATCCGCCGCTTGCTCGGCTACCTGAAGCCGTACCGACGCGACCTGACGCTCGGCATCGTCGCGGCGGCGGTGATCACGCTCGTGAGCCTCGTGCCCCCGTACCTCGCGGGCTACCTGATCGACCGCGTGGTGCGGCCGGCGCAGGAAGGGACCCTGTCGCTCGGCCAGGCGAGCACGATCGCCTGGCTCGCGGTGGCGGCGATGGCGGCCGTGTACCTCGTGCGCCAGGCCGCGGCCCTGGTGCGCCTGCGGCTGATGTCGATCCTCGGCGAATGGGTCGCGCGCGACCTGCGCGCCGAGCTGTACGAGCATATCCAGCGCCTGTCGCTCTCCTTCTTCTCGCGGAAGAAGACGGGCAGCCTGATCACGCGCGTGTCGTCCGATACCGACCGGCTGTGGGACTTCCTGGCGTTCGGCGTGGTGGACGTGTCGCTGTCGCTCGTCATGCTCGTGGGCCTGGGCGCCGTGCTGCTGCAGCTCGACTGGCGCCTGGGACTCGTGATGGCGCTGCCGGTGCCGGTGTTCTGCTGGTCGATCTACCGGCACAGCGAGGGCATCACGCGGCTCTTCATCCGCGCCTGGCGGAAATGGTCGCGGGTGAGCGACGTGTTGTCGGACACGATCCCGGGGATCCGGGTGGTAAAGGCGTTCAACCAGGAAAGTCGCGAGATCGCCCGCTTCGCCGAGCGGAACCAGGACGTGACGGCCGAGTTCAACCGCATCCACCGGCTGTGGACCACCTTCTGGCCGGCGCTGATGCTGGCGGTGCACTGGACCACGGTCGCGGTGTGGGTCGTCGCGGTGCCGCGCCTGCTCGGCGACGGGGCGGCGCTCTCGGCGGGGACGTTCGTCTCGTTCCTGCTCTACACGACGATGTTCGTCGGCCCGATCGAAGTCATCGGCCAGATGGCCCGGACGATGAACCGCGCCACCACCTCGGCGCATCGCGTGTTCGAAGTCCTCGACACCGAGCCCGAAGTGCGGGATGTGCCTGCGGCCGTGCGCCTCGAGCCGGTGCACGGGCGCGTCACGTTCGACAATGTGGTCTTCGGCTACGACGGCGTCCGCCAGGTGCTGCGGGGCGTGAGCTTCGAGGTCCTCCCCGGCGAATTGATCGGCCTCGTGGGGCCGTCCGGCGGCGGCAAGTCTACGATCGTGAACCTGATCGCGCGGTTCTACGACGTCACCGGCGGCGCGATCCGGATCGACGGCGTCGACCTCCGGCGGGTCGACACCGGGCACTACCGGCGCCAGATCGGCATGGTGCTCCAGGATCCGTACCTGTTCCACGGCACGGTCCTGGAGAACATCCGCTACGGCCTGCCCGAGGCCGGGCTCACCCGGGTGATCGCCGCTGCCCGGGCGGCGAATGCCCACGACTTCATCTGCAAGCTCCAGCACGGCTACGACACCGTGGTGGGCGAGCGGGGCCACACCCTTTCGGGCGGGGAGCGCCAGCGCGTGTCCATCGCGCGGGCGATCCTGCACGACCCGCGGATCCTCATTCTGGACGAGGCCACGAGCAGCGTGGACACGGAAACCGAGCGGGAGATCCAGGAAGCGCTCGAGCGCCTGATCGCGGGCCGCACGGTGTTCGCCATCGCGCACCGGCTGTCCACGTTGCGCAAGGCCTCGCGGCTGTTCGTGATCGAGGACGGCCGGCTGATCGAGTGCGGCACGCATCACGAGCTGCTCGCCAATCCGGTCGGCCGGTACCGGCGGTTGTACGAGATGCAGGTGCAGCTCGCGTGAGACCCAGGAGGGAGCATGCAGACGACGATTGTCGGACGACGTGACGTCGAGACGCCCGCGGATTCCGCGGACGCGCTCACCCTCGCGCGACGGGATGACGGGCGGCTGTGGGCGGTCCGGCGCGAGGTGGAGCGTGCCGTCCGGGTGCGCCGGTGCTTCCCGTGGTCGGAGCCGGGGCGGTTCGTGTCGCTCCGGGACGACGACGAGAAGGAGTTCGCGCTGGTGCGGGACCCGGCCGAGCTCGACCCCGCGTCCCGACGGGTGCTCGAAGACGCCCTGGTCGAAGCGGGATTCGTCTTCGAGATCACCGGCGTGCGGCTGATCGAGGAAGAGGTCGAGGTGCGGCGCTGGCGCGTGGAGACCCGCCAGGGCGCGCGGTCGTTTCAGACCCGGCTCGACGACTGGCCGCGGCCGCTGCCGGACGGCGGCCTGCTGATCCGGGACCTGGCGGGCGACCTGTACCGTCTCGGCGACCCCGCGCTGCTCGACCGGCAGAGCCGCGAGCTGCTCTGGGCCTTTGTGGACTGAGAGAGGGCGCTGGGGGGGGGGGGTGGGGGCGCTCCCCCCGGCGC
>JBOHSA010000048.1:0-1760 GCA_050732995.1 Gemmatimonadales bacterium | reverse complement strand
GCCGTGTCCCGCCGACCGGCCGCGCCGGCGGCGGCCGCGGTCGACGCGCTGCTCGCGACCCTGACGCCGCGCCAAAAGGTCGCTCAGCTCATCACTCCGTGGCTGTCCGGCGGCTACGCGGCGTTCGACGATTCCGCTTTCGTGAAGGCGGCGCGCTGGGTGGACTCGCTGGAGATCGGCGGCATCATCGTTTCCGTGGGGTCGCCGTTCGACATCGCCACGAAATTGAACGCGCTCCAGCGGCGCTCGCGCCTCCCGATCCTCATCTCGGCGGACCTGGAGTGGGGGCCCGGGATGCGCCTCCTGGGCGGCACCGCCTTCCCCCACATCATGGCGGTGGGCGCGACCGGCGAGCCCCGGGACGCCTACGCCATCGGCCACGCCGCCGCGGTCGAGGGGCGCGCGGTGGGCATCCACGTCAACTTCGCGCCCGACGCCGACGTCAACAACAACCCGCTGAATCCGATCATCAATACGCGGTCGTTCGGGGAGGATCCCGCGCTGGTGTCCCGCCTGGTGGAAGCGTACGTGCGCGGGCTGCAAGAGAACGGCATGCTCGCCACGCTGAAGCACTTCCCGGGGCACGGCGACACCGACATCGACTCGCATCTCGGCCTGCCCGTCATCCGGGCGGGCTACGCGCGGCTCGACTCGCTCGAGCTCGTGCCGTTCCGCGCCGGGATCCGCGCCGGCGCGGACGTGGTCATGAGCGCCCATATCGCGTTTCCCACCCTCACCGGCGACGACCCGGGCACGCTCTCGCCCGCCGTCCTGACGGGCGTGCTGCGCGACTCTCTCGGCTTCAAGGGACTCGTGGTGACCGACGCGCTCGACATGGGTGCCATCGTCCGGAAATACGGCTCCGGGGAGGCGACCGTCCGGGCCTTCCTCGCCGGGTCCGATCTCCTGCTGATGCCCACCGATCCGGACTCGGCGGTGAACGCCATGACGCAGGCGGTGCAGCAGGGGCGGATCACGCCCGCGCGGCTGGACGCCTCCGTGCGCCGGGTCCTCGAGATCAAGCGGCGGTTGGGCCTATTCGAGCGCCGCACGGTCCCGCTCGAGCCGATCCTCGAAACGGTCGGCGCGCGGCGGTTCCAGGAGATGGCCGAGGACATCGCCGTCCGGGCGCTGACGCTCGTGCGGGACACGGCGGGAACGCTCCGGGCGTTGCGCGCCAGCCGGACCCGGCTTGCGCTCATCGCCTACGCCGACGAGCTCAACAGCTTCGCCGCGACGCGCATCGCCGAGATCCTTCGAGCGGCGGGAGACACGGTCGAGTTCTTCCGGCTCTGGCCCATGTCGGGGCCGCTGTCGTACGATTCCGCCCGCGCCGTGCTCCAGCGATCGCCGCTCGCCCTGTTCGCGGCCAACGTCCGCCCCCTGACCGCCCGCGGCACGATCGCGCTGCCCGATTCGTTGGCGCGGCTGATCATGGCGACCGATTCGGTGAAGCCGACGGTGCTCGTCTCCCTCGGCAGTCCGTACCTGCTGAGCCAGGCGCCGAGCGTGAAGTCCTATCTCATCGCCTGGAGCGGGGCGCGGGTCTCGGAGCGCGCCGTCGGACTGGCGCTGATCGGCCAGGTCCCGATCGGCGGGCGGCTCCCGATCCGGATCCCGCCGGGGTACGCGGTCGGGCACGGGTTGATCATCGCGGACACGACGGTGGTCCCCGCGCCGTGAGGCTGCGCGCCGCGCTGGCGCTCGCGGCCGCCGCGTCGACGTGCGCGGCGTGCGCGGCGTGCGCTTCGGCCCAGACC
>JBOHSA010000047.1:0-4619 GCA_050732995.1 Gemmatimonadales bacterium | reverse complement strand
AGGCTGCTGCTCTATCCACCTGAGCTACGGGCGCCGAACGTCGAGGCGCGCAGACGCGGAGTAATCTAGTCACTCCGGCCCCGGTGCGCCGTATTTCCCCAGCACGCCAAAGACGAACGATCGCCGGCTCAGCGCGCCTGCAGACGGAACGCAAAGCGGTTCGACAGCCGGTGTTCGAGCGCCAGCGGTTCACCGAAAGGCGGATGATCCCGGTAGGAGCGCAGCGCATCGTGCCAGACGGCGCGGTAGACGCCCGCCACCTCGCCCACGGAAAACTGCGGCATCGAGTTGCCGCCCGAGTAGCCCCCGAACACGTCGATGCGCGTGTCATATCTCCCGCCAGGCGGTACCACGATCGGCGGGCTGAGGCACAGGGGCAGCAACGGAGACCATACCGCCCGCCACTGGCCGTCGTTAAGCTTTTCCAGGCTCACCTGGATCGCCCGGTCGCAGTTAACGAAGTACGTTGTGTCGCTTGTGCGGTTCGTAAACCGCACTCGAATGTCAGCGCTGTAGCCGAGGCTGTCAGCACGGAGCGTATAGATGACCGAGTCGGTCTGGAAAAGCGGCGTCGTATCGCGCCTGAACGCCGCCCCCAACTCGGGATGAGTGCCTGCGGAGGGCACGGTGGCGCTATGACAGGCCAGGAGCATAGCGGACCAGGCGAGCGCGATGCTGACTGCGCTAGTACAGCGGAATCGTCTCATTGCATGGGACGGATTGGCCGCCTCATGACGTCAGTTTCAACGACACGACCAGGTGCAGAGGGTGCAGCCGAGCGACTCGCCATTTGACCAGCGCCGTCGTCGAGGAGGTCGCGTGATCAGTCCGCGGCCAGTCACCCGAGCTCCTCGGAAATGCGCGCCGGACAAGTTGGTTCGCGCGGCGCTTGCCCAGGACCCACGCAGCGATCGTTCTGGTCCTCGACATACAGCCCGCTGCGGGTGTCTGCGATGCACCCCAGCAATAGCCAGCAAGTGCCGATGAAGCCGGGTGTGACATCAATGCACAGTCAAACCAGGATAGCTGCTTGCGATGCCCGACCACGGGCTGAATATCGTGATGTTCCCCGCTCCGCCTACCACGGTACCCCCAAGGGTGACAGTGCTATCAGGAAGTGGATCCCAGCCGAGAAATACGGGGGCGCCACTGTCACCGGGGTGACCAGCCATGTCCGCGTGGTTCTGGCAATTCAACTGGAACCCCGCTTCGGGCCGGTAGACGACGCACACCTTTCCAACGAACCCTTGGATCGTGCCACTGGTGGCCCCGACCATAGTCACCAGCATTCCGACCTGGAAACTTGGCTGCGTGGCGTCAATATAGAAATGAGGGCGTTCGGGATCTATTTCCATGATTTCAGGCGGGGGGGGATAGCAGTTCCCAAAACACCCCAAGCGCGTTCTCGCAATGCGCCCGAGAACCCAATCGGTGCTGCCAACGGTGCTGTCGGCGATCCCGTAGATTGCTGCATCGGCTAAACTGCATTTCCTATTTCCGCAGACCTCTGAGTAGTCCGCGACCTCGTAACCTATAGTGTCGCCCGGAGCGCTATTGGGCTGGAATTGTGCTGTGGAATCCGGCGACATTCTCGCATCGCTACAATGCGAGGCGGTGACAAACGCCCTCATACCAGACCATGTCGCATTGAACCCCAAGGTGCACGCCTTAAGGGATTGGCTCGTGATCCGTAATCCGCCTACAAGCGGCCGCACCCTGTCAGTGAGTGTAGTGAACAGCTGTCGGTTCTCTAAATTCTGACCGCTCTTTTCTCTAAATTCTGTCCTCCCTCCGGGCATCCTAAAGTACGTTCCGGCCTCCAGTCAGGGACCTTTCCACGACGGAGGCACAAGGAGGATGCTCAGCATGCTCGATCGCCATGCCGTTCAGAAGTTGCTCCGCGCCGGACTCACGCTGGGCGCCGTCGCGCGCCAGTTCGGGGTGTCGCGGCGGACCATCCGGCGCATCAAGCGCGAGCCGCCCGTCACGGCGCTCACCCCGCGGTCACCAGCAGGTCGGCCGCAGGTGCCCGAGGCCGTCCGCGCCCGGGCCGCCGCGCTCCTCGCGGGGGATCCCGCGCTGCCCCCGGGGGAGGTGTGGCGGCGGCTGCGCGAGGAGGGGACGCCGCTCGGCCTGAGCACCGTCTATCGCTTGCTCCCCGGGGTGCGGGCCGCGCTGCCGGCCGACCTGCTCGTGCGCTTCGAAGGCGTGGCCGGCGAGTTCGCGCAGTTCGACTTCGGCGAGGTGAGCGTCCGGCTCACCGACGGCAGCCGCCGGGTGGTGCACTTCGCGGCCTATCGCCTCAAGTACTCCCGGTGGGTGCACGTGGCGCTGGTCCCTGACGAGCGGGTCGAAGCCCTGGTCCGCAGCCTCCTCGCGAGCTTTGCGGGCGCGGGCGGCGTGCCGCTGCGGGTGGTGTTTGACAATTCGAAGACCGTGGTCCTCCGCTTCGAGGAGCGGCGGCCGGTGTGGAATCCCACGCTGGCGCAGGTGGCGATCGACTACGGCTTCACGGTGGAGCTCTGCACCCCGCACCAGCCCCAGCAGAAGGGGGCGGTCGAAAATCTCGTGGGCTTCGTCAAGCGCAGCTTCTTTCGCGCCCGCCGCTTCCAGGACCTCGCGACCGATCTCCCGGCGCAGCTCGCCGTCTGGCTCGTCGAGCTGAACACGGTCCGCCCCTCGCGCGCCACGCGCGAGATCCCGGCGCGGCGCCTCGTGGCCGAGCAGGCGCGGATGAAACCGCTCGCCGTCCCGCCGGCCGAGTATGGGCTGCGGGTCCCGGTTACCGTGGGCCCGACCGCGATGGTCACCCACCAGGGGATCCGCTACGCCATGCCCGCCCCGGCGTGCGGCCTGCCGGCGACGCTCTGGCTCTATCCCGATCGGGTGAAGATCATCACGGCGGGCAGCCGCCACGCAGCGACGCACCCGCGGTTTCCCGCCTTCGGGACCGTGAGCTATCTGCCCGGGCAGCGCGCCGCCCAACTCGCGGCCGTGGCTGGCGCCCGCAAACGGCTCTACTTCATGCGCGAGCGGCTGCTCGAGCTCGGACCGGTGGGCGAGACCTACCTCACCGAACTGATCCATCAGCGACCCCACACCTGGAAGGGCGATGTCGAACGCCTCTTCGCCCTGCTCGAGGAGCTGGGGGAGGAGCCCTTCCGCACCGTGCTCCAGCGCGCCCTCTTCCAGCGCCTGCTCGGCGCCGAGTACGTCGTGCGCCTGGCGGCGAAACTTGCGGAGGTGGCCTCATGAGCCGCGCGACGGCGCGCCGCCGAGCGGCGCGAGATCCCGCCACGCCGGCCCGCGACTTGGACGGGATGCTCCGCCGCCTCCATCTGCCGACCGTGCGGCGCCTCTACGGCGAGCTGGCCACGCGGGCCGAGGCCGAGGGGATGCCCTACCGCACCTACTTGGACACCCTGATCGCGGAGGAGGTGGCCCACCGGGCCGAGACCCGCATCACCCGTGCGGTGCGCAAGGCGGAGTTTCCCTTTCTGCGCACCGTCGACGATTTCAACTTCACCTTCCAGACGGCGCTCCGCTTACAGATGCTCGGCAGCTATCTGGGGCCCGAGCTCGTGACGGAGGGGCGCAGTGCGATCTTCAGCGGCCCGAGCGGCACTGGCAAGACGCATCTCGCGATCGCCCTCGCCTATCGCGCGATCCAGCACGGCTACGAGGCCCGCTTCGTGGGCGCCGACGTCCTGATCGGCGAACTCTCGCGCGCCGCCACCAAGGGCCGGCTCGACGGGGCGCTCGAACCCTACCTCCACCCGCACGTCCTCGCCATCGATGAGCTCGGCTACCTTTCGCACGCCGCCGACGCGGCCAATGTGCTCTACCGCGTCGTCAACGAGCGCTATCTCGCGCGCCGGCCCATGCTGCTCACCACGAACAAGCCGCTGGCGGCGCTGGGCGACGTGCTGCATGATGGAGACTTGGCGGAAGCGATCCTCGATCGCCTCCTGGAGCGGGGCGCGCACTTCGCGATGCGCGGCCGCTCCTACCGCACCCGTCACCTGACTAAGGAGGAGGACCGCCCCGACCGACCCGCGAACCCGGCGTAAGCGCCCGCAGGGGGACAGAATTTAGAGAAAAGAGGGGACAAAATTCAGAGAACGCACACCAAGAATTCAATCTTCTCACCGACCTCGGGCTCTTTGGCCCACACGGCTGCGGTTGGCCCCTTTTCGACGGGCTGGAAGCCGGCCTCGCCAAGGATAGTGGCTAGAGGCGGTCGGTCCCCCGTAGGCATGGCTGGGACGATCAGGGCATCGACCTCGGCCGTCAGTGACAACCGTCCTTGCCACGTCGCGAAACCGCCAAAGCGACGGTAAAGGTGAGGAACCCATCCGCCAATGACGACCACGTCCCGGAGGTACGGCCGTAACTGGGACAGGATGCTGAGAAGCGATCGCTCGAGTTCAGCGAGACTCGCCATCCCACATCGGTCGGAGGATCGTGTCGCGGATGTGCTCGGCTTGCTCGCGGCCTCGAAGGGGGTAATGCCAGAGGTCAAGTACGAGTTGTAGATCGCTGACGACTGGCACCTCATCGAGACTGCGCATCGCCTGCCACACCGACGTTCGATAGTACGGCTTCACCAACACCAATTT
>JBOHSA010000046.1:0-9110 GCA_050732995.1 Gemmatimonadales bacterium | reverse complement strand
GGCGGGGGGGGCGGGAGCGCTTGCGCGACTCACGTGATCCTCCGCTCCGCGTAGATCGGGACGACGCCGAATCGGTCCGGCTTGGCGCTGAAGGTCACATCGTCACCCAGGCCCGCGTCGGCCAGCTGGCGCGCCGCCTCGCTCCTCGCGAAGGCGGCCGCCCAGCCCTGGTATTCGGCCGTCAGTTTCACGGCGACCTGCGCGCCGTCGTTCAACGTCACCTTGCGCACGCGCTTTTTCACCGCCTGCACCAGGCGACCGGCGGTGTAGGCATCTTCCAGGGCGAACTGCTTCTCGCGTCCCGCGCACACGATGACCAGGTCGCCGCGCTGGGCGAAGATCGCTCGGGCCCGCTCCGCCACGGAGCGGAAGTTGACCGCCGTCCCGACGAGCACCGGATCGCCGCCCTGGGCGGCGACCAGGGCGGGCGTCCCGTTGGTCGTGGCGAGGAAGATGGTCTTGCCGGCCACCGCCTCCGGAGTCATCTCGCGGGGCGAGTTGCCGAGGGCGAAGCCCTCGATTTTCAGGCAGCGGCGCTCACCGGCCAGCAGCAACCCGTCCTTCGCGAGGTTCGCCGTCAGGCGCACGGCTTCTTCGGCCGTCACGGCCGGCACCACCGCCTTGGCGCCGCTCGCCAGCGCGGTGACGACGGTCGTCCCGGCCCGGAGGACGTCGATGACGACGACCCCCCGGCCGGCGAGATCTCCCGCGTTCAGGCCGAGTGGGGTGAAATAGACGTCGATCTTCATGTGGGGTCTTTGAGAAGCTGCGGCTCGCGCTCGAGAAACTTGGTGTCGACCTTGCCCGCCCCGAAATCGGGGTGGCGCATGACGCGACTCAGGAACGGGATGGTCGTCGTGACGCCTTCAATGATAAACGAGTCCAGGGCCTGGCGCATGCGGGCCAGCGCCTCCTCCCGGCTGTTGCCGTGGACGACGACCTTGGCCAGCAGCGAGTCGTAGTAGGGCGGCACGGTGTAGCCGGCGTAGATGTGGGTGTCCACCCGCACCCCCGGCCCGCCGGGCGGATGGTAGGCGGTGATCTGCCCGGGCGAGGGCTGAAAGTTGCGGGCGGGATCCTCCGCGTTGACGCGGCACTCGATCGCGTGGCCCCGCAGCCGGTTCCCGTTCATCACCAGGCGCAAGGGCTCGCCCGCGGCGACGCGGATCTGCTCCTTGACCAGGTCGAAGTTGGTGCACATCTCGGTGACCGGGTGCTCGACCTGGATGCGGGTGTTCATCTCCATGAAATAGAACGCACCGTCCTCGTCCAACAGGAACTCGATCGTGCCCGCGCCGACGTAGCCGATCGACTCCGCCAGCTTGACGGCGGCCTCACCGATGTCCTCGCGCAGCGTCTGGTCGACCGCCGGGCTCGGCGCCTCCTCGATCAGCTTCTGGTGGCGCCGCTGGACCGAGCAGTCGCGCTCGCACAGATGCATCACACGACCGTGCGTGTCGCCCATGATCTGGATTTCGATGTGGCGCGGCCGCGCGAGGTATTTCTCGATGTAGACGTCGTCCGACCCGAAGGCCGCGAGTGCCTCCTGGCGGGCGAGCGTGTACGCCTGGCCGAACTGTTCGCCGTCCTTGGCGACGCGCATGCCCTTGCCGCCCCCGCCGGCGGCCGCCTTGATGATGATGGGAAACCCGATCTGCTCGGCGATGGGCAGGGCCTTCTCCAGGCTGTCCACGGGCCCCGGGGAGCCGGGCACGGTGGGCACCTTGAGCTTTTGGGCGAGCTTGCGCGCGGTGGCCTTGTCCCCCATCTGCCGGATCTGCTCGGGGGTGGGGCCGATGAAGGTGATGTTGGACGCCCCGACCTTCTCGGCGAATTCGGCGTTCTCGGCGAGGAACCCGTAGCCCGGGTGGATGGCGTCGGCCCCGGTGATCTCGGCCGCCGCGATGATCCGGGGGATATTCAGGTAGCTGTCGCGGCCCGGCGGCCGCCCGATGCAGACGTCGTCGTCGGCGAACCGAACGTGCAGGCACTCGCGGTCCGCCTCCGAGTACACCGCCACCGTCGCGAGGCCGAGCTCCTTGCACGCGCGGATCACCCGCAGGGCGATCTCCCCGCGGTTCGCGATCAGCACCTTCTGGAACATCAGGGCGTCAGGCCGACGCTCGCGGGGCCGCCCAGCTTGCTCGCCGTGGCGTCCACGCCGGAGACCTTGAGCGCGAACTCGCTGGGCTTGGTCGCGTAGAAAATCGCGCTCTCGTAGCTGATGGTCCCCTGCTGGTACCACTGAAACAGGGACTGATCGAAGCTCTGCATCCCGTACTGCACCGAGCCCTCGGCGATCAGATCGGGGATGACGAGCTGCTTCGAGAGATCGCGGATGTGGTCCGCCACCGCCGCGGTATTGATCAGCACCTCGGACGCCGGCACCCGGCCCTTGCCGTCCTTACGCGGCACGAGCCGCAGCGAGACCACCGCCTGCAGCGCCGTGGACAACAGATGCCGGACCTCCTCGTGCTGGTGGGGCGGGAAGAACGAAATCACCCGGTTGATCGTCTGCGTGGCATCGGTCGTGTGCAGCGTGGAGAACACCATGTGCCCGGTGTCGGCCGCCTTCAGCGCGGTGTCCAACGTCTCCATGTCCCGGACCTCCCCGACCAGAATCACGTCGGGATCCTGCCGCAGCACGTGCCGCAACGCCGAGTTGAACGACAGCGTGTCGTTCCCGACTTCCCGCTGGGAGATGTTCGACAGGTTGTCCCGGTGCAGGAACTCGATCGGGTCTTCGATCGTGATGATGTTGACGCGGCGATTGAGGTTGATGTGGTTGATCATCGCCGCGAGCGCGGTGGACTTGCCGGAGCCGGTCACGCCCGTCACCAGCACCAGCCCGCGCGGCTTGAGCGCGATCTCCTCGAGCACCGGCGGCAGGTTCAGCTCCTTCATCGTCTTCACTTCGTAGGGAATCGAGCGGAACGCGAAGGCCACGGTGCCGCGCTGCTGATACACGTTGGTCCGGAATCGGCCCACCCCCGGCACGCCGATGGCGAAATCCGCCTCCTTGTGCTCGGCGAACTCCTTGACCTGGCGCGGCGTCATGATCTGCTCGGCCAGCGACTTCAGCTCCTCGGGCTTCAGGGGCTGCGTCTCCAGCGAAACCAGGTCGCCGTTCACCCGGATGGTGGGGGGGCGCCCCACCTTGAGCAGTAGGTCGGAGCCGCTGCGCTGCACCATCTGGGTGATGGCGGTCTTGAAGTTGAACGTCGCGCCGGTGGCCGTCGGGGCGTCAGCCATGGGGATCCACTCGGAACAGGACCTGCCCGAACTCGACGGGCTGGGCGTTCTCCACGCAGACCTCCCGAATCACGCCTTGGACCTCGGACTCGATCTCGTTCATGATCTTCATCGCCTCGATAATACAAACCACCTGCCCCGCCGTCACCCGACTGCCACCCTTCACGTACGGTTGCGCCCCCGGCTCGGGCGAGGCGTAAAATGTCCCGACCATGGGCGATTTGATCTCGAGCAGGTGCGTCGCCGGCGCCGCCGGCGCCGAGCCTTCCCCACCCGCCCCCCCCCCGAGGGCCGGAGCCCCGAGATGGGAGGGGAGTGCGGAGGCCCCCGCCCCCCTCCCCACCCCCCCCCCCCCCGGCTGCGTCACCAAGATGTGGCCAGCGTTCGTGGCGGGATGACCCGCCTTGGACACCCGGATCGAGGACCAGGTGCCGAACAGGCCGCGCCGAATCTCGATCGCACCCACCTCGGGCGCGTCCTTCAGGATCTGCACCAGCTGGGAGATGATCGCGAGATTCATACGCCCCCAATAGACCCCGGACGGCCCAAGCCGTCAACGCCGCTCCCGTCCCCCGGCCCCAACCTCCGTCCTGCTCCCGACTTCACGTCAGCTCAACGAGCTCGGTCTTGCCGTCGGACAGGAGCACTGGGCCGGAGCCGCTGAGGTGCACATCGTCTTCGATGCGCACCCCCCCCTGCCCCGCCAGGTACACGCCGGGCTCGACCGTGACAACGGCGTCTGCGGGCAGCGGTTCCGCGACCGTCTTCGCCAACCGCGGCGCCTCGTGCACTTCGAGGCCCAGGCCGTGCCCGGTGGAGTGGCCGAAGCCGTCCCCGAAGCCCCGGGCCTCGATCAGGTCGCGCGCCAGGGCGTCGGCGTCGCGCCCGGGCATCCCGGCCCGCACTCCTTCGCGCACCCGCTGTTGGGCCGTGCGCACCAGCTCGTACAACGCATGCTGCGCGTCGGTCGCCCGCGCCCCAACCACCACGGTGCGCGTGATGTCGGCGCAATACCCGTCGACCACCGCTCCGAAGTCCAGCAAGAGCCACTCCCCGGCGGCCACCGTGCGGCGGCTCGTCTGCGCATGGGGCAGCGCGCTGCGGGGGCCCGAAGCCACGATCGTCGCGAAGGGGTGCCCTTCACTCCCCAGCCGGCGCAACGTGCCTTCCAAGACTCCTGCGATCTCGAGCTCCGTGAGCCCCGGTCGCACAACGGCGAGGGTGCGCCGCAGCGCTTCCAGCGCCAGCGTCGCGGCCGCGCGGATCGCCGCCACTTCACCGGGATCCTTGCGGGCACGCAGCCGCTCCACCAGCTCGGTCGTAGGGTTCCAGGTCCAGCGCCCGCCGCCCCTCACCCCCGCCTCGTGGAGGCGCTCGGCCTCCTTCACGGTGACGGTGTGAGCCTCGAAGCCGATGCGCTCGAGCGGTCCCAGCCCGGGTAGCTCGCGCAGGAACCGCTCCCATACGTTGGTGCGCTCCACCTCGACGCGGGCCACCGCACCGGCCTCCGTCCGGGCCTGTTCGTCGTAGCGAAAGTCGGTCACGAGCAGCGTGTCCGCCCGAGTCACCACGACAAGTGCGGCGGAGCCGCTGAACCCGGTCAGGTATCGCACGTTGGGCCGGGCCGTCACGAGCAGGGCATCCAGGTTTTCCGCTTCCAGCAGCCGGACGAGCCCTTCGAGTCGCTCCCGCCGTCGGTCAACGGGCATGGCGGGACTGGAGATAGCCCACCAGCCCCTCGAGTCCCAACCGGTAGCTTTCGGCACCGAACCCCGTCACGACCGCGACGGCCAGATCGGCGAGCACCGACCGGCGGCGCTCGGGCTCGCGCGCGAAGATGTTCGACAGATGGACCTCCACGAAGGGGATCCGCACGGCGAGCAGGGCGTCCCGCACGGCCAGGCTCGTATGCGTGTACGCCGCGGCGTTGATCACGGCGCCGTCGGCCCGATCCTTCAACGCCTGGATTGCGTCGACCAGTTCGCCTTCATGGTTAGTCTGGGTCCAACTGCACTCGACCCCGAGGGCGCGCGCCCGGGCGCGTGTGGTCGCCTCGATCTCGGCCAGCGTCGCGCGGCCGTACAGTTCCGGTTCGCGCGCGCCGAGCAGGTTCAGGTTCGGGCCGTTCAGAACGGCGATGTGCACTAGGATTTGAGACCCTTGAGCCACGACTGGAACTGATCCAGATCTCCTTCATCGTCGGTGGGCGGCCGCGCGTGCCGTCCGGAGCTGCGACCCGGCTCCGGTGCCGCTCCCGGTCTGGCGCCGCCGGCGACACTCCCCCCCCCCCCGCCTTCGCCACCCGCGGCGCCGCCCGGTGCAGGCGCGTTGAAGAATTCGTCGAAGGAAAACCCGCTGCCTCCTGCCCTTCCACCACCGCGGGGCGCGGCGGCCTCCAACGCGGACGGAAGTGCCGGAGGCGGTGCACTGGGGAGAGAGCCCCCGGCCCCTTCGTCACCGAAAACGGAGTCGAGCGAGAGCGCTTCATCGGTTGGCTGCGTGGGCGCTCCCGGTGGCTCGGCCAAGTTGTCCTCGACCTCCGGCTCGGGCGCGACGCCCGCGAACGCGCTCTCCAGGCTGGATCCCGGCACCGGGCGCGGACCGGTCGCCCGGGAAGCCGGGACACCATGCAGGATGTTCTTCAGATACGCACCCACCGACTGCCCGCTCGAGGCCCCGCGTTTCTTGTCCCCGGTCAGCGCGTCGATCTTGGCCTGGAGTCGCGCATCGCCCGGTCGCTGCGCCAGCAAGGCCTGGTAGACGCGCAGGGCATCCTCCGGATGGCCTTGGCTGCGATACAACTCCGCCATCGTTTCGGTCAGCACCGGCTCGGCCCGCGAAAGCGCGGCCGTATCGGCTGCGCCGTCGTCGTCCACGACCGGCGCCGTGGTGCCGCGCGGCCGTGCCGGAGGCGGCGCAGGCGGCGCCGGTGGCTCCGGGAACCGGAGCGAGGCCTGCGCCACCGGCTCCAGGTCTTCCGGCATGATCAGGGGCAGGTCGATCTCCGGCAGCTCCTCGTCCTCGGACCCGACTGGAGAGGGAGCGGGAGGCGAGGGAGGCGCCGGCGCGGACTCCGGCGCTTGAGACACGTCCCGCTTGAATATCCCACTCCCCTCGTACTGGGTGTGCGCCAATCCCTCCACTTCGATCCGTTGCGGTTTGAGCTCCACGTCCTCTTGCACCTCGAGACCTTCGGCCTTCGCCGCCGCGTGGGCGGCGGCGTCGATGTCGATGCTGCCATCGAAGGTCTCGAGCTCCCCCACACTGCCGCCACCCGCCACAGGCGCGGCCCCCGCGACGGAGGGGCGAGGGGGCGAGGGCGGGCGCGGCGGGGAGGGGGGAGGCGGGGCCGGCTCGACCGACGTGTGCTCGATTGCGAAGTCGGGCTTCCCCATCGCGGTCGTGGGGGCTTCGGTGAGTGGAGCAGGCTTCAAGTGGACGACCCCGGGTTCGGGCACCAGCTGGGCCACCGGCTCCGCCGCCGAAACACTCTGCTTGACGGCGCGCGCGGCCCTCCCTTTGGCCCGCCCGAGCGCCTCCGCCGCATCGCCGTTCATCGGGTCGGCGGCGAGCAGCCGGGAGAGCCACACGACGGTCTCGTCCGGCCGTTTGTGCCGGTCGGCAATCTCGGCCAACACCTTGAGTGCGATGATGTTCTCCCGATCGAGCTCCAGGACCTTCTTGAACACCTCTTCGGCCCCGGCGTCGTTTTTCTGATCGATCAGACAGCGGGCATACACGATGTGGGCGCTGACGTAATCGGGGTGGAGCGAGAGCCCGCTCTGACACAGCTCGATGGCCCTATCTAGTTCTCCCGCTTTGCGATAGGCGTCCGCCAGCGGGGCGAAATTGCGCCCCTTGGGGTTCTCCAGCCACCGTTTTTCGAGCTTTTCGATCTCGCTGGTGTAGGCCACGGCCTAAGTCTTTGTGGGAATTGGACGAAGATAGTGTTTCGCCGGCGGTGCTGTCAATCAGATTCGTTTCGGCTCGCTTGAGTTTGCTCGTTGTGGTTCTTAGACTTATGCCCCTTCCTCCTTTCCACCGGATGGAGTCCGTGTCGCCATGATGCGCACGATGCGCGCCAACGCGAAGTGGGTCTTCTATATCCTGGCCTTCTCGTTCATCGGCTGGCTGGCCTATGGCCAGGTGATGGACATCCTGGGGCCTGGGGCGAATGTGGTCCTCAAGGTCAACGGACACGAGGTCCAGATCCCCGAGTACCAGCAGGCCGTCCAGCGGGCGTATGAGCAGTACCGCCAACGGCGCGGCGCGGCGCCTCTGACGCGGGAGGAGGAGCGCCAGCTGCAGGATCAGGTGGTGGAACAGCTGATTCAAGCCGCGCTGTTGCAGGACGAGTATCGCCGGCTCGGGATCGCGGCCACGAATGAGGAAGTGATCGCCATGGCGCGCAGCCAACCGCCACCCGAAGTGTTTCAGCTCCCCGACTTCCAGACCGATGGCCAATTCGATATCGCGAAGTACCAGCGGTTTCTCGCGACGGCCGACCCGACGTTTCTCCAGTCGCTCGAGGCGCGCTACCGCGAGCAGATCCCGCAGGTCAAGCTCGCGCAGTACGTCACGGCGGACGTCTACCTACCGGACGCGAAGCTGTGGCAGCTCTACCGCGACGAGCATGACTCGGTCCGGGTGGCGGTGGCCACGTTCTGGCCGCAGCAAGTGGCGGACGCCGACGCTCCGGTCACGGATGCGGAGGTCGAGCGCTACTACGAGGACCACCGTGACGAGTATCGGCGGCCCGCCGTCGCGTTCGTGAGCTACGTCGCGCTCGACCGCAGACCCAATGCGGCCGACACGGCCGCCGCCCTCGCGCGGGCGCGCCGGCTGCGAGCGGAGATCGGCCCGGGGGCAGACTCGACAAAGTTCGCGGAGGTGGCCCGGCGGGAGTCAGCCGACTCGGGGAGTGCGGCGCAAGGGGGCGACCTCGGCTGGTTCAAGCGGAGCCAACCGGGCTTCGACCCTGGGTTTCTCGCCGGCTTGCGCGGGCTGGGCCCGCGGCAGGTTTCGCCACCGGTGCTCTCCAGCTTCGGCTATCACCTGATCCGGATCGAGCAGACGCGGGGTGACTCGGTCCGCGCCCGGCACATTCTCATTCCCATCGAGCTGGTGGGTGCCCACCTGGACGCCGTGGAGGCGCGCGCCGATTCCCTGGACCGCCTCGGCTCGGAGCAGACCGACCCCGCCGCCCTCGACAGCGCGGCGCGCCGGCTGGGGCCGCCGCTGGAGCGCGGCCGCGTGGTGGAAGGCGAGCGAGCGTTCCTCGGGGGGCGGATCGTGCCCGACGTGAGCGTCTGGGCGTTCGAAGCCGGGTCGGGCGAGACCAGTCCCGTCATCGAGGCGCCGGCGGCGTATTACGTGTTCCGGCTGGACTCGCTCGTGCCGGCAGGCGTGCCGCCCCTCGCCGAGGTCCGCCCCACCGTGCTCCAGGCCGCCCGGCTCGAGCGCAAGGCGGCGATCGTGCGGCCGCGCGCCGAGGGCTTCGTCCGCCAGCTCCGGCTGGGCGAGGCGCTGGCGACTGCGGCGGCGCGGCACGGTGTGCCGGTCCAAACGCTCGGCCCGTTCTCGCGTGGCGCGCCGGCGGGCTTCCTCGTGGGCCAGCCGCTCGTGGTGGGCGCCGCGTTCGGCTTGCGCGTCGGAGAGCGCAGCCCGGCGATCCATGGCGACGGCGGGTCGTTCGTGGTGGAGGTGCTCAGCCGCCGGTCGGCTGATTCCGCGGCCTGGCTGGCGCAACGCGCCGCGCAACGCGAGCGTCTCCTGGGGCAGCTGCGCCAGGCCCGGATCAACGCCTACCTGTCCGGCTTGCGGGCGCAGGCGCGCATCGTCGATCGGCGCCGCGAGAT
>JBOHSA010000045.1:0-1961 GCA_050732995.1 Gemmatimonadales bacterium | reverse complement strand
CCGAAGGCCACGACGCACCCCTTCCGCACGCCCTCGACCGAGCCCGCGACCTCCTCGATCTCCTGCGGGATCAGGTTGCGGCCGCCCTTGATGATCAGGTCCTTGCGGCGCCCGGTGATGTACAGCTCCCCCTCGGAGCGGTAGGCCAGGTCGCCGCTGTCGAGCCAGCCGCCCGGGAGCGTGATGGCGGCGGTCCCTTCGGGGTTCCGGAAGTAACCCGCCATCGTCGACGGCCCCCGGAAGACGAGACGTCCCACCACCCGCTCCGGCAGCTCCTCCCCGGCTTGGTTCACGATACGCACCTCGTGCCCCGCGAGGGGCGACCCGACGGACACGAAGCGTAACGCCGTGCCATTTTCGGGCGCGGCCGGCTCGGCGCGACCGTTCCGTTCGCAGGGAACGCGCGCGACGCGATCGACCACCGGGCCGCGCCCGACCGGCGGCAGGCAGAGCGTCACCGTACTCTCGGCGAGCCCGTACCCCGGCATGAACGCCTCCGGCCGAAACCCATGGCGCGCGAACCGCCGCGCGAAACGGTCGAGCGTGTCGGGGCTCACCGGCTCGGAGCCGTTCAAGGCGCAGCGCCACGACGACAGGTCGAGCCCTTCCAGGGCCGTGTCCGGGATTTTCCGCACGCACAGCTCGTAGGCGAAGTTCGGCGCCGGGGAGAGGGTGGCGCCGCGCTCGTGAATGGCCCAGAGCCACCGCTCCGGTCGCGCGAGGAACGACAACGGGGACATGAGGGCGATCGGGACCCCGTGGTAGAGGCACCAGAGCCAGGAGGCGATGAGCCCCATGTCGTGGTAGAGCGGCAGCCAGCTCACCGCCACGTCGGTGGGTTTGAGCTCCACGGCCGCGGCAATCGCGCGGATGTTGGCGAGCAAGTTGGCGTGGGTGAGGAGCACCCCGTTCGGGTTGCCCGTGCTCCCCGAGGTGTACTGGACGAGCGCCGGGTCACCCGCCGCGCCCCTCGCCCGGCCCGCCGGCCACCGCAGCCGCGCCAGCTCGTCGGCCGTGACTATTTCGCGGAGCGCGGGCACGGCCTTGCGGAGCACCTGCGCCACCGGCATGACGTCGGGGATCGTGATGAGGTAGCGGGCACGGGCGTTCCCGAGGATGCCCGCCTGCCGGACGAGGTATTCCTCCAGGCGGTCCAGTCGCACCGGCGGATAGAGCGGGACGGGAACCGCTCCGGCCACGAGGATTCCCTGGAAGGACCGCAGGAAATCCATCCCCGTGGGTAACATGAGCGCGACGGTCTCCCCGCGCTCGACCCCGCGCTCGCCCAGGCCCGCCGCCACGCGGGCGGCCTCCTCCCACAGACGACCATAGGAGATCTCCTCCACGCGCCCGTCCGGCTCGTACAGGTACACGTGTGGCCGGTCGCAGTCGGCCAACGCCCGGCGCCAGAGGGCCTCGTAAATGGTGGCGGCGTCGTCGGGGGACTCGGAGGCGGCGGGGAGCACGGGGACGGCGGGGAGGGCGGCCGCACGCGGCGCTCCGCGCGGCGGCGGCATGGCGACGGTTTCGGTGAGGGCCTGCGCGATGTCGCGCGGCGTGTCGAGCAAGAGGAAGCGGTCAGGCAGCTCGCGGCCGAACTCCGTCTCGAGCCGCAGCAGCAGCTCGACGCGCTCGAGGCTGCCCAAGCCGACGTCCCGCTCCAGCGAAGCGGTCGGCGCCACCGCGCGCAGGGCCCGGGGGCCGCCCAGTTCGAGGGCCAGCGGGCGCAGGATCGCCAGAACGCGCTCGAGATCGCTCTCGCGCGTCGCATCGGGAAAACACGGACCGCTCATCAGCGCACGGCTTGCGACCGGGTTGCTCCTACACTGCAAGCTGGCCGGCGGGGCGTGTCGCGGCAAGCGCCGCTGTCCGTACGCGAGCTCCGTATCGACGAAGGCTGCCAGCGGCAGTGATCGCGCGACTGCAGTCCTACTGTGTCACAGTGATCGTCCTCAGACCGT
>JBOHSA010000044.1:0-22593 GCA_050732995.1 Gemmatimonadales bacterium | reverse complement strand
GGGTGGGGGCGGTCGCGGCCGGGGGCCTGGGGGAGGCGGGGGACGCGGCGGTCGCGGCGACACGGGCGAGCGGCAGCGCGAAGGCGACGGCTATGTTGAGAACGTCATCGCGATCAACCGCGTCGCCAAGGTCGTGAAGGGCGGTCGACGCTTCAGCTTCAACGCGCTCGTGGCGGTCGGCGACGGGCAAGGGCGCGTAGGCATCGCGACCGGCAAGGCGAACGAGGTCAGTGAAGCGGTGCGTAAGGCCGTTGAGGCGGCCCGCCGCCGGATGGCCGATGTCCCGCTCACCGGCGGCACGATCCCCCACGAGGTGGTCGGCAACCACGGCGCTGGCCGGGTGCTGCTCAAGCCCGCGGCGTCGGGCACCGGCGTCATCGCCGGCGGCCCCGTGCGGGCCGTGCTCGAATGCGCCGGCGTGCGGGACATCCTGACCAAGAGCCTGGGCTCCACCAACCCGCACAACATGGTGCGGGCCACGATGGACGGGCTCCAGCGGCTCACGACGGCGCGGCGCGTGGCGAAGGAGCGGGGCATCGAGGTGGACACGATCCCCTACAGGGCCCGGCAGGGGGCCACCCATGGCGCGTAAGCCCCCGACCCGCAAGTACCGCAAGCGCAAGCCCGGCCGGGACCGGGCGCTCCCGCCGGTGGGGAAGGGGAAGCTCCGGATCCGGCAGGTGCGCTCGGGCAGCGGCCATCCCGCCCGCCTGCGCCGGACGCTCGAAGCGCTGGGACTCAAGCACCATCAGGACGTCGTGGTCCAGCAAGATCACCCCGCGCTCCGCGGGATGCTCCATCAGGTGCGCCACCTGATTGAGGCGACGCTCGAGCAGGAGGGGAAGTAGCAATGGCGGCGACGAAGGCGAAAGGCCAACGGACGCGCAAGGCGGCCGCGCCCGCTCCCGCTCCGCTCCCCCGGCTCGCCCTCCACGACCTCAAGCCCCCCCAAGGCTCGCACCGCGCGCGCATTCGCAAAGGCCGCGGCCCCGGCTCGGGGATCGGGAAAACGGCCGGACGAGGCGGCAAGGGACAGACGGCGCGCAGCGGCGGCCAGACCCGTCCCGGCTTCGAAGGCGGCCAGATGCCGCTGATTCGTCGCATCCCCAAGCGCGGGTTCACCAACCCCTTCCGGCAACCGGCCCAGGTCGTGAACGTCCGGTATCTGGGAACGCTGGCGGAGGGGATCGAGGTGACGCCCGATACCCTGTTCGGAGCAGGGCTGGTGCGACGGCCGGATCATCCGATCAAGCTGCTCGGGATGGGCGAGGTGAGCCGCCAGTTCGTGGTGAAAGGGGTGGCGGTGTCCGCCTCGGCCCGCAGCAAGATCGAGCGGGCCGGCGGGAAGATCGAGGGGTGAGCGGGTGACGGCGCCCGGAATTCCCAATCTGATGAAGGTCCCGGAGCTCTGGGACAAGATCAAGTTCACCCTGCTGTGCCTGGTCATCTACCGGATCGGGGCGCACATCGCCACGCCGGGGGTGAATGTCGAAGCGCTGGCGAGCTTCCTCCAGACGACCGGCCAGGGCACTCTGTTCGGGTTGTACGACCTGTTCGCCGGGGGCGGGTTCTCGCGCGCAACGGTGTTCGCGCTCGGGATCATGCCCTACATCTCGGCGAGCATCGTGTTCCAGCTCGCGGGGCCCGTGTTCCCCGTGATCGAGAAGATGCAGCGCGATGAGGAAGGCAAGAAGCGGCTCACCCAGTGGACGCGCTACCTCACCGTGGTGCTCTGCATCTTCCAAGCCTACGGGTTCGCGCTGTTCTGCGAGCAGCTCAACTCGGGCGGCGTCGACGCGGTGGCGAACCCCGGCTTCGGCTTCCGGATGACCACCGTGCTGACGCTCACCACCGGCGGCGTGTTCGTCATGTGGCTGGGCGAGCAGATCACCGAGCGCGGCATCGGGAACGGCATGAGCCTGATGATCTTCTTCTCGATCGTCGAGCGGATCTGGCCGGAAGCGCTGCGGACGTTCGAGGCCCTGAAGACCGGCACCCTGCCGTTCATCAAGCTGCTCGCCGTGCTCGCGGTCATGGTGGCCGTGGTCGGCTTTACCGTGGCGGTCACCGTGGCCGCGCGGCGCATTCCCATTCAGATCCCCCGCAAGGTGATGGGGCGGGGCCGCATCCGCGAGGGCCAGAAGACGTTCATCCCGCTGCGGATCAACTCCGCCGGCGTGATGCCGATCATCTTCGCCCAGTCCCTGATCATCGTGCCGGGAACCCTCGCCACGTTCGTCGGCACGCCGTGGCTCAAGCAGATCGCCGAGTACTTCAACACGACCTCGATGCTGTACGTCCTGTCGAGCACGGCGCTGATCATCTTCTTCGCCTACTTCTACACGTCAATCATCTTCAACCCGGTCGACCTGGCGGAGAACCTGAAAAAGCAGGGCGGCTTCATTCCGGGCGTGAAGCCGGGGGCGGCGACGGCCGACTACATCGACGACGTGTTGTCGCGCATCACGCTGCCGGGGTCGCTGTTCCTCGCGGCCGTGGCGATGATGCCGATCGTCATCTTCAACGTGCTGAACATGCCGTTCGGCTTCGGCGGCACCGCGCTGCTGATCGTCGTCGGCGTCGCGCTGGACACCGTCCAGCAGGTGCAGCAGCACCTGCTCCTCCGGCACTACGACGGCTTCATGAAGGAAGGCCGGGTAAAGTTCCGCGGGCGCCAGCGCTTCTAGGCGCCGAGGGGGTGGGGCTGCGTGTTCATTCTCATTCTCGGCGCGCCGGGCTCGGGCAAAGGCACCCAAGGCCGGATCCTGGCCGAGCGCCTCGGGCTTCCCAAAATCACGACCGGCGACATCCTCCGCGCGGCGGTGCGAGCCAAGACCCCGCTCGGCCGGGACGCCAAAAAGTACATGGACGCCGGCAAGCTCGTGCCGGATGCCGTGATCCTGGGCCTCATCAAGGATGAGCTCGTGAAGCCCGAGGCCAAGAACGGCGCGATCTTTGACGGCTTCCCGCGTACCGCCGCCCAGGCCGAGCTCGTGGACAAGACGCTGGCCGAGCGCGGCCAGCGGCTGAACCACATCCTGCTGCTCGACGTGACAGAGGAAGAGCTGGTCCGGCGGATGCACCGCCGCGCCTTGGAGGAAGGCCGGACGGACGACACCCCCGAGGCGATCGCCACCCGGCTCCGGGTCTATCAGCGCGACACCGCCCCGCTGATCGCCCACTACGCGCAGCGCGGCAACGTACACCGGGTCCCGGGCACGGGCACCATCGAACAGATCGCCGAGGAGATCAAGCGGATCCTCGGGCAATGATCACGATCAAGTCGCCGCGCGAGATCGAGACGATGGCGGCCGCCGGCCGGATCGTCGCGGAGACCCTGGCGCTGATCGCCCACCACGTCCGTCCCGGCGTCTCCACCGAGGCGCTCGATCGCCTGGCCGAAGAGTTCATCCGCAGCCACCCCGGCGCGCGCCCCTCGTTCAAAGGCCTGTACGACTTCCCTGCCACCCTGTGCACCTCCATCAATGAAGAGGTTGTGCACGGGATCCCCTCCCCGCGCCGTGTGCTCCAAGCCGGTGACCTGCTGAGCGTGGACGTCGGCGTGTGGCTCGAGGGCTTGCACGCCGATTCGGCGGCGACGTTCCCGGTGGGTGCGATCACCCCCAAGGCCGAGCGCCTGCTGCGCGTGACGCGCGAGGCGCTGGCGGCAGGGCTGGCCCGGGCCCAGGCCGGCAACCACGTGGGTGACATTGGGCACGCGGTGCAGGAAGTCGCGGAAGGGGCGGGCTACTCGGTGGTCCGCGAGCTGGTGGGCCACGGCATCGGGGCGAGCTTCCACGAGGAGCCCCAGGTGCCGAACTACGGAAAGCCCCGCCGGGGACCGCGCCTCGTGCCGGGCATGACCCTCGCGATCGAGCCGATGGTCAACATCGGCGGCCCCGAGATCCGCACGCTGGACGACAAGTGGACGGTGGTCACGGCCGACGGATCGCTCTCGGCGCATTTCGAGCACACCGTGGCGATCGAGCAGAACGACGGGCCGCCGAGAATCCTCACGACCGCCGGCTGAGTCCGACGCGCAACCGCTTGGCTTCCGCCGCCACCTCCGCTCCCTTCCGCGCGTCGGACAACGATGCCACATTCACCGTCACGTTCTCGAGTGCGCCCGTGAGCGCGGCGCCCGCGAGCTCCACCGCCACCCGAGCATCGCTGCGGGCGTTCTTGTTGCCGATCTCTCCGATCTCCCGAGCCAGGCGCGCGACCCGCGCCGCTCGGCGCGCCACCTCCAGCGGCACCTGCGCGGCATGGAGCAGGGCGCCGTCGATCTGCGTCGTCCGCTCCTCATCGTCCTTCGGGATCTTGTAGACCTCGCTCACCTTGCCGTAGGCCGCCGCGTCTTCGTCCACCAGGCGCCGGAGGTCCGCGCGCAGGGCGTAGGCCTCGTCGAGGATCTCGCGGGCCCGCGCGTCGACCGCCGTGTAGGCCGTGCGCCCGATCGTGAGCCGGGCCACCATCGCCACGAGCCCCGCGGCCAGTGTCCCCGCGAGCGCCGCCGCGCTCCCCCCGCCAGGCACCGGGCTCGATCCCGCCAGCTCCTCGATCCACCCGTCCAGCGTCGGACCCTCGACCGCCCGGATTCTGGCCTCGAGCAGATGATCCGCAGCATCGGGGCATTTCAGCGCCGCCGCCCCGGCGTCGAGAATGCCGCGCTCCGGGATCAACCCGACGACCTCGCTATTGCGGATCCCGACGCCGCGCCGCCGCGCCTCGGCCTCAACCGCCGCGAAGGCGGTGGCGGGTGAGGTGACGTCAATGTCCAGCAGGTTCATCGAGACCTGCGCCTGGCCGCCGACCTCGAACCCCGACGCCTGCACCGCGGGCAACCCGCCGCTCGACGTGCGGATCACCTTCGCGATGTCCTTGGCGATGGTAACGTCGCTCGTGTCGAGGTAGATGTTGTACGCCACCAGGAAGGGCCGCGCGCCGATCGCGGTGGCCCCGGCGGTAGGATGGATGCGCCTGGGCCCGACGTCGGGGTCGGCCGCGGCGTCGGTGCCGATCCGCTCCTGCAACCCCTCGAATTGGCCCTTGCGGATGTCGGGCAGCCGCTCCCGCTCGGGGCGGGTGGCCGCCCGGGCGTACAGGTAGACCGGGATCTCCAGCTCGCGGGCCACCCGGTCGGCGAGCTGACGGGCGAGCGCGACGCAGGCTTCCATTGTGACATCGCGAACGGGCACGAAGGGCACGACGTCGGTGGCGCCCATGCGCGGGTGCTCGCCCTGATGCCGGGTGAGGTCGATCCGCTGCATGGCGACGCGCATCGCGCGGAACGCCGCCTCCGCCGCGGCCTGGGGCGGGGCCACGAAGGTGAACACCGAGCGGTGATGGGAGGCGTCGGCCTGAACGTCGAGCAGCTTCGCGCCGGGCACGCTCGTGATCGCGGCCCGCAGCGCGTCGAGCACGGCGGGGTCACGACCCTCGGAGAAGTTCGGGACGCACTCGACGAGCGGCGAGCTCATACACTCCTCACGAGCGGGACCACGATTCGCAAGAGGTCCTCCGCTCCCCCACGCCGGTCCGCCTCGGTGACGAAATCGTGGTCGCCCTTCTCGATCCACGCGCCCGGCGCCGGGACGCGGGCTGAGCGCAGAGCGGTCGCCGCGCGGCTCGCGGCGCGCTGGGCGACGTCGACTAAGTCTTTGATGTCCCGCACCTTGCGGCGCCCCCTCTCCCCGGCATAGCTTGTGAGCCCATGGCGCGCGTCTTCTCCGGAATTCAGCCGTCCGGCGAGCTCCACATCGGCAACTACCTCGGCGCGGTGCAGAGCTGGGTCCGCCTGCAGCACGAGCACGATTGCCTGTTCTGCATCGTGGACCTGCACGCCATCACCCAACCCTACGACGTCGCCACGCTGGCGGGCCGCACTCTGGACATGGGCGTCGGCCTGCTCGCCGCGGGGCTCGACCCGGACCGCTGCATCGTGTTCGTCCAATCGCACGTCGCCGAGCACACCGAGCTCAACTGGCTGCTGACCACCGTGACGCCGCTGGGTGAGCTCGAGCGGCAGACGCAGTTCAAGGACAAAGCCCAGCGCCAGGAGAGCGTCCCCGCGGGGCTGCTCAACTACCCCGTCCTGCAGGCGGCGGACGTGCTGCTCTACCAGGCGGCGCTCGTCCCGGTCGGCGAGGACCAGCTGCAGCATCTCGAGCTGATGCGCGAGATCGCGCGGCGCTGGAACGCCCGCTTCGGCGACGGCTTCTTCCCGGAGCCGCAGGCCCTGCTCTCGACCGCCAAGCGGGTGTTGGGACTCGACGGCCAGGCCAAGATGTCCAAGAGCCTGGGCAATACGATCGGCCTGTTCGACGCGCCCGAGACGGTCTGGGAGAAGCTTCGGCCTGCCGCCACCGATCCTGCCCGCGTGACCCGCAAGGATCCCGGCAACCCCGATATCTGCAATGTCTTCACCATCCACCAGGGCTTCTCGCCTCCGGCCGTCCAGGCGGAGGTGGCGCACAAGTGCCGGACGGCGGGATGGGGCTGTCTCGACTGCAAGCGGGTGCTGGCGGACCATATGATAGCGAGGCTTGCGCCCATCCGCGAGCGCGCCACGGAGCTGCGGGCGGCGCCGCGGCGGGTGCACGACCTCCTGCGCGCGGGGGCGGAGCGGGCCCGGGTCATCGCGCGCCGGACGATCGCCGAAGTGCGGCAGCGGATGGGGCTCCTCGCGCCCGTGGCGGACTGATGGGGGAGCTGGTCGGCCGGATGATCGAGGTCTTCCGGCTGGAGCTGATGTTCCAGCTCGTGCTCGCCACGCTGCTGGGCGGCGCGATCGGGCTCGAGCGCGAGCTCGGCGGCAAGCCGGCGGGACTCCGCACCAACATCCTGATCTGCATCGGGTCCGCGCTCTATACCAAGCTCTCCATCGCCATGGCGGGGACGAGCGCGGATCCGACCCGCGTCGCGGCGCAAATCGTCACCGGCGTCGGCTTCATCGGGGCGGGGACGATTCTCCACGCGCGCGGGGCCGTCGTGGGGCTCACGAGCGCCGCCACCATTTGGGTCGTCGCCGCCATCGGCGTCGCCCTCGGGGCCAGCTACTACCTCGAGGCGCTCGGCACCACCCTGATCGTGATCCTCGTGCTCCAGGGGCTGGGGCGCGTGGAAGTGTTCGTTGAGCGCCAGGCCGCAAAGAGCAAGGTGACGATCCATGCGCGGCCCGACCCGACCGTCGTCGAGGAGCTCGAGACCATCGTCCAGCGCACCGGGCTCGACATCGTCCGCCAGGCCAACCGGCGGGAAAACGTGGATCTCGTGATCGAGTTCGAGCTGCGCGGGCCGAAGCGTCTGCACGACCAGGCGATCCTCGCTCTGCTGCACCACGCCGGCGTGCGGACGGTCTCGACCGGGGAGTGACCCGCCGGCTCGTCGTCGACCTGGCCTCGCCCCGCGTGGCCTGGCGCGTTCCGCCCCCCGCGGTCGCGGCGATTCGCCGAGCCTTGGAAAGCGGGGAGCGAGGCGGCTGGCAGGTGGTCGAGGTCGCGGCGCCCGCGCCCTCCGACGGCGATGGTGGCTCCGGGAGCCCGGAGTCGGTGGCCGCCGCACGGGGCGCCGAGATCTACCTCGGGTACGGCGTCCCGGCAGCGGTCGTCACCGCCGCCCGGCCGACGCTGCGCTGGGCCCACAGCGGGACCGCCGGGGTGGGCTCAAGCCTGCCGCACCTGCGCGGCACCGGCATCGTCCTCACCAACTCGGCCGGCGTCCACGCCGAGCCGATCGCCGATTGGGTGCTCGCGGCCGTGGCGTACTTCGCCCGCGGCCTGGATCTCATGATCGATGCGCAGCGCGCGGGGCGCTGGCTCAAAGACGAATTCGCCGACCTGCGGCATCCGGTCGCTGAGCTGCGGGACTTGCGGGTGGGGGTGCTGGGGCTGGGTGGGGGGCGGGCGAGGGGAGTCCTGGGGGCGGGGGAGACGGCGAGCGGGATTGGAAGCGCCGTGGCGCGCCGCGCGCTGGCCCTGGGCATGCCGGTGGCGGGCGTGCGGCGCCACCCCGAGCGCGGCGCCCTCCCGGGCGTTCGCTGGGTCGGCGGTCCGGCGGACCTGCCCCGGCTCGCGGCGGAAAGCGATGTCCTGGTGATCGCCGCGCCGCACACGGCGGACACGATCGGGGCGGTGGGCCGCGCGGTGCTCGACCGGCTCCCCCAGGGCGCGATCGTGGTGAACGCGTCGCGCGGGTCCCTGCTCGACGAGGACGCCCTGCTCGAGCTGCTGGACCGCGGGCGCCTGCGCGGCGCCGCGCTCGACGTGTTCGCCACGGAGCCGCTCCCGCCGGGCCACGCCTTCTGGCGCCACCCCCGGGTGCTCGTCAGCCCGCACGTCAGCGCCGTAACCGCCCGGTTCTGGGAGCGCGAGACGGGGCTGATCGTAGAGAACATCCGGCGCTATCTTGCAGGCACCCCCTTGATGAACGTCGTGGACGTGGAGGCCGGGTACTGAATGGAAAAGATCATCAAAGCCGCCGTTGACCGCGGCGCCTCCGATCTCCACATCAAAGCGGGAGATGTGTTCCGCGCGCGCATTGACGGGAAGCTCGTCCCGCTCACCAAGCAACGGCTCACCCCGGAGCAAACCAAGGCCATCGCCCTGCGCCTGATCCCCAGCGAGGACGACCGCGCGCGGATCGAGCGCCTGCGCGACTACGACTGCTCCTGGGGGATGCCGGGTATTGGGCGGTTCCGGGTGAGCATCCTGCGGCAGCGCTCGTCGTTCATGATCGTGATGCGGGTGATTCCATTCGACGTCCCCTCCTTCGAATCCCTGAAGCTGCCTCCGGTCCTCGCGACCGTGAGCTCGGCGGAGCGGGGGATGATTCTGGTCACGGGCGTCACGGGCTCCGGGAAGAGCTCGACCATGGCTGCCATCATCCATCACATCAACCAGACCAAGCACAAGCACGTGCTGACGCTCGAGGACCCGATCGAGTTCCTGCACCGGGACCTCAACAGCTCGGTCACCCAGCGGGAGATCGGGGTGGACACTGACGATTTCCGTATGGGACTGCGGGCGGCGTTGCGCCAGGACCCGGACGTGATCCTGATCGGCGAGATGCGCGACGCCGAGACGATCGACACCGCGATGAAGGCGGCCGAAACCGGCCACCTGCTGATCTCGACGCTGCACACGCCGGACGCCGTCACCACGGTGAACCGGATTGTGGCGCTGTTCCCGCCCGAGGAGCAGGAAATCGCGCGCCTCCGCCTGGCCGAGGCGCTCCAGGCCGTGATCTCCCAACGCCTGCTCCCCCGGGCGGACGGCCACGGGCGGGCGGCGGCGCTCGAGATCCTGATCTGTACCGGGACGGTCCGCGACTTGATCAAGGACGTGAACCGCACCGGGGAGATTCACGACTATATCCGGGACGCCCGCGATCAGTACGGGATGCAGACGTTCGACCAGCACCTCATGGAGCTGGCGGCGGACGGGACGGTGACCTACGAAACGGCCGTGGCTGCGTCGTCCAATCCGGCCGATTTTGAGCTGCAGATGCGCACGCTGCGCCGCCGCTCCCGCGTCGCGGGGACGGCGGAGGTCGCCGGGGTGCCGGCACCGGCCGAGGAGAAGCCCGCCGGCTTCACGGACGATCTCTCGAGTATGCTGCCGCCCTCGTGACGGTGCGGACGCTCGCGGGGGTTTTCGCTCCCATCACGACGCCGTTCGACCCCGCCACGGGCGACGTCGCGCTGGCGCACCTGCAGCGCAACGCCGCTCGCCTGTTCGCCGAGGGCCTGGACGGTCTCATCGTCGGCGGCTCGACGGGCGAGGCCCCGCTGCTCGACGCCGAGGAGCAGCAGGCGATCGTGGCCGCCGTGCGCCGTGTCGTGCCCGAGGACAAGTGGCTGGTCGTGGGGACCGGGGCGGAATCGACCCGGCAGGCGGTCGCGCTGACCCGGACTGCTGCGGCGGCGGGGGCCGACGCGGTGCTGGTGCGGCCGCCGGGCTATTTCGGCCCGGCGCACTCCCCGGCCAGCTTGGCGGACTACTATCGGGCGGTGGCCGATGCAAGCTCGGTCCCGGTGCTCGCGTACAACATCCCCAAGTACACCCATGTGGCGCTCGGGCCCGACCTCATCGCCACGCTCGCCGGCCACGCCAACGTGATCGGCGCCAAGGACTCATCGGGGGACCTGAAGCACCTGGCCGCCTACCGGAACGCGGCGCCGCGCTGGGCGCTGTTCGTCGGATCGGGCTCGCTGCTCTGCGCGGCGCTCGAGCTGGGCTGCACGGGCGGGATCGTGGCGATCGGGTGTTTCGCCGCGCGTCAGTGCGTCGCGCTCTACGCCGCGTTCGCGGCCGGGGACCGGGCCCGCGCCGCGGTCATCCAGGAACGGCTCGTGCCGCTCGACGAAGAGATCAACGGGCGATTCGGGCCCGCAGGGATCAAGGCGGCGATGGACGCCGTCGGGCTGTACGGCGGCCCCGTCCGAGCTCCGCTCCCGCCGCTCTCCGAGCCGGAGCGCCGGCGGATCGCCGCCCTGGTGGCGGGTGACTGACGCCGGCGCGCATTGACTGCCCCCCGCCCCGCCTCTAGCTTTTGGCAGAGGAGACACACGCCCCGTCCCCCGGGGCGTTTTTCTTGCGAGGCAGCGCCATGTTCGGACCGAAAACCCACTGCGTCGTCGTCGTGGGCGCCCAGTGGGGCGACGAGGGCAAAGGCAAGATCGTCGACGTGCTCGCCGAGCGCGCCGATCTCGTCGTGCGCTACCAGGGCGGCGCCAACGCGGGGCACACCGTGGACACCGGCACCGCGGGGGCGGGCGGGGGCGAGTTCGTGCTGCACCAGATCCCCTCGGGGATCCTGCAGGGCGCCATGTGCATCGTCGGCAACGGCGTGGCGCTGGACCCGGACACGTTTTTCGTGGAGCTCGACGCTCTCGCCTCGCGCGGCGTGAAACTCGATCACAAGCTGTACGTCTCCGACCGGGCGCACCTCACCTTCCCCTATCACAAGCTGCTGGACCGGGCCCGTGAGACCCGGGAGAAGATCGGCACGACCGGACGGGGCATCGGGCCGACCTACGAGGACAAGTACGGCCGGCGCGGTATTCGCGTAGGCGATTTGCGCAACCCGGCGCACGCCCAGGCGCTCGTCGCCGAGCGGGTCGACGCGGCCAACGCCGTGCTCCAGCTGCTCGGCAGCGCCGAGCGGGCGGACCCCCGGGAGCACGCGGCCCTGCTGGCGCGGCTCGCGCCCCGCCTCTTGCCGCTCGCCATCGACGCGGGCCGGGTGGTGTACGAAGCGCTCGCCCGGGGCGACTCGGTGCTGCTCGAAGGCGCGCAGGGCGCCTTGCTCGACGTGGACCACGGGACCTATCCCTACGTCACTTCGTCGAACACGACCGCGGGAGGCGCGGCGGTGGGGGCCGGAATCGGTCCCACGGCCATCGACGCCGTCCTGGGCGTCGTCAAGGCGTACACGACCCGCGTGGGGAACGGGCCGCTGCCCACCGAGGCCGAGCCGGGCGTGGCGGCGCGCATCCGCGAGCTCGGTGGCGAATTCGGGGCGACCACCGGCCGGCCTCGGCGCTGCGGGTGGTTCGACGCCGTCGTCGTGCGCTACGCCGTCCGGGTCAACGGCCTCACCGGGCTCGCCGTCACCAAGCTCGACGTGCTCGATGCCTTCGCCGAGATCCCGGTCTGCGTGGGGTACCGGCTGGACGGCGCGGAGTGCGACAACATGCCGGCCGACAGCGAGCGGATTACGCGCGTGGAGCCGGTCTACGAAACGCTCCCCGGGTGGCAGCGCTCCCTCGTCCAGGTGCGGCGACTCGCCGAGCTTCCCCCGCCCGCCCGGGCCTACCTCGACCGGCTGCAGGACCTCGCCCACGCCCCGATCCGCTACGTCAGCGTCGGCACGCGCCGCGATCAAATCATCGAAGTGACGTGAAGCGCGCGCTCGGGATCCTCGGGATCGCCGGAGTGGTGGTGCTCACCCTGTTCGGGGCCGCGCGCCTCTGGCTTGGGTCCAGCCTGCCGCCGCTCGGCGGCCGGGAGCCGGTCGCGGGGCTCGGCGACTCGGTCGTCGTCCTCTGGGACTCGCTCGCGGTCCCCCATGTCCTCGCCGCGTCCGATTCCGACTTTTTCACCGCCCTCGGCTACCTGCACGCCCGGGACCGGATGTGGCAGATGGACCTCCTGCGCCATGCCGCGGAGGGGCGGCTCAGCGAGCTGTTCGGCGCGCAGACGGTGGCGAGCGACCGGGCGCTTCGCCAGCTCGAGCTCCGCCGGATCGCGCTGGCCCGCTGGGCGGGGATCGGACCCGCAAGCCGCCGACTGGCAGCGGCCTACGCCCGGGGGGTGAACGCCTGGCTCGGACGGGGCAATCGCGCTCTCGAATTCCGCCTCCTGGGCCATGCGCCGGAGCCCTGGGAGCCGTTGCATTCCCAGGAGGTCGGGGTGCTCCAAGCCTGGGACCTCCGTTCCAGCGGGGACGAGCTGGAACTGGCCACCGCCGCCCGGCAGCTGGGCGCGGCGCGGGCGGCGGAGCTGGTTCCGGAATACCCCGACACGGCGCCGGTCATCGTCGCCGGGTACCCGTGCCAGCCGCCTTGCGTTCGCAGAACGCCGGCGCTCGGCGCTGGACTGCCCTTGAGGACAGGGCCTGGCCGGACCCCACCCCCACCCGCGGCCTCCAACTCCTGGGTCATCGCCGGTCGCCGCACCGCCTCCGGCAAGCCCATCCTCGCCAACGACCCCCACCTGACCCTCCGGGCCCCGGGGGTCTGGTACCTTGTGGGCGCTCACTCACCAGGGTACGAGGTCGTCGGGGCGACGATCCCCGGGGCCCCGGTGGTCGTGTTGGGGCACACCCGGCACGTCGCCTGGGGGTTCACCAACGGCATGGTCGACGACGTCGATTATGTGGTGGAGCAGCTCTCGCCCGATTCGACTCGATATCGGACCGCGGCGGGTTGGGCCACGGTCGAGGTGGTGGCCGAGACGATCAACGTGAAGGGTGAACCCCAACCAGTGGTGTACGCCCGCCGGCGCACCGGCCACGGACCGCTGGTGGACGCGGGGGATGGGCTGGATTCGAATCGCGCCCTGGCCATGCGCTGGGTAGGGCAGGACGCGGGGTCGGACGAGCTGGGCGCGCTGGTCGCGATGGCGCGGGCGACCAGCTGGGCGAGCTTCGCCACAGCGCTCCGAGCGTTCCGGAGCCCCGAGCAAAACGTTGTTTACGCCGACGCAACCGGAGTGATCGCCTACGTCTTGGCAGGCTACGTGCCTGTACGGCGCAGGGGGGGGGGAGACGGTATCACCCCAACTAGGGGTTGGACCGAGGAGGGTAGGTGGGAGCGCTACCTCACGAGCGAGGAATTGCCCCGTGCCCTGAACCCGCTGGAGGGGTTCATCGTCACGGCCAACAATCGGATCGTGGGTCCGGCGTTTCCGTTCGTGCTGACGCGCAGCTGGGATCTGCCCTATCGGGCCCAGCGGATTCGCGAGCTGCTCCAGGCCGATTCTCCAGCAACGGCGGTGTCGGTGTCGCGACACCAGCTCGATGTTGTCGACCCGTTCGGGCGGGCCATGAAGGGGCTGGCCGCGCGCGCCGCCCTGGACGCGGGTCGGGCGGATCTCGCGGATCGCCTCCGATCGTGGACCGGCGCCATGCACGTCGAGGCAATCGAGCCGACGCTGTTTTGGGCCTGGTACCGGGAGCTGCAGAGGCTCACGTTCCAGGACGATGCGACCGATTACTGGCCCGCGTGGCCGCTGCATCGCTGGCTGGCGCGCGGAGAGAGCCCGTGGTTCGACCACGCGGGCACGTCCGATCGGGAAGACCTGCAGACGCTGAGCCGGCTGGCTATGCGGCACGTTCTGGACCGCGGAGATGTGGCGCCGTGGGGCCGCGTGCATGAGACGGTGATGGAGCACCCGCTCGCCGCAACACCCTTGCTTGGGCGGCTGGTGCGGTTCAGTGTCGGCCCGCTCGCGGCCGCAGGCGGGAACTTCACCGTGAATGTCTCCAGCTCGAGCCGAGGGCAGCCGCCGTTCCGCAGCACCTGGGGTCCCTCGCTGCGACATGTGGTGGATCTCGGCGACGTCGACGGCCCAGGCGGAGGGTTCATCCTCCCAGGGGGGCAATCGGGACACCCGCTGTCGCCACATTACCGGGATCAGACCGCGAAATGGTTGCGGGGCGAGCTGTGGGTTCTGCCCCTGGAGCTGAAGAAGCTGGTCGCCCGGGACACCCTGCGGCTGGTGAAGTGAAAACCCCCTGGGGTTTCCCCCAGGGGGTTACCGCCCGTCCGACATCGTGCGCCCTAGAACCCGATGTGAACGGTACGATTCGGTCGCGAGGCGCAACAAATGAAACGGCCCCGCTGCTCTCTACCAGGAACGGGGCCGCTGCCGGATTCTCTGGCAGCCGGGCCGTCTCGCTCACCGCCGAGACCCCTTGGCTTTGCGCCCCGCCGTCGCCGACGGTTTGCCCTGGACAGAGATGTTCTGGGCACAAAAATGAGCAAGAACGGTGCCTGTGCTGTAACTTACGTCACAACAGTATGATCGGTGGCACCACGAGCTTTTGTACCCTAGCATAATGCATGAATACGAGCATAATGCATGAATTCGAGCGTTCTGCATGACATTTACGGTTCTGGCCGCTCCAGCCTCCTTTAAGGGCACGTTCAGCCCGCGCCGGGTCGCCGATGCACTAGCAGTGGGCGTGCGACGTGTCTTGCCGGACGCCACCGTGCTCGGCTGTCCCGTGGCTGATGGCGGGGACGGGCTGCTGGACGCCGTACTGCAACCTGGGTCCCTACGTGAACGGGTCCGGGTGACCGGGCCGCTCGGGAAGCCTGTTGCAGCGGAGCTGGGCTGGCTCGATCCCGAGACCGCGATTCTGGAGAGCGCCGCCGCCTGCGGCCTGGCGCTTCTCAAGCCCGCAGAACGTCGTCCACTGATCACGACTTCCCGCGGCGTGGGCGAGCTGATCTGGGAGGCGGGGGAGCGGGGCGCCAAGACGGTGATCGTCGGCCTGGGCGGCACCAGCACGGTGGACGGCGGGGTCGGGGCGGCGCGGGGTCTGGGGTGGACCTTCCGGGATGCGGCTGGCGAGCCCGTGGCCGAGGGTGGTGGGGCGTTGGTCGATCTCGCGACCATGGACCAGGGGTGGTCGCCGGCGGCGCGGGTGATCGCGCTGGCGGATGTGACGACTCAGCTGGTCGGCTCGGACGGCGCGGCACCGGTGTTCGGACCCCAAAAGGGGGCGTCGCCGCAGGACGTGGACCGGCTGGCCGCTGGTCTCGAGCGGTTGGGCCGGTTGTTCGGTGAGCACGGGCGTCCCGACCTCGCCACGCTGCCCGCCGGGGGTGCGGCTGGCGGTTTGGGGGCGGGGCTCGTGTTCTTCGCCCGGGCCGGACTGATGCCCGGGGCCGAGTGGGTGCTGGAGCGTGTGGGGTTCGACGCGGCGCTCGCCAAGGCGGACCTGGTGCTGACCGGTGAAGGGATCTTCGATCGGACCTCGCTGGCCGGCAAGGCACCGGGAGAGGTGGTGCGCCGGGCCCAGGCGGCGCGCAAGAAAGTGGTGGTGATCGCGGGAACGGTGCGCGACATGGTCGGCTTGCATCTCGTCGATGCCGGAGGCCGGCTGCTCGACGCCCCCGGCATCGCGGCGCTCGCCGAGCAAGCGACGCGCGAGGCCGTCGGGTTGCCCCGCCCCTAGCGGGTTCCTATCTTCCCGCCTCTTATGCCCCCATCCGACAACACCATGGAGAAACTCGTGTCGCTCGCCAAGCGGCGCGGGTTCGTGTTCCAATCCTCGGAGATCTACGGGGGTCTGGGCTCCGTCTGGGACTACGGGCCCCTGGGCGTCGAGCTCAAGAAAAACATCAAGGAGCGGTGGTGGCGCTCGATGGTCCACGAGCGGGAGGACATCGAGGGGCTGGACGCGGCCATTCTCATGCATCCCAAGGTATGGGACGCCTCGGGCCACATCGCGGGGTTCACCGACCCGCTGGTCGACTGCAAGCAGTGCAAGAACCGGTTCCGGTCCGACGACCCGCGCATCCAGGGGACGCCGGGCGAGCCCACGGCGCAGTGTCCCGTGTGCGGCAGCAAGGGGACGCTGACGGCGCCCCGGTTGTTCAATCTGATGTTCAAGACGTTCATGGGGCCGGTGGAGGACGCGGCGGCGGTGATCTACCTGCGGCCCGAGACGGCGCAGGGGATCTACGTCAACTATCTGAATGTGCTCCAGTCCTCCCGCCAGAAGATTCCCTTCGGCATCGCGCAGATCGGCAAGGCGTTTCGCAACGAGATCACGCCCGGGAACTTCACGTTTCGCACCCGCGAGTTCGAGCAGATGGAGATGCAGTTCTTCGTGAAGCCGGGTACGGGGAGCGAGTGGTTCGAGTTCTGGCGCCAGGAGCGCATGCGGTGGATCGAGGGCCTCGGCGTGCGGAAGGAGAAGCTCCGGTTCCATCAGCACACCAAGGAAGAGTTGGCGCACTACGCCACGGACGCCTACGACGTGCAGTTCGAGTTTCCCTTCGGCTGGCAGGAGTTCGAAGGGATCCATAACCGGACCGACTTCGATCTGTCGCGGCACCAGGAGCATTCGGGGAAGAAGCTCGAGTACGTGGACGCCGCGTCGAACGAGCGCTTCGTCCCCTTTGTCGTGGAGACCTCGGCGGGCGTGGACCGCACGGCGCTGGTGGTGCTGGTCGACGCATACTACGAGGAAGAGGTCGCCGGCGAGAAGCGGGTCGTGCTACGACTCCACCCTGGGCTCGCCCCGCTCAAGGCCGCCGTGTTTCCTCTGGTGAACAAGGACGGGATGCCGGAGCTGGCGCGCCGGATCTTCGACGAGCTGCGGCGCCGGTTCAACGTGTTCTACGACGACGGTGGCTCGATCGGCCGGCGCTACCGCCGCCAGGACGAGGCGGGCACCCCGTTCGGGATCACCGTGGACGGCCAGTCCACCCGGGATCAGACGGTCACGGTGCGGGATCGCGACTCCCTGAAACAGGATCGGGTCGCCAGCGACCGGCTGGTGGAATACCTGAAACAGAAGCTGGCCGGGTGACCGCGGTTACCCATGCGGCTCGATGATTTCCAGCAGCTCGTCCAGCGGCTCCTGCAGGAAGTCCCCCCCACCTACCTCGACGGGATCCTCGCGGTCGAGGTCAGCCCGAAGACCGTGCCCCATCCCGTCCGCGCCGAGATCTACACGCTGGGCGAGTGCATCCCGATGGAATGGAGCGATAGCGGGACGGATCTCCAGTCCCGGGTCGTGCTGTATCACGGCTCGTTCCAGGCGCTCGCCCGGCTGAGCGAAGGCGAGTTCGACTGGCGGGAGGAGGCGTGGGAGACGCTCACCCACGAGCTGCGGCACCATCTCGAGTGGCGGGCCAGCGTGGGCGCGCTGGAGGCCTTCGATTGGGCGACGGAGCAGAACTTCACCCGGCACGAGGGGGAGCGGTTCGACCCCGCGTTTTACCGCTCCGGCGAGCGGGTTGCGGACGGCGTGTACAAGGTGGACGACGACGTCTTCGTCGAGCAGGCCCCGAGCAGCGGGCTGCGAACGGCGGTGGAAGTCACGTGGCATGGGCGGCGATATCGGGTGACGCCGCCGCCCGGGGCGTCTCCCCCGCTGTTTCTGGTGCTCGACGGGCTGGACGAGCCACCGCCGGGCCAGGCCGTCCTCGTCGTCCCGCGCCGCGCGTCCCTGCTTGATTTCTGGCGCCGGCCCAAGGTGCGGGAAGCCGTCGTCACCGTGGAGCCGCTCGATGCCTAAGCGCGTGTGCGTCTCGACGCGGGACCTGTTCTTCCGCGCCAAGCTCGCCGCGGTGGCCCAGGCAGCCGGCGCGGAGATAGCCGATGAGGACGCCCCGTGCGACGTCGCGGTGGTCGAGCTCGGCGCGGCCGACAGCGCAGCTCGCGTCCGAACCCTCGTCGGGCGAGGGATCGCCGTGCTGGCGTTCGGTGCGCACGTGCGGCCGGAGGAGCTGCGGGCGGCGCGGGAGGCGGGGGCGGTGGCGGTGCCGAACTCGCAGGTGGAAGAGCGGTTACGGGAGCTCCTCGGGCGGCGCAAGTGACAAGCGGCCCCGCGTCCCCCGGGGCCGCTCCGACTACGACGCTCCGACTAGGCCTTCGCCACTTCCACCTGAATCTGTCGCGGCGTGGCCTTCTCGACCTTGGGCAGGGTGACCGTCAACACCCCGTGCGCGTAGGCCGCCTTGATGCCGTTGGCGTCGACCGTCTCGGGGAGCGTCAACGCCCGCTCGAACGCCCCGTAGCTGCGCTCATAGCGATGCACCCGCTCGGTCCGCTCTTCGGCCTGCTGCTGCTTCGAGCCGGCGATCGTGAGCACGTTGCCTTCGACCGAGATCTGACCTCCCAATCCTTGGATTCGGTCTGTTTGAGCACTCCCCGAGGCGCTTAACCCCTCGCTGCCGGGCTAAGCAACCTGCGTGCCGGTCCTCGGGCAATCGAAGTTTGCCGATCCGGCAGAGCGGGCGCTCACGCTGGCAAAGGCTCTGCCAGCCTGATCGTCTGGAGCCTATCTTTGGCCGATGACCCATACGGTGACGGTTGCTCTGCCCCCCCAGGAGGTGCTCGAGCGGGCGAAGGCGTTCTTCGCCGAGCGGGTACCCCACGCCAGCGCGTTCCCCGAGAAGGAGGGCCCGGGGTTCCTCGTCCTGTGCGGGCAAGGGGGAGAGGAAATCGCGATCAGCACGGTGGAAGTCGATGGGAAGACCCGGGTGCGGGCGTCGACCCTCTTTTTCGATCAGCCGCTGGACCGCTTTTTCTCCACGTTGCCCCTGGCGTCGAGCGTGGAGGTGGTATGACCACGGTCGGCGAGCGGTTCGCCGTTCGGGTGATGGTGACCGACGTGTGGGACCAGGTGTTCCTCGCGGTCGATCCAGCGACCACGGTCGGCGCCCTGAAGCGCCAGGCGCTGGAGCAGGCCCTGAAGCGGCGGGTGACGCCCGACGACTACATTGTGAAGTTCCGCGGGGCGCAGGTGATGGACGAGTCCGTCACGCTCGGTACCCTGGGGGCGCGGGCCAACAGCGCCTTCATTGTCCTGCCGGCCTGGCGCCGCCCGGTGTGGTGAAGCGGCTCCGGCCCAGCAGGACCCTCACCACCGTGGCGGTCGGGTTCCTGCTGCTCGACGCGGTGCTCCTCGTGTTCGGCGGCCTGGAGCTCCACCGGCCCCTGCTCGTCGCCCTCGGGGGCGTGTGCGGTGCCGGTGCCGCGGCAGTGGTCGTGTTCTGGCGGCGGCACCGCCGCACGATCGCCGAGCTCGAGGCGGTGCGCCGGGAGATGCGGGCGGAGGTCGAGCGAATCCGGGACCTGCTGCAGAGCCGCCACTTCCAAAACTGATTGTGACGACCACGGTCACGTTCAACCCCGCCTGCCGTCACCACAACGCCGGCATGGGGCATCCGGAGCGCCCCGAGCGGATCGAGGCCGTGCTCGCGGGGCTGCGGGAACCGGCGCTGCGCGATCAGGTGACGTGGGTGGAGGCGCGGCCGGCCGACCGGGGCGCGCTCGAGCGAGTGCATTCCCCGCGCTACCTGGACGCGCTTGAGGACACGGCGCAGGTCGGCGGCGGCGCCCTCGATCCCGACACCATCATGGGCCCGCGGAGCTGGGAGGCGGCGCTGGCGTCCGCCGGCGTGGCGATCACGGCGGTGGAGCGGGTCCTCGCGTCGGGGAGGGGGGGCGGAGAACGTACCGCGTTCGGCGCGACCCGCCCTCCGGGGCACCACGCCCTCGCCGAGCGGGCGATGGGGTTCTGCCTGCTCAACAATGTCGTGATCGCCGCGCGCCACGCTCGTCACCTCGGCTGCGAGCGGGTGCTGATCGTGGACTGGGACGTGCACCACGGCAACGGGACCCAGGCGCTGGTCGAGGCGGATCCCTCGATCCGGTTTGTGTCCTTGCACCAGTACCCTTGGTATCCGGGCACCGGCGCGGCGGACGAGCGGGGCGTGGGGAATGTGTTCAATGTGCCCCGGCCGCCGGGCCTCCCCCGGAGGACCTACGTGGGTGACCTCCGCGCCGCGGTGCGGGAGGCGCTCGCGGGCTTTCGGCCCGACCTCCTGCTCATCTCCGCGGGGTTCGACTCGCTGGCCGGCGATCCGCTCGGCGGCTTCACCCTGGAGCCGGATGACCTGGCGGAGTGGACCGTGGAGTTCCGCGGGCTCGTCCGCCCCGCGCCCGTCGTCGGTCTGCTCGAGGGCGGCTATCGGCTCGACCTGCTCGCCGCCGGCGCGCGCGCGCACGTGCGCGCCCTGGCCTGAGCCGGTATACTACAGCTGTGACCGCGACTGCCGCGCAACCCCAGGCCTCCAAGCACTGGCCCGTCAGCCTCTACCGGCGCCCCGACGGCACGCTGGAGCACGACCTCGCCCCCATGCGCATCAAGGAGATCGTGCAGGCGGGTGAAGGCGAGTTATGGGTGGACATCGACAGCACCAGCATGCACCAACACGCGCTGCTCGAGAAGGTGTTCCAGTTCCACCCCCTGGCCGTCGAAGACACGCTGTCGCCCGGCACCCGCGTCAAGCTCGAGGAGTACGACCGCTACGTCTTCGTGGTGATGGCGGGGATCCGGTTCGACGAAGGCACGCCTGACCCCTTCGACCTTGAGACCGTCAACCTGTACTTCTTCCTCGGCAAGAACTTCCTCGTCACCGTGCACGCCATCCCGTCGCACAGCTGCGGCGTGGTGCGGGAGCGATTGGCGCGCAACCCCGATTTGCTCGCGCGGGGCGCCGAGGCCACTATGCACAGCATCATCGACCAGGCGGTGGACGCCTACTTCCCGCTGGTGGAGCAGCTCAATCAGCTGGTGGACGGCCTCGAACAGAAGCTGTTCGAGGCGTTCGATGAGACCCTGATCCACGAGATCTTCAAGGCGAAGCGGGCGGTCTTCGGATTCCGCCGCCACATCGGGCCGCTGCGCGAAGTGCTGAACATCCTCACCAACCGGCCCTGCACCTACATCCGATCCGAGACGCAGCTGTACTACCGGGACGTATACGACCATTCCATCCGGATCACCGAGTCGCTGGACACGACGCGCGACCTGCTCGCGGGCGTGCTCGAGACATACCTCTCCCAAACCTCGAACCGGATGAACAAGGTGATGAAGCAACTGTCGATCGTGTCGACGATCGCCCTGCCGCTGATTGTGGTGGGCGGCATTTACGGCATGAACTTCAACCGGCTGCCGCTCGCCGATCATCCCCTCGGCTTCTACTGGGCGCTTGGCAGCATGGCGGCCGTGTCCGCGGTCATGCTCTGGTGGCTCCACAAGAACAAATGGCTGTGAGGCTGGCCACCGACGTCATCACCCTGACAACCCGGCATCCGTTCGTCATCGCTCGCGGCGGCTCGAGCGATTACCGGGTTGTGTGGGTGCGCCTGACCGACGGTGACGGGCTGGAAGGCTGGGGCGAAGCGGATCCGTCGGCTTACTACGGCGAGACGGCCGACACCGTGCTGGACGCGTTGCGCCGGCTCGAGCCGCACCTCCCGGAGGATCCCTTCGCGCTGGAGGCGGCCGAAGCCCGGTTCTCCCAGGTGGTGCCGAAGAACGGCGCGGCGCGCGCGGCGCTCTCGGCCGCCCTGCACGACCTCGTGGGCAAGCGCCTCGGCCAGCCGCTCTACCGGCTCTGGGGCCTCGATCCCCGTAAAGCGCCCGTCTCTTCCTTTACGATCGGACTTGACACGCCCGAGCGGCTGCGCGCCAAGGTCCTCGAGGCTGAGGCCTATCCGATCCTCAAGATCAAGCTCGGGACGGAGCGCGACGAGGAGATCCTCCGTACCATCCGCGACGCGACCGACAAGCCGATCCGCGTAGACGCCAACGCGGGCTGGACGGTGACGCGCGCTCGGCAGATGCTGCCGGTGCTGCGCGACTACGGCGTGGAGCTGCTCGAGCAGCCGCTGCCGCCCGAGGACCTCGACGGGATCGCCGCCGTGCGGCGCGAGGCCGACATGCCGGTGGTGGTGGACGAGAGCTGCCTGGTGGCGGCGGATATCCCGCGCGTTGCCGCCGCGGCCGATGGGATCAACATCAAGCTGGCCAAGTGCGGGTCGTTGCGCGAAGCGCTGCGCATGATCGCGACGGCCCGCGCCCACGGGATGCTCGTGATGGTGGGCTGTATGATCGAGTCGTCGCTCGGCATCACGGCGGCCGCGCATTTCACGCCGCTGGTCGACGCGGCGGATCTGGACGGTGCCGCGCTCACGGCCAACGACCCGTTCACGGGCGCCACGATCGACGCCGGGCAGATCCGGCTCCCGGATGAGCCGGGGCTGGGCGTCCGGCGGCGATGACGGCGGGCACAGCGGCCCCTCCTCTCCGCTTCGCCGAAGTCGTTCTCCCGCTCCCGGTCGCCCGGGGCTACACGTACCTCATTCCGCCCGCCCTCGCCGGGGCGGTCGTGCCGGGCGCCCGGGTGGTCGTTCCCGTGCGCCGCCGCCGGGTGATCGGCATCGTCCGCGCGGTGGATGCGCCACCCCCCCCGCCGCCGGTGCGGGCGGACGCCGCCCGGCCCGTGCTCGCCGTGGCGGACCCGCCGGGCGAGCCCGCGTTCACGCCGCCTCTCCC
>JBOHSA010000043.1:0-9494 GCA_050732995.1 Gemmatimonadales bacterium | reverse complement strand
CGCTACCCCCCCCCCCCCCCTCCCCCCCCCCCGTCCCGGCCGGTGCGCCGCCTCGCGCGACCCATTGGATCGGGGCGATCCGGCTCGCCGACTTCCATCAGCATCCCCTGCGGTTTCCCGGCCAGCTGTCCCTGGAGAACGGCTCCGGGACGTTGGTGTTCGAGACGCTGCACCTCGAAGGGCGGGTCGGCGACGGGTGGAAGCGGCTGGCGACCATCAGCGAGCTGGTGTTTCCCGCGCAGTCCCGTGTGCAACTGACAAGCCTGGCGGCGTTGTGGGCGGGCTCGGAGCTCGACCCGCGCGAGAGCCGGCTGTTGGCCCATATCGGGGCCAATCTCGTGTACTACGCGGCCGCCATCATCTCGGCCGGGGACCCCCGGCAGCGCTATCTCGCCCTCGCGAAGCTGCGCGACCCGCTGACCGGGCGCGCGCTGACCGACCTGGTCGAGAACCGCGTCGTGGGCGTGGTGGGGAGCCACATCGCCCTGCCGCTGCGGGGCATCGGGGGCGCGCCGCCCGAGCTGCAGGAAGCGTTCGCGCTCCATGCCGCCCGCCCTCCCCGCATCTCGGAAGACGTGGTCGTGACCGTCCCCGTGCCGGGGATCTGGCTCAGCACTCAGGCGGCCGGCGCGGCGGCGGGCGCGGAGCCGGAGGCTGCCGCCGAGGAGCCCGCCGCGCTCAGTTCCCGCCGGGTGCGGCGGCCGTGAACTTCTCCTTCGGCGTGATGTTCACGTGGCCCACCGACTGCGCGATCGTCACCCGGCCGCTCGGCACTTTCGCCTCGTGGTCCCAGAGATGAAAGATGATGCCGTCGGTTGTAGCGACCAGATCGGCCACGCTCTTGGCGTCCGCCGGGGGCAGGTCCAGCACCTGCACGCGCCCGGTCGCGATCTCCTGCGCGTGATCGTGCCAGTTCCGGTTCCAATCGTCCAGCGAAACGGCGTCGGTCCGCGTAATGCTCTTGGCGACGATGTACTCGACCTGCGTGAGCCGCGCGGTCGAGTCCGTGGTGAGATAGATCAGACACTCGATCACCGGCTCCGCCGACAGCACCTTGCAGTAGTGATGATACGGCCCGGACACTTGACCGGCGACGACGTGCGGGGCGAGCACGTGGACAGCGTGGCCGTCCGCCGGGCCCATGGGGCGGGCGGGCGGGGCCGGCGCCTCACGGGCGCAGCCGAAACCGAGCGATAGGACGACCCAGCGGATGCTGCGCATTGGTGCCTCCTGGCTAGCGCGTCACGGAACGACCGAGTCGGAGAACGATCAACCGAGAGAACTGCGGAGAGATTCTATCCGGTCTCGCTGGGGTGGCAAGGTGACTGGCCGACCCCCGCCGGACGGCGTAAGCTTCGTCTCACAGCCATGATCCTTCAGCCCAGCGGGAAGACCACTATGACTCAGCCGACCATGTTGTTGCTCCGGCGCCCGCACCCGGCGATCACGCTCGCCGTGCTCGCGGCGCTCCTCGCGCCCGCCGCCTCGGCGCAGCGCGTCACGACGCCCAAGGAGGCGCTCGGGTTCGACATCGGCGCCGACTACCGGCTCGCCACCTACACGCAACTCCAGGCCTTCTGGCAGAAGCTCGACCAGGAGTCGCCCCGGATGATCCTCCGCGAGATCGGCAAGACCGCGGAAGGGCGGCCCCAGCTGATGGCGATCATCTCCTCACCCGACAACCACCGGAATCTGGCGCGCTACCAGGAGATCGCGCGGCGACTCGCGCGGGCCGAAGGGCTCACGGACGCGGAGGCCCGCGCCCTGGCCGCCGAAGGCAAGGCCGTTGTGTGGATCGACGGTGGCCTGCACGCCACCGAGGTGCTGGGCGCGCATCAGCTCATGGAGACCGTCTACCAGCTGGTGAGCCGGGACGACCCGGAAACCCGGCGCATTCTCGACGACGTCGTCATTCTCGCGGTGCACGCCAACCCCGACGGCATGGACCTCGTGTCCAGCTGGTACATGCGCGAGCCCGACTCGCTCAAGCGCAACAGCGGCAACATCCCTCGGCTCTACCAGAAGTACATCGGGCACGACAACAACCGCGACTTCTACATGGTGGCGCAGCCCGAAACGCAGAACATGGCGCGCATCCTGTACCACGAGTGGTTCCCGCAGATCGTCTACAATCACCATCAGACCGGCCCCGCGGGGGCCGTGCTGTTCGCCCCGCCGTTCCGCGATCCCTTCAATTACAACTACGATCCGCTGGTCGTGATGGGGATCGACGCCGTGGGCGCCGCCATGCATGGGCGCTTCGTGGCCGAGGGCAAGCCGGGCGCCACCATGCGCCGGGGCGCGAACTACTCCACGTGGTGGAACGGCGGGCTCCGCACCACCACCTACTTCCACAACATGATCGGCCTGCTCACGGAGACGATCGGCAACCCCACGCCCGTCGACATCCCGCTCCTGCCGGACCGCCAGCTGCCGAGCGCCGACTACCCCTACCCCGTCACGCCGCAACGCTGGCACTTCCGCCAGTCGGTCGACTACTCCGTGACGGCGAACTACGCGGTGCTCGATTACGCCTCGCGCAACCGGGAGCCCCTGCTCTTCAACATCTACCGGATGGGGCGCAATTCGATCGAGCGCGGCAGCCGCGACTCCTGGACGATGCACCCCAGGCTGATCGAGGCGGTGAAGCAGGCGGCCGCGCCCGACACGGCCGCCAGCGCGGCTCTGCGGCGGGGCCGCGGCCTGCCGCGCCGCTATTGGGACATGCTGCGCGATCCGACCCTGCGGGACCCGCAGATCTACATCGTCTCGGCCGATCAGCCCGATTTCCCCACGGCCACCAAGTTCATCAATACCCTGCGGTGGAACGGCGTCACGGTGCAGCGCGCGACCGCGGCGTTCGAGGCGGCCGGCAAGCGCTACCCCGCCGGCTCGTACGTCGTGAAGACCGCGCAGGCGTTCCGGCCCCACATCCTGGACATGTTCGAGCCGCAGGATCACCCGAACGACTTCCGATTCCCCGGCGGGCCGCCGATTCCGCCCTACGACAACGCCGGCTATACGCTGGCCTATCAGATGGGCGTGCAGTTCGATCGCGTCCTCCAGGGAGTCGAGGGCCCGTTCGAGCCGATCGAGGCGTTCGCCACGCCGCCGGCCGGCACCGTCGCCCGCACCGATGGGGCGACCGGCTATCTGCTCAGCCACCAGGTGAACGACGCCGTGATCGCCACTAATCGCCTGCTGGCCGACAAGCAGGACGTCTTCTGGCTGACCGAGCCGCTGCGGGCGAACGGCAAGACCTACCCCGCGGGCACGATCTACATCCCCGGCCGCGCCGCCACGGCGGCGAAGCTGCGGCCCATGGCCGCCAGCCTGGGCCTCACCGTCGAAGGCGTGTCGGTCCGGCCGGCCAGGACGATGCGGGTGCGCCCCGTGCGCATCGGGTTGTGGGATCGCTACGGCGGCTCCATGCCTTCCGGCTGGACGCGCTGGCTCCTGGAGCGCTTCGAGTTTCCGTTCGAGGTCGTCTACGCGCCGACGCTCGACGCCGGGAAGCTCGCCGCCCGGTTCGATGTGCTCGTCTTCCCCGACGGCGCGATTCCCGAGAGCGACCAGGCCGGGGCGGGCTTTGGCGGAGGGGGCGGCGGCGGCGGGTTCGGCACCCCGCCGGATCCGCAGAGCATCCCCGCGGAATACCGTGACCGCCTCGGCCGGGTTACCGTCGAAAAGACCGTCCCGCAGCTGCGCCAATTCCTCCAGGACGGCGGCACGGTCATCACGATCGGCAGCTCCGTCGCCCTGGGCCACCACCTCGGGCTGCCGGTGGCCAATCAGCTGGTGGACGACGCCGGGAAGCCGCTCCCCGATACCAAGTTCTACGTGCCGGGGTCGGTGCTCCAGGTGCAGGTGAACAACACGCGCCCCGTCGCCTACGGCATGGGGGAGTGGGCGGACGTCTTTTTCGATAACAGTCCGGCGCTGAAGCTTCTCCCTGAGGCCGCCCAGCAGGGCGTGCGCGCCGTCGCCTGGTACGCGACGGACACACCGCTGCGCAGCGGGTGGGCCTGGGGCCAACAGTACCTCAAAGGCGCCATCGCCGCCGCCGAAGCAGATGTCGGCAAGGGGCGGCTGTTCCTGTTCGGCCCCGAGATTCTGAACCGCGGCCAGCCGCACGGCACGTTCAAGTTCTTCTTCAACGGGATCTACCTCGCCCGCGCCGCGGCGCCCCAGCCGTCCACCGCGGGGGCCGGGAGGTAGGCGCGGTCGCTGCGCCGACGTTGCTCCTGCTGCTGCTGGGAACACTGCCTGCGAGTCTCCCCCATTCCTCGGACTCGCAGGCAGTGCTGCGTTCGGCCCGCGCCGCCCAGGCCGCGTTCGAGCGGGCTCGGCGGGCGAACCTCCCCCTCTCGTGGGGTCGATCGGGAGGCAGCGCGCGCTGCGACGAGCGCATCGGACGGTTCTGCTTCTGGCACGACGACGGCGAAGCGACCGGGGACCCGCCGCCCGAGCCGCCACGGATCGGGCAAGCCCGGGCGCGCCTGATCCGCACGCTCGACAGCACCGCCACTCTCCTCCCCGGCGACGGCTGGATCGCGGGACAACGCGTGCGCTACCTGGTCGAGGACGGCCGGGCCGCTGCCGCGCTGGACGTCGCGCGGGCCTGCCGCGCATCCTCCCCTTCCCCCGGCTGGTGGTGCGACGCGCTCGCGGGGTTCGCGCTTCACGCAGCGGGAGACTTCGCCGGCGCGGAGGCGGCCTTCCGCGCCGCCCTGGACGCCATGCCGGCCGAGAAACGTTGCCGCTGGTCCGATCTGACGCTGCTCCTCGACGACGCGGCGGCCGCGCGCTACGGGCGGCTCGGCTGCGCGCAGCGCCAACCCGTCGAGGCGCGGGCCTGGTGGCTCGCTCGCCCCCTGTTCCTGCTGCCGGGGAACGACCGGCTCACCGAGCACTACGCCCGGCGGACCATGGCACGGCTCTGGGAGGACGCGCTTTCCGCCTACAACCTGCGGTGGGGTGACGATCAGGCGGAGATCATGATCCGCTTCGGGTGGCCCGTGCGCTGGAGCGAGGAGCGCCCCGAAATCGGGAGATCCCTCGAGCGTGTGATCGTCGGCCACCAGCGGACGCCGGGTTTTCATTTTCTCCCGTCCGCCCGCGCGGTCAACGATCCGACCACCGGTGATTCCGACGACTGGGATCTCGCGGCCGCCCGTCCGCGCGAGCGCTACGCGCCGTTCTACGCGACCGCGTTTGGCACCGTCACGCACCAGATCGCGCGGTTTCGACGCGGCGCTTCCTGGCTCGTCGTCGCCGCCTACGACCTCGAGGGGGACACTCTGTTCGCCGGCCGGCCGATCGAGGCCGCCCTCGCCCTGGCGCAGGACACGCGGGAGCCACCGGTCGTTCAGCACCTCCTCCGGGCCCCACGGCGCGGGGTGCTCGTCGCCACCGCCAGCGGGAGCGCGCTGCTGGCCAGCGTCGAGATCCTGGCCCGGGCCGACCGCCGGGCCGCCCGAGCCCGCTCCATCCTGCGGCCGGCCGTCGCCGCCACGCGCGTGTCGCTGTCCGACCTCCTGGTGTACGACCCCCCCTCTCCCGCTCATCCCCCCTCCTCCTCGGACTCGGTGTCCGGCGACCTCGACGCGGTGATACCGCGCGTGCGGGGGTCGCTGACGGTGCCGGCGGGCCGGCGGCTCGGCCTCTTCTGGGAGCTGTACGGGGTGGATCCGGGGGGTGAAGTCGTGACGTTCGACCTCGCCGTGACGCGCACCGGCGGGAGCTGGCTGCGCCGCGCGACGGAGTCGCTCGGTCTGTCGGCCCCGCGGGCGCCGGTGCGGCTGCAGTGGCGCGAGGTTCCGGAGTGGTCCGGCCCGGCCGCCGGGCGCGCCCTGACGCTGGATCTGACCGGCGTCACCCCCGGCCGTTACCGAATCGCGCTCACCGTGCTCGCCGCCGGCCAGTCCCCGACGACCATCAGCCGCGAGCTTCTCATCGTGGGCCGATGACGCCGGCGGAGCCGCGCCGGCCTACGGCGGCGGCAGCGGTTTCCCGACGACCCGCTTCACCAGATCGCCCGCCGCAAACCGCGCCCCCTCCCCCCCCCCCGGCTCCACGTTGTTGAGCAGCGCGAGCGTGGCGGAGGGCACGGCCGACGGGTAGCGCTGCGCGAACTCCTCCAGCGACATGGAACGCGTCAGCGCGACGAGGTCGAGCCGCAACGGTTCCACGGCCAGCGCCGCGGGGTCTGTGAGCCGGTCAAAGCTGCCGATCGTCCGCTCGACCGCCGGGGCATAGGCGGCCCAGCGGCCCTGGGATGCGTACCCCAGGAGCTGGAAGACCCGGCTGTCATACGCCACGAAGGCGACAGTGCCCGCGAGGGCGCTTCCCCCTCCCCCTGCTTGATCGGCGGTGGCCGTGAACGATCCTCCGGCGGCGGGCAGGCCGTGAATCTGCAGGCGCCCCGGGATGCCGCTCACCCCGGGCTGGCCGAAAAACGCCCGCGCCGCCGCTTCCGGGCTTTCCTCGCGGGCCAGCGACAGTTGTACCAGGGCATCCCGCTGCGGGCTCACGGCGAGCACCGTCTGTCGCTGGTTCGCCGTTTTCCAGCCCGCCGGGAAGACGAGCCGGAGCCGCAGATCGGGGTGGTTGAATTCCCCGCCGCGGAAGAAGCCCTCCCGCGGGTTGTCGCCGTACACGAGCCCGTCGAGCCGGCGCAGGTACGCCGCGCGATTCACGACCGACCCGAGCGAGTCCGGCGGCAGGGCGGCCACGGCCCGTTCGATCCGTTGCCGGCGGTCGACCGGGTTCGGGTGCGTGGAGAGCCAATCGGGGAGGCGGTCGCCGCCGGCGCTCCGGCCCACGCGGTCGAGCATGACGTAGACGCCCGGCATCTCGCGCGGGTCGTACTGCGTGCGCCGCAGGTAGCGGAGACCCAGATCGTCCGCCTGGCGCTCGTCGTCGCGACTGAACTTGAGGAACAGCAGGCCCAGCCCCTGCGCCGCCAGGGCGGCGTAGCGCTGGAGCCCCGGCTCGAGCGCCACGCCCACCGTCAGGCCCAGCTGGGTGAGCTGCTGCGTGCTCAGGCGGGTGACCGAGTGTCGCGCCGTGACGTGGCCGATCTCGTGGCCGAGCACCGCGGCCAGCTCGGCCTCGGAGTCGAGGTGGGCGAGAATGCCGCGGGTGACGTAGATGTAGCCGCCGGGAAGCGCGAAGGCGTTGACCACCGGGTCGTCGAGTACGCGGAACGTCCAGGGCAGGCCGGGCCGCTCCGAGCGCCGCGCGAGGCGGGTCCCGAGCTCCTGGACATAGCGTTGGCGGGCGCTGTCCGCGTCCAGGCCCATCGAGGCGACGATGGCCTGATCGGCCTCGAGCCCCATGGCGAGCTCCTGGCCCTCGCTGATCAGGACGAGCTGGCGCGCGCCCGTGGCGGGGTTGGTGGCGCAGCCGGCGGCTACCAGCAGGGCGCCGAGACCGGCGCGGGTCGTGAGCATGGGATGAACCTCGCGCTTGAAGCCTCAGTGCGTGGTGAGAAACGCCAGCACCGCGGCGTTGTAGGCCGCGGGATTCACCGCGTGCATGGCGTGGCTGGCGCCCGCTACGCTCACCAGTTGCTCGGTCGCGAGACAGCGCTCGAGCTCCTCGGTGATTACGTGGAACAGCCGCAAGCTGCGCTCGCCCACGACGAGGAGCACGGGACTCCGGATGCGCGCCATGTCGCGGCAGGCGAGCGCCGGCATGTAGGCAGCGGGGTCGGCCCGCAGCTCGAGGCGCATCTCGAACGCGAGGCGGAGCAGCGCCGCCCGCTGCTCCGCGGAGAGCTGATCGAACGACCCCGGGGTGCCGTTCACGCCGTCCACGAACCGGCGCAGCCCGTTCACGGAGTCCCCCCGCGCGAACGCCCGCCGGGCCGGCGCGAGCGCGGCCGCATCGAACGCCCGCCCGAGCGAGTCACCCACATCCGTGCGCCCGAGCCACGGGAGGATCGGCGGCTCTCCCAGCACCAGCGAGCGCGCCAGCTCCGGGCGGCGGAGCGCCAGCTCCAGCGCGACGTACGCGCCGTAGGACGACCCGACGATGTGGGGCCGGTCGAGCCCCAGGCGCTCGATGAACGCCGCGAGGTCCTCGGCGTGCCGCGCGAGAGTATAGGGCCGCCCGTCGGTCTGCTGCGGGTTGGGGGGATGGTAGCGGCGGCTGTAGGCGAGGACGCGGAACTGGCGGGCGAAGGGGTCGAGCTGGGCGCGCCAGCTCTCGAGCGTGCCGAGACTCCCATGAACGAACACCACCGGGATGCCGCTACCGAAATCGACATAATGGAAGGCGGTACCGTTGGTATTCACCACGCGAACCGGCAGCGCGGCGGTACCCGGGGCGCGGGCACCCGCGGCGCCCGTCGGCTGCGCGGCGGGAGGCGGGGGGGGAGGCGCGCCGCCGCCGCAGGCATACACCGCGGTCAGGCAGCATGTCGCGAGGGTCCGCAGGAGGTGCCGTGACATATACCAGGGGAAGATACCGGAGTAGATTGCCCCCGTGAAGCGTGGAGACTATTCTCCGAGGGCCGCGAACAGGCCGACGACGGCGATCGCCACGCCCAGGGCCATCTTCGCCGCGGTCGCCGCAGCCCGGCCCAGCACCGCGCCCCAGCCCGCACCGACCGCCGCATCGGCGCGGCCGACCCGCGAGTACTCGAACAGCGCCGCACCCACAAACGACCCCACGAACCCGCCGATGACCGACCCGATGATCGGCACGGGTACCCCGATGACGGCGCCGACCAGACCGCCCGCTAGGGCGCCCCAGCCGGCCCGGCTCGACGCGCCGTAGCGGCGCGCGAGCCGGAACCCCACCCACGTCTCGACGATCTCGCCCACGACGGCCAGCCCGAGCGAGACTGCGATGACCGTCGTGGAGATGGATCGGAAATCCGTGAGCCAGCCGTAGGCGATCAGGCCGAGCACCATCACCCACAGGCCCGGCAGTCCGAGCGGCACGAGCACGAGGCCGGCCGCGAAGCAGGCGAGCAGCAGGAGGAGGGGAAGTAGGTCGGTCATCGGGCTCCAAGGACGACGCGCCACGATTCCGTTAGACGTATGTGTTTGACGCCTGTATTTGACGTCTTTGTTCGACGTCTCTAATCGTAAACGCCAGTGGGCCTGAGTGGAGTTGAACCACTGACCTCACGCTTATCAGGGACCCCACGCAGGGAACAGACTGCGGCACTATATCGGTAATTCGTTGACAGACCGCGCGATCTGCCGGGATCGGTTTTCGCCATGTCGCACAAAGTCGGGGTCAATCGACACCACAATCGACACCATCGAACTGGGACCGCCAAACGGATAGCGCACAAGCTGCGGCGCCTCGCAGCCAGAACGGCGGCGTGCGGTGAGCTCCGAACCAGGACTTTCCTGATCCAGAGCGCATCCTCGCAAAGTCCATCTTCCGGCAACGCGTTAGTTCACCGCGAGTTCGCGTCGTTCGCTGCCGGGAAGAAAAACCGAAAAATCGGACCTTGTCGGACCTTACGAGGACAG
>JBOHSA010000042.1:0-31480 GCA_050732995.1 Gemmatimonadales bacterium | reverse complement strand
GGTCGACGCCCTGCTCGGCACCGGCGCCGCGGGGCCGGCGCGGGGCGAGGTGCTCGCCCTAGCGGAGCGCGTCGCCGCCTACGCGGCGCCCCTCGTCGCGATCGACGGCCCCACCGGTCTCGACCTGTCGAGCGGCGAGGCGCACGGCCCGCTGCGCGCCCAGCTCACCGTGACCTTCGGGGGTCCGCGCCGCGGGCATCTCCTCGCCCGCGAGTGGTGCGGCAAGATCGTGGTCGTGGACATCGGCTTCCCGCCGCCCGATCCCGGCTGGCCCGTGCTCGTGACCGACGCGTGGGCGGGCCAGCGACTCCCGAAACTCCAGTCCACCATGCACAAGGGCGACCGGGGCCGTGTGTCGGTGGTGGGGGGCGCGAACGGGATGACGGGCGCGGCCCTGCACGCCGCGCGGGCGGCACTGGCCGCAGGCGCCGGGCTCGTGAAACTGGTCGCCGCGGCCGAGACGATCGCCGCCGCACGCGCGAGCCTCCCCGACGTCCTGACCGTGGAATCGGCGCTCGACGGAGAGCCGGAGCCGGCGGTCCAGGAAGCGCTCGAGTGGGCCGACGCGCTGGTCGTGGGCCCCGGGTTGTCGCGCGAGCCCGCGCGGGCCGCGTTCCTCGCCGCCCTGCTGCAGCGTCGCCCCGTGCCGACCGTGCTGGATGCCGACGCGCTCGCCCTGTACAACGGCCAGACCGGCGGGGGGGCGAACCGGCCGCTCGTCTTCACTCCGCACCTGGGCGAGTTCCGCGCCCTGGCGGGCGATCAGCTGGCCGACGCGGCGGCGAACGACCGCTGGGCGGCCGTCGCCAAGGCGGCGCAGAAGCTCCGGGGCACGGTGCTCCTGAAGGGCGTCCCCACCGTGATCGCCGATCTGCGCGGCCCGATCCACGTCGTGGCGAGCGGGAATCCAGGGCTCGCCACGGGCGGGAGCGGCGATCTCCTGGCCGGGTTCATCGGGGCGTTTCTCGCCCGCGGTACCGCGCCGCTCGAAGCGGCGGCGCTCGGGGCCCACGCTCTGGGCCGTGCCGCCGAGCTCGGGGCGCGCCAGTGGACCGCCCGCAGCCTCCGGCCCGCCGACGTCCTCGCCGCGCTCCCGGAGATCTGGCGCCTGTGGAGCGGTGCGCGGCCTGCCGGTAGCCCCCTCCCCCCCCTCCCCCCCCCCGTCCTCACGGTCCTTGAGTCGCCGGAGACGGCGTGATGCTCGAGCTCGGCCCGGGGGGGGGGCGGGGGGGGGAGTTCGACCGGCTCCGGGCGATCTTCGAACGACTGGGGCCGGAGAGACGGGGCCGAGATCTGGGCGACGACTGCGCGCTGATCCCGTGCGGCGACACCACGCTCGCCGTGAGCATCGACGCGAGCCTGGAAGGGGTCCATTTCCGCACCGACTGGTTCTCCTTCGAGGAGATCGGGTGGCGCGCGGCGGCCGCCGCCCTGTCCGACCTCGCGGCCGAAGGGGCGACGGCCATCGGGGCTCTCGTCTCGCTGGGGTTACCGGGAGACGGGAAGCGGGAAACAGGAAGCGGGGATCCCGGGGTCGAGATCATGGCCGGCGTGGCGGCGGCGGCGGCGAGCGTTGGGGCGAAGGTGCTGGGCGGGGATTTGATCGGCTCGGACAAATACCTGGTGGACGTCTGCGTGCTGGGCCGGGCGGACCGTCCGGTGCGGCGGGCCGGCGCGCGGTCGGGCGACGGGCTCTGGGTGACCGGCACGCTGGGCGCCGCTTGGTTGGCGCTGTCCCGGCTACGGTATGGGACCCCGCTCGACTCGGCGTTGCGGGCCCGCTACGCGCGGCCGGAGCCGCGCCTCGCCGTGGGCCAGTGGCTCGCCACCCGCGGCGCCACGGCGATGATCGATATCTCGGACGGCCTCGCCGCCGACGCCCGCCATCTGGCCGCGGCCTCCGAAGTGGCAGTCGAGCTCGCGCTCGAGCGCGTGCCGTGCTGGCCCGGCGTGGCGCCGCTCCCCGCGACCGCGAGCGGCGAGGAATACGAGCTGCTCGTCGCGCTGCCGCCCTCGTTCGGCGACCAGCAGGCCCGCGAGCTCACCCAGGCGCTCGGCGTGCCGCTGACACGGGTGGGCGAATGCGCCACCGGGAGAGGGTTACGGCTGCTCGAGCGCGGGCAGCCTGTGGCGCCGCCCGCCGGGTTCGACCACTTCGCCGCCCCATGATCCGCACCAGCTGGTTCTACCTCGTGCTCCTGGTCTCGACCATCGTCCATGCGGTCGGGACCATCGGGGCGGCGTTGCTGGGCGTGAAGCGCCGGGCGGTCTACGACTGGGGGACCCAAGACTGGTCCCGCTGGATCATCCGCGCCGCGGGCACGCCGGTGGAGGTGCGCGGGCTCGAGCGCATTCCCCTGGACGGGCCGGTGGTGTACGCCTCGAACCACTCGTCCATGTTCGACATTTGGGCGCTATCACTGATGCTCCCCGGCTCGACCCGCATGGTCGCCAAGCAAGAGCTCGCCCGGATCCCCGTGTTCGGCCGGGCGATGCTCGCCGCGGGCCACGTGAGCATCGACCGGTTCAACAAGGCGCGCGCGTTCGAGGCCTACGACCGGGCGGCGCGGACCATCCGCGGCGGCATTTCGGCCCTCGTGTTCCCCGAAGGGACGCGCAGCCGCACCGGGGAGCTGTTGCCGTTCAAGAACGCGCCGTTCGGGCTGGCGATCGCGGCGCGAGTGCCGCTGGTCCCGGTGTACGTGCACAACACCTTCGAGATCCTGCCCAAGGGCCGCTGGCGCCTGCGCCGGCTCCCGATCCGCATCCGGGTGGGGGAGCCGATCCCGACCGAGGGGATGACGCTCGACGACCGGGGGCGCCTGCGAGACCGGACGCGCGCGGCCATTCTCGCGCTCAAGGCGCGCGTTGACGCCGAGCCGGTCCCCCGCTAGGGTTGGGCGACCATGAGCACGATCATCGCCGTGCACGCGCGCGAGATCCTCGACAGCCGGGGGAACCCGACGATCGAGACGGACGTGACGCTGGCGAGCGGCGCGGCGGGCCGCGCCGCCGTGCCGAGCGGCGCGTCGACCGGCGAGCACGAAGCGGTCGAGCTGCGGGACGGCGATCAGAAACGGTTCCTCGGCAAGGGCGTGCTCGAGGCGGTGAAGAACGTGAACGAGGTGATCGGGCCCCGGCTCGAGGGGATGCCCGCCGAAGACCAGATCGCCGTGGACTTCGCCATGCTCGAGCTAGACGGGACGCCGAACAAGAGCCACCTCGGGGCCAACGCCGTGCTCTCGGTCTCGCTCGCGGCCGCGCGCGCGGCGGCCCAAGACTCCAGCCTGCCGTTGTATCGCTATCTGGGCGGCCCCGTCGCGCACGTGCTGCCGGTGCCGATGATGAACATCCTCAACGGCGGCGCGCACGCCTCGAACACGGTGGACGCCCAGGAGTTCATGGTCGTGCCGATCGGCGCGGACAATTTCCCCGATGGCCTGCGGATCGGCGTCGAGGTGTTCCATTCGCTGAAGAAAGTGCTCGCCAAGCGGGGTCTCTCCACGGCCGTGGGGGACGAGGGGGGCTTCGCGCCCAATCTGCCGAACGACGAGGCGGCGCTCGAGGCGATCATGGCGGCGATCGAGGGCGCGGGCTTCGAGGCGGGGAAGGACGTGGCCATCGCGCTCGATGTCGCGGCCTCGGAGCTGTACGAGGACTCGACCTACGTCTTCAAGAAGAGTGGGGGCGGGAAGAAATCGGCGGACGAGATGGTCGCCCTGTACAAGAGCTGGATCGACCGCTACCCCATCGTATCGATCGAGGACGGCCTGGCCGAGGACGATTGGGGCGGGTGGGCGAAGCTGACCGAGGCGCTGGCGCCCCGGGTGCAGCTCGTGGGTGACGATCTCTTCTGCACCAACGTGGACCGGCTGGCGCGGGGGATCGAGGACTCGGTCGCCAACGCGATTCTCATCAAGGTGAACCAGATCGGCACGCTCACTGAGACCATGCAGTGCGTCGAGCTGGCCCGCTCCAACGCGTACGGGGTCGTGATCTCACACCGATCGGGCGAGACGGAAGATACGTTCATCGCCGATCTCGCGGTCGCGACCGGCGTGGGGCAGATCAAGACCGGGAGCGCCTCGCGCACCGACCGGGTCGCGAAGTACAACCAGCTGCTGCGCATCGCCGAGGAGCTGGGCGACGTGGCGCATTACCCCGGCCGGGACTTGTACGGGCTGTGAGCCGGATGCGCCTCGCCGCCCTGGCGGCGGCCCTCGCCCTCGCGGCCCTGGCGGTGTTCGGCGGGGAGTACGGCACCTTCGACTGGCTGACGCTCCGGGGCCAGCTCGCCGAGGAGCAGCGGGCGGTGCAGGAGCTTGAGGTGGAGCTGGACTCGCTGGCCCGGGTGGCGCGTGACCTCGAGACCAGTGCAGCGGCCCAGGAGCGCGCCGCGCGCGAGCAGTTCGGGATGATCAAGGACGGGGAGATTCTGTATCGGTTGGTGCCGAAGCAGTGAGGGGTGGGACCTTTCCCGTCCTTCCCCAGTCTTGAAGTGGTATCTCGCTCCAGCTAGGATTCGCACGCCTATGGCGGCGTAGCTCAGCTGGTTAGAGCAGCGGAATCATAATCCGCGGGTCGTCGGTTCGAGTCCGACCGCCGCTACTTAGACTTACGGGAGGGGGGGAGGGCGGTTTTTCGCCGTCTTTTACGCCGTGCGGCCATCCGACCGAGTAAAGCTCATTCAGCAAGTCTCCACCAAGCTGCACGACCTTGAGTGGGACGAACTTGACCTCACCCTTCGGCAGTTCGGCCTGCCCTGGTCCGATATGTGGGACGGCAGCAAGGCCGGGTACTGCATCGATCACGTCGAACAGGGCGAGGACGGCGCGATTCTCGCCCTGTATGAGCACCTCTACGGCCAGATGTGGTTGACGCCTCGATCTGGATTCTGATTTGGCGGCACCACCCGCCGGACATCTTCCGTCGCCTATGGCAGCAGCTTGACCAAGCGATCGCGGCAGGCGACGTCCGGTCTCCCGAGGAAGTCTTGCACGAGCTCGAGCAGGGCACCGACGATCTAGCTGAAACGCTCGAAGCGCGGAATGGACTGTTCCTTCCGCTGGACGAGCCATTAGCGCGGGCGACGGAGGCGGTGCAGGCGGCTTGCCCGCTTACCGATCCGGCGGGCGAGCGAAGCCGGGGGGACCCCTTCGTCGTGGCTTGCGCCCAGCTCAACGGGGGAATGGTAGTCTCTGGTGAGGGCCATCGAAGGGCGCCGACCGCACCGCCAAAGATCCCCGATGCGTGCGACCAGCTTGGCGTCCCGCACCTCGACTGGTTCGGGTTCCTCCGCGCTACCGGCTGGGACCTGTAGGCCGTGTGCCGGGTTGGAGCCGCGCCTACGGGGCGGATTACCGAACCAGCGGGTGCGGCTCTCTGCAAGACGTTGGCAACGGGTTAGGATGTACACCCCTTCGGGCCGGACTCCCTTGGGCGCGGGATGAAGCGTTACACCGCTCTTGCAGGGGGGACCCGAGCCCGGAGGGCAGCGCGCCTGGATGCCCGGACGCTCGCGGCGTTGCTGGCGCACCGGGAGTCAACCCTTTCCTCCTTGACGGGACGCCATGACGGCACCGGGAATCATCAACGACCTCGTAGAGCGCTTCGCGCGCCAGCGCGAGGCGTACCTCTCGCCGGAGTATAAGGAAGCCCATCTCCGGCAGGAATTCATCAACCCGTTCTTCGAGGCACTCGGGTGGGATTTGGAGAACCGCCGCGGCTTCGCCGAGCCGTACAAGGAGGTCATTCACGAAGACGCCGTCAGGATCGGAGGCTACTCGAAGGCCCCGGACTACAGCTTCCGCGTCGGCGGAAAGCGGGTGTTCTTCGTGGGGACCAAGAAGCCGGCCGTGAACCTGAAGGAGAACCCGGAGCCCGCGATTCAGCTCCGCCGCTACGCCTGGACGGCGAAGCTGCCCCTCTCCGTCCTGACCAGCTTCGAGGGGTTCGCGCTCTACGACTGCCGCATCCGGCCGACGCCGAAGGACAGGGCTGCGACCGGCCGCATCGAGTACCTCTCCTACCAGCAATACCCGGATGAGTGGGACCGCATTGCTGGTATCTTCTCGCGCGACGCTGTGCTCAAGGGGTTATTCGACCAGTACGCGCAGAAGAAGGTCCCGCGGCGCGGCACAGCCGAGGTGGACCAGGTTTTCCTCAAGCAGATCGAGAAATGGCGCGAGGTCCTGGCGAAGAATCTCGCCCCTACGAGTTCTCTGTGCTTCCGGCGGACATTCTCGGCCAAGTGTACGAGCAGTTTCTCGGGAAGGTCATCCGGCTCACCAAGGGGCATCAGGCGAAGGTCGAGTACAAGCCAGAGGTCAAGAAGGCGGGCGGCGTCTACTACACGCCCACGAGGGTCGTGGAATACATCATCCAGCGTACCGTCGGGCGGCAGCTCGAAGGCAAGACGCCCAGGCACGCCGCCAAGCTCCGTATCCTGGACCCGGCATGCGACTCAGGCTCCTTCCTCATCGCGGCTTACCAGCACCTCCTCGACTGGCACCGCGATTGGTACGTCAAGGACGGCCTCGAGAAGCGGAGACGGCCAGCGTCTATGAGGTCGTGGACCTGGGGCCGGGCATCTTCAAGGACGCCCGCAACGAGACGATGCTGCTGTTCCTGGCCGGGGGCGCGGCTCGGGGCCACGCTGGCGTGCGCGTGGTGCGCACGACAGCGGCCCTGTTCCCCCGGGCGCTTGAAGAATTCGAGATCACACAGGACGACTGGATAAGCCCGGAGGGTGACCCCTGGCTGGTCCGCGTCACGCCGGAGCATGGGACGATTCTCAAGAAGCTGCACGCAGCGCGGTTCCGGCTCGGGAAGCTCTGCACGATCAACCAGGGCCTGCGCACCGGCGACAACGAGACGTACCTGGCTGAGAAGCCGCGTGGAGCCACGTGGAAGGCTGCCGCTGGCGGGAGCGAGATCGGACGCTACGAACCCATCTCGAAGCGCCTCTACGTCCGCTATGAGCCGGCGCTCTTGGACGCGCCGCGGCACCCGGAGATCTTCGAGAGCCCCGCGAAGATCGTTGTCCAGGAGATTCGGAACATCGCGCTCCCGCGCCGCATCGTTGCGACGCTCGATCGCGACCGCACCTACTGCCTCCAGTCCACCAACGTCATCAATCCGTCGGACAGCTGCCCCCTTGACGTTCGGTACCTGCTCGGCGTCCTAAACAGCGCGGCGGCCAACTATTTCTTCCGCCTTTCGTTCCCCAGGAACAATCACATCCCGTCGAATCAGCTTGCACGGATCCCCGTCCCCGAGCCCACCGCAGAGGAGGCGGAGCGGTTAGTTGCGCTCGTTGAGGAGATGTTGTCCACCCAGACCAAACTCGCCGCAACCAGGACCGCTCCAGAGAAGGTGACGCTCGAGCGGCAGATGGAAGCGTTGGACCGCAGGATGGACAGGCTGGTCTACGAGCTGTACGCCTTGAGCGAAGCCGAGATCAGAACCGTTGAGGCAGCGAGCAACGCTGCCTAAGCGGCTGTACCTGAGGTACCGCCGCCGCGTGGCAGCCGGCTCGCCGCGGTTACCTTTCGTCTAACGTGACTGCCGTCCCGCCGATGGAGCCTTTCACCCGCCTTGAGGACGCCGGGCGCTTCCTCGAGCAGCGCGTCTACGACCACTTCCGCCAAACCTCCGAGTGGCCGCGGGCGCGCGACTTCGACCTTGACTACCCCGAGCTGCTCGACCCCCTCGGTGGCCTCGAGGTCGTCTGCCGCCAGATCGGGACCGAGCGCATTTCGTGCGGGTCGCCGATGAGCGAGAGCGACCGCGTCGCGCTGCGCTTGCCGACCCTTGCGACGTGCGAAGGTGCCGAGACGGACGTGGCGAACTTTCTCGCCGCGGTGCGCCTCGCCGCGGATCGCTACCACGCCGCTCGAGGGAAGGACGCGGAGCTCAAGGTCGCCGATCTGGTGGAAGCCCTCAAGATCGACGAGCTCGCAGCCCGGCGCGCGATCGAGTTGATCCTCTCGGGCAGCGGCGTCAGCGGGGGCGGGGGAGGCGGCCGCGTCTCCCTCGCGCTCCTCGCCAGCCGGATGCGCGGCGTGGCAATTCATTCAAGCCGAAGCCGCTTCGCGGCTCGGCTTAATTCAGGCGTTAGGCCGCGACCGACCTCAAGGTTATATTCGAGCAACCGATCGGAGCTAGCATGCACAACGAATTTACGGCCATTATCGAACACGACGGCGAGTGGTTCATCGCTTACTCCCCCGAGATTCCTGGAGCAAACGGCCAGGGTCGCACCAAGGACGAGGCGCGCCAGAGCCTGGCTGAGGCGATTGCCCTCATCCTCGAGGATCGTCGTGAAGATGGCCTTCGCGCTGTGCCACCAGACGCGTCACGTGAAACGGTGACGATCGAGTGAAGCGGGGCGCACTCTTGCGCCACCTCCGCAAGTACGGTTGCTACCTCAAGCGGGAAGGGCGCTCACACTCGCTCTGGTGTAATCCGGGCACCGGTGCGGTCGAGGCCATTCCACGTCACAATGAGATTCCCGCTGGACTTGCCCGAAAGATTTGCCGGGGCCTCGACGTGCCCGACGCTGGCCGCTGATGAGCAACCGGGAACATGGGTAACAGAGTAAACCGGGAACATGGGTAACACTCATCAGTTAGCGGGGTGTCAATCCCGGATGACATAGTCGCGTTCATTGAGACGTGCGAGCAGCACGCGGTTGAAGTAGATGGACCAGATGCCGTCGCCGACTTCCTCCAGGCCGATGTGATGCTGTTTGAGCGCATTGGCGATGAACAGCAGCCGGTGTTTGAAGCGGAAGGTGCCGGCATTGGTGACGCGCTTGACCAGGAAGTGCCCCGGGTACTCGAGCGGGGGCAAGTGCTCGAGATAGGGCCGCGGGGAGACGCGATAGAGGTGACTGGGGGAGCGGCCGCGCAGAGCGACAGGCCTCCCGCTTGCCACAGCCGCCTAAGGCTCGGACGCCGGTGTAGAACTCGACCAATGCTCCGGCCTAACCTGCGCTTGAAGCTGCGGGGCGCGTTCCGTTATGCAGACTTGACGAGGATTTCGCCATGACCTTCAAGCCCGCGATTTGGTACCCGATCGCCGTCGTGCTGAGCGTCATCAACTTGGTCGGAGTCGGGTTCGCGGCCCGGCCAGTCCAGCCGTGGCATGCCACGATTCACGCGGCGCTCGCGGTGGCGTTCGGGTTATGGGCCCAGCGCCTGCGGCGGGGCCCCGGCGGGAGCGAGCGCCAGGTTCGGCTCGACGCGCTCGACGGAGGGGAGAGTTCCGAGGAAGTCCAGGCTTTGCGCAACGAACTAGAGACTGTCCGGCGAGAGCTCAGCGAACTGAATGAGCGAGTTGACTTCGCTGAACGCCTGCTGGCTCGTGGCCGTAGTCCCGATGCCATTGAGAAACAGGTAATACCGCGCCCTTGATTCGACACGACCAGCCCACTGGCATATGGAGGCGCGCTGCCTAACCGGAATGCCCAATGGAGGCTCTCTATCTTGTCTGCGGCGCCCGCAGGCCGCAGCTCAAGCGCGAGCCGTTAGGCCGCACTGCTTCTCATCAAGGTCTGGCGCTCCTCACTTCCCTTGGTCGCGTCGAACCGCTATCAGGTTCGGAGTGCTCAAGCCCACCGATCACGAAGCCGCTGCCGTTCTTGACAGCCAGGTTCAGGAGAGGCTCTGAACCGTCGAACGCGCGACGGCTCCCATTCATCGCCAGGAGCGGGGCCGGCCCGTTCCGAATGGTTCGGCGGTCATGTTGCGCATCGGCAATCGCAGGTTCGCTTTGACGGCGGCACACGTCGCCGACAACAGTGCGTCGTTTCCTTTGTACATCGGCTCGTCTAGCCAACCGGTTCTTCTCCAGGGGACCAAGATCGTAACCAAGCTCAAGCTGACCCAGAGTCGCGAGCATCAGTAAGGCAACTCCTTCGGTCCAAGGCCCACATGATCCGGCTCAGGATCCTCATCAAACTGGACGGCTTCGATTTCTTTGCGGCCCTGCCGCGCGGCCTTGGCGACGCGATGCATGCCATCCATAACGGCTCCGCTCGAGGACAGGATTATCGGGAACGATAACTCTGCTTCTTCTATCAATTTCATGTGCCCGAGCATCGCGCGCCAAGTTGGCGCCTCGTGTTCGCCGAACCAGACCTCGTCGAGCTCTCGGATCGTGCTCAGCGGAATGCGCTTCCGCGGCAAGTTGCTCGATAACCGCACTAATCGGTCCACGTCCCATGCCAAGAGTCCGCGACTCGACGGTCGAAAATAGTATTGCTTTCGCACGGGAGATCCCCTTCTGGTTCTCGCAACCAGTCTGCCCCGGGGGCTGCAGGCTAACCAAGCCTTCATGATCATCCAGATCGGCAGTGACGAGCTTGAGCGGGCATGCGCCCCCGGGGTTCCGGGTTGACTCGCCGGTCCCCTCGGCTGCCCAAGTCCTTGACTGCAGCTTGACGCGCCGGAACCAGGTTGGCATTAGACGTTGACCCGAAGAGGATCGTCATGACCTGTCGCATGTCTCTTCCGCTTGTGGCCGTCCTGCTCGCCGACTGCGGCGTGACGGAACCGGAAGGCCCGATCACGCTCCAGATCGCTGGGACCGTCGTCAGCGCCGGTTCCGGGCTCCCGATCGCAAATGCACGGGTGGAACTCGGCTACCCCTCCGTGGGCTGCGGCGCAGGCACCGTGCAGGACGCCGGCGTGCGCACCACGGAGACTGATGCGGCCGGTCGGTATACGCATCGGTACGACAACCCGTGTCAGGTGCCCTTCCCGGAGGGGGGGTATTCCGGAATTAACTGTGGGGGGATCTCGCTCCACGCGTCGGCCACCGGTCACGCCGCCGCCTACAGCGCCACGCGCATTCGATGCGTCGCGGAAGTGCAACTCATCACCTTCACCCTCTACCCCGTGCAACCTGAACCTGGTGGAAGCTGAGCCTCCTGTCAGAACGCTCCCCCGGCGCCGACCGACACCGTCAGCGCCTCGATCGTCTCCTGCCGAGTGCCTCCACCCAGCCGGGCGTCTTCGATGCGGTAGCCGAGCCGGAACCAGACCGGCGACCGTTGCAAGCGCAGGGTCATCCCGGCCTCGCCCCCTTGGCCCCGATCGAACGCCTGCGCGGAATTCACCTCGGTCGCGAGCGCGCGCCACAGCTCGAGATGCCCGCGCACCGTCGGGTTGACGATCTGGCGCTCGGCGCGCAGCCGGGCCTCCCAGAAGAGCCAGCGCTCGGTGCCCGCGGTCGTCACGAAGCTGCGCGCGTGCGCCCCGCCCTTGAGGATGAGCCACCGCGCCGCCCGCACCGCGAGCAGCGCCTTCCCCTCGATCACTTCCCGTTGGGGGGACAGCCCGCGGTCGGCTGCGAGGTTCCCCTGCCAATACCCGAGCTCCAACGCCACGCGCCCCAGCGCGACGCTCCCTTCACCGCCGAACGCGGTGCCCGTGAGCACAGCGACCCCGGTCGAGACCCGGCTCTGCAACCGCAGCGTCATCCCGCCCGTGCTGAAGACGAACCGGCCGCCGTCCTGGGCCGAGAGCGGTCCCACGAGGACGAGCGCCGCCAGGACCCCGCCGGCCGCGCGCAACGTGCCACGCCGGACCGTCACGGCCGCTCTCCCCCCATGACTACCGGCGTCCCGACCCGCACGGTGAGCCGAGCCTCCCGGCGCCGGGCGGCGTTCTCCGCCTGCGCGGCGTCGGCCCGGCGCCGCCACGCGTCGCGCTGCCCTTGGTTCGCCGCGATGTTGCCGGGGAGCGCCCGCCCCGGCCGCTGGGTCACGAAGCCGACGAGCCCGGAGAAACTCACCGCTCCCGCCACCGCGAACCGGATCCCCGACGCGTTCGCGCCGTCCGCAACCAGCGGCGGGAGCGCGATCACGGCTCCCGCCGCGAGCAGACCGCCCGCCAGGGACCTGAACCCCATCCCGCGCGTGGCTTTCTCGGGGAGGAGCAGCGAGTCCACGGGCGGCGGCGGCACGGGGAGCGTGTCGGGCACGACCAGCCCGGTCTCCAGCGGTAGCTGCACCACGCGCAGGACCGGACTGGCCGGGGACAACCGCGAGGCGACCGTGAAGACATACCGGCCGGACGGGACGAAGGCCCCCGCCGTGTCGAGCCCGTCCCAGCGGACCTCCAGGCTGTCCCCCATGGGGCCGACGTAGAGCGTCCGCACCACCGTGCCGTCCACGCGCGCCAACCGGACTTCGATCTCGTGGAACGAGGTCCCGAACAGCGTGGCGACGAACGATCCGCCGCCCGGACCCGGACGAAAGCGCGATTCAGCGGGCGCGACCGCGAGCACCGCCTTGGTCGCGCGCCGGACTTCCTCGAACACGCTCACCACCTGGGGAGGAAACACGAGCCGGTCAGGCCGCTGCCGGGGGTCGAGCAACAACAGGCGGCGGAAGGCGGCGACCGCGGAGTCGCGCCGCACGCCGCCTCCGCCCCGGAACACCTCCGCTGCGCCCAGGTAGGTCAGCGCCCGCGTCCGCTCGTCCGGCGCGAGGTTGTCCGCCAGCGCCCGGCGCAGCAGCGTCGCCGCGGCGTCGAACTCCACATTCTGATACGCCCGCACCGCGCGGGTCACCAGATCGCTGTCGCCCTGGGCCTGGGTGGTCCTCAGCGGAGCCGCGAGGAGCACGAGGAGGGCACCGAGCCGCGGGCAAGCCGGTCGCGCCGTCACGGCTTGATTTCCTGCAGCACGAGGTCGGTGATCCGCAGCGTCTGGCCCGACGTCACGAGCACGAGGCGCTCGTACGGCTCGAACCCGTCACGCACCAGCCGGAGCTGATGCGTTCCCGGCGGCAGCTCCAGATTGACCATGGGCGTGTTGCCCACGAGCCGGCCGTCGACGTAGAGCTCGGCCCAGGGTGTGGCGTTCACCACGACGAACCCGGGCGGAGCCGCTCTGGTGGCCGCAGGGCGCGGGGCAGGGGCCTGAGCGGGGCCGGGGACAGTGGGCCGGGGAACGGCGGCCGGCGGGCGCACCGGCTGGCTCGACGGACCGCCGGGCGACGCCGGCTGTGGACGAGCCACGGAGGAACCCGGCGTCCCGCCGGTCGGAGCGGGAGGAAGGGGCTCGAGCCGCTCCCACTGCACGGGCGCCGGGTCCGGCGCGGGCGTGGTGATGAGCCACCACGTGGCGCCGAGCAGGATCGTGAGCAGCGGCGCCGCCACCGCCACCAACACGCGCCACTTTCTCTTTGGAGGCAATGCGGGGAGACTCGGATCCGGCTCGCCACCCCCTTCGACGTAGAGCACCGGCGCGCTCGCCTTCCCCTTCGGGACCGGAGAGGGGCGCGGCGCCGTCGGCCCGGACGGCGAAGCCCGGTTGGTCCCGGGAGCGGGATGGGACGCGTCGGAACGCTGGGGCGCGGGCTTGGCCCCGGGTGGGGTGGCGGGCGGCGGCGGGGCACTGAGGGAAGCCGGGGCGGCCGGGCCCGACAACACCGCGGCGAAATCCAGAATGTTGGCGAAGCGGGTCTGCGGCAGCTTCCCCATCGCACGCGCCACCGCGTCGGCGACATGGGGCGGCACGTCGGGCCGGAGCGCGGACAGGCTCGGTGGCAGCGCGGTGCGGTGGTGCTGCGCCAGCTCGTCCACCGACATCGCCCCCAAGGGCGGCTGGCCGCTCAGGCACTCGTAGACCAGGACCCCGAGCGCGTACTGGTCGGAGCTCGGGCCGACCAGGCTGCGCGGGGCGAAGTAGTCCGGGGCGAGATAGTCCAGCGCACCCGCGGGCCACTCGACGGCCTGGAGCGCCCCCACGCCCCCGACCGCGCGCACCATGCCGAAGTCCATGAGCTGGGCCCAGCCGCCTTCGTCCACCAGGATGTTCGAGGCCTTCACGTTGCCGTGGGCGACACCGCGCCGGTGCGCGTAGTCCAGCGCGCTCGCCACCTGCTGCACGATCCGCAGGCAGCTGCGCAGGTCCAGCGGCTTGCCCTCCGTTGACCGCGCCACCTCGGCGAGTGACCGGCCGTTGGACAGCTCCATCGAACACCACACGAGGGTGTCGGACGTGCCGTAGCGGAGCACCGGCACGATATGCGGGTGGTCCAGCAGCGCCGCGAGGGCGGCCTCCCGCTGGAACCGCTCCGGGAGGCTCGCGTCGAGGAACGGGAGCCGCGGGATGATCTTCAAGGCCACGAGCGCGTCGGTTTCGACGTCGCGCGCCAGGTACACGGCCGAGAGGGGGCTGCGGTGCAGGGCGGATTCGACATGGAACTGCCGCGCGAGCGCGTGCCGCACGCCGGCGTCGGGGTCGCTGTGCACCGGCGTCTCGATCATCACGCTGCGCACGCCGGCCTCCGCCCCCGGCGAGAATCCGCACAGCAGGCACTCGTGCGACTGTTCCGAGATCTCGCCGACCGAGCAGCGCGGGCAGATCATAGGAGAATTGTAAGCGCGGAGTGGCTGAGAATCGATAGTCGTCCGGCGCCAGCGGCCAGCTCTCGCGCGATCTCATCGCCCACGAAAACGGCGGCCGGGTCTGCCGCTGAGGCCCCCGAAGCCCCCGTGACGAGTGTTACTTCGACATCTGCGGTCTGCGTGATCGCAGTCCCGTCGATGGTCGCAGAGATCGTCTTGGGCTCGGCTACGAGAGAGCTCAAGGTCCCCGTGGCTACTCCGCTCCCATCCGTCGGGCCGGATGACTGGGTCAGAGTGTTTCCGACTCCGGTCGCGTTCAGGACAACGGCCGCGCCGACGATGGCGTTCCCGAAGGCATCCTTGGCCGTCACAGTGATCGTGGACGTACCTGTCACGGCCGGGATCGTAGTCGGCGATGCGGAGACCGTGGACAGTGACGCAGATACTGCGCCCGCGGTGACCGTGATGGTGTCGGTCTGCGTGATAGCTACTCCGTTGATCGTCGCCGAGATGATCTTGTCTTCGGCCTTGGTCGAGCTCAGGGTGCCGCTGGTCACGCCGCTGCCGTTGGTCGCCCCCGGTGGAGTGATGTTGTTGTTCGTGCCGGTAGCTGAGAGCACGACCGTGGCGCTTTCAATCGAGTTGCCGAACTGATCCCGGGCCGTGACGGTGATCGTGGCCGCGCTCGAGCCCGCGCTCGCGGTGATGGTCGAAACCGACGTGGTCAGAGTCGACTGCGTCGCGCTGGCCTCCCCGAATGCATTGACCTGGTGCGGCGCGCCCGCCGACGTGCTGGCGGCGAAGTTCGCATCCCCGGCGTAGGTCGCCGTCAGCGTCTTGGCGCCCGGCGTGAGCGAGGTCAAGCTGCAGCTCCCGGCCGCCACGGTGCCGATACAGCTCAAAGTCCCGTCACTCACCGTGACGTTGCCGGTGGGCGTCCCATCTCCTGGGGCGCTCACGGCCACGCTGTAACTGACGGTGTACGCCTGGCCTACGACCGACGGATCCGGGGTGTCGCCCGTGATCGCGGTCGTCGTGCCGGCCTGGTTCACCGTGTGGCCTACGCTGGCCGAGGCGCTGCCGGTGAAGTTCCCGTCGCTTGTGTAAGTCGCGGTCACGGTCCGCCCGCCGGTGGAGCTGAACGCGATGCTGCAGCCGCCCGCAGCCACCGTCGCGTTGCAGCTCTGGATCCCGTCGCTCACCGTCACCGTCCCGGTGGGGGTCCCACTCCCCGGGGCGTTGGCCACGACGGAATAGGTGAAGCTCACCGCCTGGCCCACGACCGACGGATCCGGCGTGTCGCCCGTGATCGAGGTCGTGGTAGCCGCTGCGTTCACCGTGTGCGCTACGCCGGTCGAGGCGCTCCCGGCGAAGTTACCGTCGCCTGCGTAGGTCGCGGTGAGCGTTTTGCCCCCCGCGGTCGTGGAGGCGAGCGCGCAGCTGCCTGCCGCCACCGTGGCGATACAGCTCACTATCCCGTCACTCACGGTGACGGTCCCGGTAGGCGTCCCACTTCCGGGGGCGCTCACGGCCACGCTGTAACTGACGGTGTACGCCTGGCCCACGGCCGAGGGATCCGGGGTGACGCCCGTAATCGCGGTCGTCGTGCCCGCGGCGTTGACCGTATGGGCCACGCCAGCCGAGGCGCTGGTCGTGAAGTTCGCGTCGCCCGCGTAGGTCGCCGTCACGCTCCGCCCGCCGGCGGACGTAAACGCGATGCTGCAGCCGCCCGCGGCCACCGTCGCGTTACAGCTCTGGACTCCGTCGCTCACCGTCACGGACCCGATGGGGCTCCCACCCCCTGGGGCGTTGGCCACGACGGTATAGGTGAAGCTCACCGCCTGTCCCACGACCGAGGGATCGGGAGTGTCGGTGGTAATCGTGGTCGTCGTAGCCGCGGGGTCCACCGTGTGCGCCACGCCGGCCGAGGCGCTCCCGGCGAAGTTCCCGTCGCCCGCGTAGGTCGCGGTGAGGGTCTTGGGCCCCGCCGTCGTGGAGGCGAGCGCGCAGCTCCCCGCCGCCACGGTCCCGACGCAGTTCACCGTCCCGTCACTCACCGTGACGGTGCCGGTGGGCGTGCCGCCGCTCGAGGTCACCGTGAAGCTCACCGTCACCGCCTGCCCCACCACCGAGGGATCCGGCGCGTCCCCGGTGATCGAGGTCGTCGTGGCCGCCGCGCCCACCGTGTGGGTCACCCCCGCCGACGTACTGCCGGCGAAGTTCGCATCGCCCGCGTAGGTCGCCGTCACGGTTCGCCCGCCGGTGGACGTAAAAGCGATGCTGCAGCCGCCCGCGGCCACTGTCGCGTTACAGCTCTGGACCCCGTCACTCACCGTGACTGTCCCCCCCCCCGTGGGCGTCCCACTCCCCGGGGCGTTGGCCACGACGGTAGAGGTAAAGCTCACGGCCTGGCCCACGGCGGACGGATCCGGGGTGTGCGTCGTGATCGCGGTCGTGGTGGTTGCCGGGTTCACCGTGTGGCCGACGCCGGCCGAGGCGCTGCCGGTGAAGTTCGCGTCGCCCGCATAGGTCGCGGTGAGCGTCTTGCCCCCCGCCGTCGTGGAGGCGAGCGCGCAGCTGCCCGCCGCCACCGTGCCGATGCAGCTCTGCGTGCCATCACTCACCGTGATGTTGCCGGTGGGCGTCCCACTCCCCGGGGCGCTGACAGCCACGCTGTAACTGACGGTGTACGCCTGGCCCACGACTGACGGATCGGGCGTGTCGGCCGTGATCGCGGTCGTGGTGCCGGCCTGGTTCACCGCATGGGCGACGTCGGGCGAGCTGCTGCCGGCGAAGTTCGCATCGCCGGCGTAGGTCGCGGTGAGCGTCTTGGGCCCGGCGGTCGTGGACGTGAGCGCGCAGCCGCCCGCCGCAACGGTACCGACGCAGGTCAGCGCCCCGTCGCTCACCGTGACGTTGCCGGTGGGGGTACCGCCGGTCGAGGTCACAGTGAAGGTCACCGGCACCACCTGGCCCACGACCGAGGGATCCGGCGTGTCGGCGGTGATCGTGGTCGTAGTACCGGCCGCGCCTACTGTGTGGGTCACTCCCGCCGACGTGCTGGCGGCGAAGTTGCCGTCCCCCGCATAGGTCGCGGTCACGGTCCGCCCGCCGGCGGAGCTGAACGCGATGCTGCAGCCGCCCGCGGCCACCGTCGCGTTACAGCTCTGGACCCCGTCACTCACATTGACTGTCCCCCCCCCCGTGGGCGTCCCACTCCCCGGGGCGTTGGCCACGACGGCATAGGTAAAGCTCACGGCCTGACCGACGGCCGAGGGGTTCGGTGAACCTCCGGTGATCGTGGTCGTGGTGGCCGCCGGGTTCACCGTGTGGCCGACGCCGGCCGACGCGCTGCCGGTGAAGTTGCCGTCGCCCGCGTAGGTGGCGGTGAGGGTCTTGGCGCCGGCGGTGGTCGGGGTGAGGGCGCAGGTGCCAGCGGCTACGGTGCCCACGCAATTCGCCGCCCCGTCACTCACCGTGACGTTGCCCGTGGGCGTGCCGCCGGTCGAGGTGACGGTGAAGGTCACCGTCACGGCCTCGCCCACGACGGAGGGGTCCGGCGCGTCGCCCGTGATGGTGGTCGTCGTGGGGGCCGCGGTCACGGTCACGAGGGCGGTCTGGGTGATCGCGACGCCGTTGATCGTGGCCGAGACGGTCTTGGTTCCGGCGACGCCGGAGCTCAACGATCCCGTCGCCACTCCGCTGGCGTCGGTCGGGCCGGCCGGCTGGGTGAGGGTGTTGCCGGTGCCCGTCGCGGCGAGCACGACGCTCGCCCCTGGAATCGCATTGCCGAGCGCGTCCTTGGCCGTGACGGTGATCGTCGAGGCCCCGCTGCCGACGGTGATCGTCGTGGGGGCGGCGGCGACCGTGGACAGCGCGGCCGAGACGGCGCCGGCGGAGATGTCGAAGGTCGTGCTGGTGTCGGGCGTAAGACTGCCCGCCGTAGCGACCGCTTGCAGCCGGTAGCCGACACCCACCTTGTTGATGCTCAGATCGCTGAACACCGCGATACGCGGGCTCGAGCCGCCGGCCACTTGGACCGAGGTCGTCCCGGACAACACGCCGCCCCCCGGATTGGTGCTGATGGACAGTGCGATCGTGCGCTGCGGGCCGCTGCTGACCACGTTGCCGAACTGGTCTTCGATCCCGACCTGCACGGCTGGCGTGATCGTCGCCCCGGCCGCGGCGCCCGCCGGCTGGACGACGAAGCCGACCTGGGACGGCGACTCGGGACTCACGGTGACGGTGGCCGTCTGAGTGATCGTGACGGCGCCGTTCACGGTCGCCGACACCGTCTTGGCCTCGGCCTTGGTGGAGCTGAGGGTGCCGGTCGCCACGCCGCTCGCGTTCGTGGGCCCGGCGGGCTGCGTGAGCGCGTTGGCCGTGCCCGTGGCGGCGAGCGCCACGGTGGCCCCCGCGATCGCGTTGCCGAACTGGTCCTTCACGGTGACGGTGATCGTGGCGACGCTCGCGCCCGAGCTCGCTGTGATGGCCGTGGGGGACGCGATCACCGTGGAAGCGGCGGCGCTGACGGCGGCCGGCGTCACCGTGACGGTGGCGGTTTGCGTGATCGCGACGCCGCCGATCGTGGCCGACACGATCTTCGCCTGCGCGACGGTCGAGCTCAGGGTGCCCGTGGCCACGCCAGTCGCGTCGGTCGGGCCGGGCTGCGTGAGCGTCGTGCCGCTCCCCGTGGAGGTCAGCAGAACGGCGGCGCCGGCGATCGGGTTCCCCACCGAGTCGCGGGCCGTGACGGTGATGATCGACTGGCTCGAGCCGCTGCTGGCCGGAATCGTGCCCGGCGCGGCGGTGACCGTGGACTGCGCGGCCGAGACCCCGCCCACCAGGACGTTGAACGCGACGCTCGTGTCGGCGGTGGCGCCGCCCGCGCTCGCGCTCAGCGCGTAGCCGGTTCCGGCCTTCTGGATGCGCAAGTCGCTGAAGGTCGCGACGCCGGACCCGGCCGGGACGGTGGTCGTCCCCGCCAGCGTCCCGCCCGCGGGGTTCGCCGCGAGCGCCATCGTGACCGAGCCGCCGAATCCCGTCGCCGTGTTCCCGAACTCGTCCCGCGCCACGACCTGCACCGCCGGCGTGATCGCGGCGCCCGCGACGGTGTTGGTCGGCTGCACGGTGAACACGAGCTCCGCCGCCGTGGCGGCCAGGACATTCACTGTGGCCGTTTGCGCCACGGCAATCGAGCCGTTCACCGTCGCGGACACGGTCTTCGTTCCCGCCGTCACCGAGCTCAGCGTCCCCGTGGTCACCCCGCTGGCGTTGGTCAGGGTCGCCGGCTGCGTCAGCGTATTGCCGGCGCCCGTGGCCGCAAGCGTCACCGAGGCTCCCTGGATCGCGTTGCCGAACGCGTCGCGCACGGTCACCGTGATGGTCGCCTGGCTCGACCCGCCGCTCGCCGTGATCGTCCCGGGCGCGGCCGTCACCAGGGTCTGGGCCCCGCTCGGCACGGCGGGCTGCACCGTGACGGTGGTCGTCTGCGTGATCGCGGTCCCGTTGATCGTGGCGCTGATCGTCTTCCCCTCGGCCACCGTCGAGCTCAGCGTGGCCGTCGTAACGCCGGTCGCGCCGGTCGGCCCCGGCGCCGAGAGCGTGTTCCCGCCCCCGCTCGCCGCCAGTACGACGGTCGCGCCCGCGATCGGATTGCCGAAGCCGTCTTTCGCCGTGACGGTGATGGTCGACTGGCTCGTACCGCCGCTCGCCGCGATCGTCGGAGGGGCGGCGGTGACGGTGGACAGCGCGGCGTCGACCCCCGTCGGCGTCACGATGACGGCGGCGGTCTGCGCGATCGCCGTCCCGTTCACCGTCGCGGACACGGTCTTCGTCTCCGCGACGGTCGAGCTGAGCGTGCCCGTGGCCGCGCCCACCGAACTGGTGGGGCCGGGCTGGGTGAGGGAGTTCGCGGTCCCAGTGGCCGCGAGCACCACGGTCGCGCCGGGGATCGGGTTGCCGAAGGCATCCCGGGCGGTGACGGTGATCGTCGAGACGCCGCCGGCCTCGATCGAACCGGGCGCTGCTGTGACGGTCGACTGGGCGGCGCTGACGGCGGCCGGGCTCACGGTCACGGCGGCGGTCGGCGTGATCCCGGTCCCGTTGATCGTGGCGCTGATCGTCTTCCCCTCGGCCACGGTCGAGGTCAGGGTCCCCGTCGCCACGCCGCTGGCGTTGGTCGGGCCGGGCTGCGCCAGCGTGTTGCCGGCGCCGGTAGCGGCGAGCAGCACCGTCGCCCCCGCGATGGGGTTGCCCAGCCCGTCGCGCGCCGTCACGGTGATCGTGGACGTCCCGCTCCCGGCGGTGATGGGCGAGGTGGCGCTGAGCGTGGACTGCGACGGCGACACGGCGCCGGCGGCCACGTTGAACCCGGTGCTCGGCGCGCCGGTGAGCCCCGTGCTCGCAGCGGTCAGCGTGTACCCCGTGCCCGTCTTATCGATGCTCAGGCCGGCGAACGTCGCCACGCCGCCCACGGCGGCCACGGTGCCGCCGCCCGTGAGCGCGCCCCCGCCCGGGTTCGCGTCGAGCGTCAGCCCGACGCCGTTGGTGGCGCTCGTCACGCGGTTCGCGAACGGGTCGCGGATCTCCACCTGCACGGCGGGCGTGATCGACGCGCCGGCGGCCACGTTGCTGGGCTGCGTCCAGAAGACCAGCGTCGTCGCCCCCGCCGGGTTGACTGTGACCGTCGGTTGCTGGGTGATCGCGACCTCGGCCACGGTGGCCGACAGGGTCTTCGCCTCCGCCTTGGTGGAGCTCAGGGTCCCCGTCGCCACGCCGTTCGCGTTCGTCGGCGCCGCGGGTTGCGTCAGTGTGTTGTTGGTCCCGGTCGCGACCAGCGTGACGGTTTTCCCCTTGATCACGTTGCCGAACGGGTCGCGGGCCGTGACGGTGATGGTGCTCGCGCTGCCGCCGCTCGACGCGGTGATAGGGCTCGTGGCGACCACGATGGTCTGCGCCGCGCTCACCGGTCCCGGCACCGTGTAGGCGGTGAAGGTCAACGGGGAGGCCACGCCCGTGGCCTGAACCGACTGAATGGTGTCCGTCGGCGTCGTCGTCGTGCCCAGCGTCCAGCTCGTGGTCGCGATGCCGCTCGCGTCGGTGGTCGACGCGCCGGGGTTCACCGAGCCGCCCCCGTCGATCACCGACCAGCTGATCTGCACCCCTTGGACCGGGTTGTTGAACTGGTCGGCCACGCGCACCGAGAGCGGGGTGGGGAGGGTCTGCCCCACCGTGTCGGTTTGGTTCTGGCCGCCGGTGATGGTCATCTGGGTGGCGCCGCCCACGGTGGCGTTCACGTTGAAGGTGACCGTGGTCGAGCCGCCGCCGCCGGTGAGGTTGGCGGTGGCGGTGGTGGTTTGGGTTCCCGGCGTGAGGCCCAGCGTGCGGGTCGTCGTCGCCTTGCCGTTGATGTCGGTCGTCGATCCGGTGGGATTGACTGAGCCCCCGCCCGTGGCAGCGGCCCAGGTGATCGGGACGTTGGCCACGGGATTGCCGTTGGCATCCCGCACGGTCACTTCGTGCGGCGTGCCCAGCGTCGTCCCGACCTGGCCGGTCACATTGTCCCCCGACGACTTCTCCATCGTCGCGGGCAGCCCGACCGTGGCGGTCGCCGTAAACCGCACGGGGCTGCCCGTGAGGACGGGGGAAGGCGTGGCCGTCAGCGTGTCGGTGCCCGCATTGATGCCGAGCGTCCACGAGGTCACGGCGGCGATGCCGCTCGCGTTCGTGAGGATCGGCGTCACGGGATTCACCGTGCCGTTTCCCGGGTCCGTCGCGAACGTGACCGACACGAGGCTCACCGGGTTACCACTCACGTCGCGCACGATGACCGAGGGTGCGATCGCGACGGCCGTGCCGGCGGCGGCGGACTGCCCGTTCCCCGCGTTCACTGCGATCTGGGTGGCCGTCCCCGCCGTGACGGTCACGGGGCCGGAGGCGACGCCCGTGAGGGTGCCCGACGTAAAGCTCAGGGTGCGGACCCCCACGGTGCCCGTGATCGTGAGTCCGGTGAACGCCGCGGCGCCGCTCGCGTTGGTCGAGACCGCGGTCAGCGGCGAGAGGGTGCCGCCGCCGGTCGCGATCGCCGGGGTGACGGCGACGCCCGCCAGGGAGACGTTGTTGCCGGCGGCGTCCTGGAGCTGGACGACGGGCTGTTGCGGGAACGCGATCGCGTTCTGGACGCTCGTCGAGGGCTGCGTGGGGAGCGCGAGCTTCGCGGCCGGGCCGGGGTTGAGCGTGATGGCGGTGGTGGTATCCGGCGTGAGCACGCCAGCGGCCATCTGCAGCCGATAGGAGCCCGTGGGGCCGCTGATGGCGAGCCCGCTGAACGTCGCGAGGCCGTTGGCGGCGGTCGTCGCCGTGGCGTTGACGAGCGTCGCCCCGCCCGGGCCCGTGGCGACCGTGGCGGTAATCACCACGCCGGCCTGGCTCACGTTGTTGTCGCCGGCGTCGCGCAGCCGGACGGCCGGCTGGGGGGCGAAGGCGACGCCGCTCTGGGCTGTCGCCGACGGCTCGGTCGTGATGAAGAGTTTCGTCGCCAGCCCGGCGGTGACGACCACGGTGTCCGTCTGCGTGATGGGGACCGTGTCGATGGTCGCCGAGACGACCTTGTTGCCCGCCGCCGTGGAGCTGAGCGTCCCGGTGGCCACCCCGCTCGCGTTCGTCGCGCTGTCGGGCTGCGTCAGCGTGTTGCCCGGTCCCGTGGCGGCGAGCACGACGGTCGCCAGCGGGATCGGGTTGCTGAACGCGTCGCGCGCGGTGACGGTGATGGTCGACGTGCCGCTGCCGGCGATGATCGGCGACGTGGCGCTCAGGGTCGAGAGCCCCGCGGACACCGCCGCGGGGTTCACCGTGACGGTCGCGGGCTGCGTGATCGCCACGCCGCCTACCGTCGCCGACACGCTCTTGGCCTCCGCCTTGGTCGAGCTCAGCGTCCCCGTCGCCACGCCGTTCACGTCCGTCGGCGTCGACAGCTGGGTCAGCGTGTTGCCGCTCCCCGTCGCGGCGAGCGTGACGGCCTTCCCCTTGATCACATTGCCGAACTGGTCACGGGCCGTGACGGTGATCGTGCTCGCCGCGCCGCCGGCCGTGATCGTGGCGGGCGCGGCCGTCACCGTCGTCTGCGTCGGGCTCACGGGGCCCGGCACCGTGAACGCGGTGAACGCCAGCGGTGACCCCACGCCGGTCGCCTGCACCTGTTGGGTACTGTCCGTCGGGCTCATCAAGGTGCCCAGCGTCCAGGTCACCGAGGAAAGCCCGTTGGCGTCCGTGGTGTCGAGTGCCTGACTCAGCGAGCCGCCGCCGTTGGTCACCGCCCAGCTGATCGGCACGCCGGGCACGGGGTTGCTGAGGTTGTCGGCCACGCGGACCGTGAGGGGCGTGGGCAAGGTCTGGCCCACGGTGTCGACCTGGTTTTGGCCACCGGTGATGGTCATCTGGGTAGCGCCGCCCACCGTAGCGTTGGCGCTGAAGGTCACGGTGGTCGGGCCGCCCGTGAGGGTGGCGGTGGCGGTGGTCGTGTGCGTGCCGGCTGTGGGGCCCAGGGTGCGGATAGTGGTCGCGCGACCGTCGGCATTCGTGGTCGAAACGGTCGGGTTCACCGATCCGCCACCCGTCGCGGCGGCCCAGCTCACGGCGGCGCCGAGGGCGGGGTTGCCGTGCACGTCGGTGATCCGGACCTCGTGCGGCGTGGCGAGGGCCGTCCCCACCTGGCCGGTCAGATTGTCTCCCGAGCTCTTCGTCATCACCGCGGGCGGCCCGACCTTGGCGGTGTCGACGAACGTCACGGGACTGCCCGTGAGCCCGGTCGCGGTGGCGGTCAGGGTATCGAGCTTGGCCACGGTGCTCAGCGTCCAGCTCCCGACCTGCGCGATGCCGCTCGCGTTGGTGGTGGACGTGGCGCCTGTGATGCCGCCGTTGCTCGGCGTCACCGCGAACGTCACGGGCACCCCCTGGACGGGGTTGTTGCTCGCGTCGCGCACGATCACCGAAGGGACCACGGCGACCGCTGTGCCGGCCGTCGCCGCCTGGCTGTTCCCGCCGTTCACCGCGATCTGCGTCGCGGCTCCCGCCGTCACGGTCACCGCGTTCGACGTGACGCTGTCGAGGCCCGTTGTCCGGAAGCGCAGGGTGCGGGCGCCCGCCGTGCCGGTGATCATCAGGTTGGTGAAGGGCGCCGCGCCCCCGGCGTTGGTGGGCACGGTGGGCGTGCCGCCCAGCGCGCCTCCGCCCGACGCGATGAGCGCCGTGACGCCGGTGCCGCTCTGCGGCACCGCGTTGCCGTTCGCGTCCTGGAGCTGGATGACCGGCTGCTGGGGGAACACCGTGCCGCTCGGCACGCTGCTCGAGGGCTGAGTCGTGATCGCCAGCTTCGCCGCGGGGCCGGGGGTGATGTTGAAGGCGGTGCTCGTGGCACCGCCCATGCCGGTCGCCGCGGCCACGAGGGTGTAACCCGTGCCGGTCTTATTGATGCTCAGGTCGGCGAACGTCGCCACCCCCAGGATGGCCGGCCGGGTCAGGGTTCCGGCGAGCGTGCCGCCGCCGGCGTTCGTGCCGATCGCGAGGGTCACGTCGCCGGTGAAGCTGGTCAGCGTGGCGCCCGCCTGGTCCTGGGCCGCGATCCGGACCGCCGGAACGATCGTGGCGCCGGCGGCGGTATTGACGGGCTGGACCGTGAAGGCGAGCCGGTTGGGCGGAAGGACGACGCGGAAGTCGATCGCGCCCTCGTCGTTGCCGCCGAACGCCGCCCACGGACCGGCGCGGCCCGTCTGATCCATCGTGCGCGCCTGCCAGTGATAGGCGACGTTGTCGGCGAGCCCGGGGACGGTGACGACGGCGACGGCGCCGTTCGCCACCTGGACGCTCGTGCCGGTCGGCGCGTTGCTGAACGCCGTGCCGATCGGCTGGTGCTCGACTTCGAGCCGCAGCTGCTCACCCGCGTCCGGATCGGTCACCGTGCCCTTGAAGACGACGGTCGTCTGGTCGGTGGTCCCACCGGTGGCGATGGCCGTCGTGGCGTCGCTCTTGAACTGCCCCAGAGCGGTGGGCGCCGAGGGCGCCCCGAGGATCTCGACCCGGAAGTCGGTGGCCGACTCGGCGTTCCCGCCGAACGCCAGCCAGGGACCGGTGCGGCCCGATTCGTCCGAGACCCGGGCCTGCCAGTGGTAGTTCGTCTTGTTGGTGAGGGCCGTCACCGTGGTGGTGGCGATGGCGCCGCTCGCGACCTGCGCGCTCGAGTCGGTCGGCGCGTTGCTGAACGCCGTGCCGATCGGCCGCACCTCGACGTGCAGCCGCAGCCGGTCGCCCGGGTCGGGATCCGAGACCGTGGCCTTGAAGCTCACGGTTTGCTCGTCGGTGGTCCCGCCCACCGCGATCGCCGTGAGCCCATCCGCCTTGAGCTGGCCCGGCGTCGCGGGTGCCGCGGGCGGTTCGGCCACGGCCACCGACAGATCGGGGTCAGTCTCGGCGTTCCCACCGAACGCCATCCAGGCGCCGACGCGGCCGGTCTGATCGACGGCCCGGGCCCGCCAGTGATAACCGACGTTGTCGGCGAGGCCCGTCACCCGCGCGAAGGCGCGGACGCCGTTGCGCACCAGGGCGCCGGTGGCGGTCGCCGCGCCGGTGAACGTGGTGCCCACGGGCCGCACCTCGACCTCCAGGCGCAGCGAGTCGCCACCGTCCGGGTCCGGCACTACGCCGCCCACGACGATCGTCGAGCCGCTGCTACCGCCAGTCGGGATAGCGGTCGTGGAATCGCCGCCGAACTGGGCCAGCGATTGCGGGAGATTCGGGGCGCGGGGGCGGTACAGGCCCAGTGTGTACGCCCCCGTGTCGCCCGCGGCGACGCTGGTTGCTTCGATCCAGAACGTGCCGCTGCGTGGCAGCCGCTGATAGCGCAGGCACGGCGCCCCCGGGACTCCCGCGCACGCCGCGGTCTGGGCGAGCGGCGGGGCGGTCGCGGCCCCCGCCGTGTCGAAGATGAGGTGCGGCGCGAACTCGCTGGACACGAGCTCGATCGACACACTGTCGCCCGCCGACCCCGTAAAACTGTACAGCTCGGCAAACGTGGTGTCGCGGTGCGGGGCGGTGCAGTCGGCGCGGCCGATCGCGCCCCCGAGCTGGGCATCGAGCGGGATCGGCGTGACGAGGCAGGAGCGGATCGTGAACTCGATGGGGATCCGCGCCTCGCCCTCCGACGTGCCGTTGGTGGTGACGACGACGGTATCGCGATAGGTGCCGACCGCGAGCCCCGCCGGGTCCGCGGTCAGCCTGAGAGTGCTGGGCGCCGTGCCGCTTGCCGCGTCCAGCGCGAGCCAGGAACTGCTGAGCAGCCGCGCCGCCGTCCAGGACAGGCGGCCCGGTACGGCGTTGCTGATCTCGAGACTCAGAGAGCGGGACGCGGCGCTGCCGACCGCGGCGGTGTCGACCAGCCGGGTCGGCGAGACCGTGAGGATCCCGCCGCTCGGCGGGCTGATCAGCTTGTCCAGGCGGCAGGTGGTGAGCGAGGTCGCGCCAGCCAAGACCAAGCCGCCCATCACCAATCGGAGGGCAACGGGCGTCGGGAAACGTGCCATGTCGCAGGCCGCTTAGTGCAAAGGCCAAGCCAATCCCGGCCCGAGCCTGCGGTACGGATCTCCTTACGGAGCCACGACCTAGGCCGGTCCTATCCCCGGCGGTTGTACGTGCGCTCATTCCTCCTGTTGCGTCCGCGCAACAGAAGCGGAGGCGTCGCTAGAACAGGGGAGACTGCAGGGAGCCGCTAGGGCGCGAGACCCCGCCACACGACCGGCGTGATGTCGCGCGATTTCGCCGCCGCGAACTGCTGCGCTTGCTGGAGCTGCTGCTCGTACTCCCGCCGCCAGTCCGCCGGCATGTTGGACCGGAAATAGGCGGCGGTCATCACCTCCCCTTGCGGGGCGCTCGCCGCTCCGAACCCCACCGCCGCGACCTCGCCCAGAAACAGAGTGGAGCTGCCCGTGTCCATCACGTTCACCACGCGGCACTCGAAATGCGCGTAACACTCATCGAGCACCGGCGCGCCCAGCCTCCCCAAGTGGTGGGGGATGTCGGCCAGCTTGTCGCGGCTCCGCCCACTTGCGAACCCGAGGCGATGGATCAGGGCGAACTGGTTCTGGCGCAACAGATGGAGCACGAACCGGCCCGTCTCGAAGATCAGCTCGTGACTGAAGTTGAATTTGTGGACGTAGACCGACAGCCGTGGGATGGAGGGCACGATCGACGACCGGATCGCGCTGTCGGAGATCATGCCGTTGCGTTTGCCGGCGCGCTCCGACGTGATCGCCACGACGGGCGAGGTCAGGTGGCGCAGCAGTTGGTAGGTTTGGTCTGGTGGCAGCATACTTTAATATGCCCTCGCCTCTGCTCGATCGCTTCCGCGCGCACCTCGACGCCGCCGGTCTGCTGGCGCGGCCGGGCGCGGCGATCGTGGCGGTGTCGGGCGGCGCCGACTCGGTGGCGCTGCTCGACTTGCTGGCCGCCGTCGCGCCGTCACGCGAGGTGCGGCTCGTCGTGGCTCACGCCGACCACGGGATTCAACCGGCCGCGCGGTCCGTCGGGCAGGCGGTCAAAGCGCTCGCCGCGCGCTACGAGCTCCCCTTCGAGCTCGGCGAGCTCGCGTTGGGCGCCGACACGAGCGAGACCGTCGCGCGGAGCGCGCGCTACGGCTGGCTCGGTGCCGTGCAGCGGCGCCATCGCGCGCGCTATCTCGTCACGGCCCACCATCAGGACGACCAAATCGAAACGGTCCTGCTGCGCGCGCTCCGTGGCAGCGGGCCCGCGGGTCTCGCCGGGATGCCGGCGCGCGGGCGCGGCGGGCTCGTGCGCCCGTTGCTGCCGTTCACCCGAGCCGAGCTCGCGGCGCACGTCGCCGCGCGCGGGCTGCCGCATCACGACGACCCGGCCAACCGCGACCCGCGGCACCTGCGCTCGTGGCTGCGCTCGACGCTGTTGCCGCTCGTCATCGAGCGACTTGGCCCCGGGGCGGGAGCGGACCTGCTGCGGCTCGGCCGCCAAGCCGCCGCCGACCGCCGCGCGTGGGATCGGGTGCTCGGATTACTTCCGGATCTGGGGCTGCACGAGACCCGGACCGGCTTCGCCGTTGCCCGCCACGTGCTGGCCAGCTATGATAACGCATTGTCCGTGGCGCTGTTGCGCGCGGCCGCCCGACGGGTCGGCCTGGTGCTGGGGCCCGTGCGCGCCCGCCGGGTGCTCGCCCTCGCGCGGCGGCCGTCGGGGCGGCGCCTGGCGCTGGGCGAGGGGTGGACGGCGGAAGTCGCCTTCGATCGCCTGCGCCTCACGCGCGGCTCTGGGGACGCCGCGGCGCCGGTGCGCGCAACCGGAGAGCGGGGCAGCATCTCCTTCGGGGAGTTCCGCGTGAGCTGGCGCCCGGATCGGGCACCGGGACGCATCCGGCGCGACGCGTGGACGACTTGGGTGGAGGGCGGGGGCGGGGGGTGGGAAGTGCGGGCGCCGGGCCCGGGTGACAGGCTGGTGCCGGCCGGCGGGGTCGGGCACCGCCCGGTGCGGCGTTTGTTAATGGAGGCGCGGGTGCCGCGGAGCGAGCGGGCCGGCTATCCGGTCGTGGCCCGCGGCGAAACCATTCTGTGGGTGCCGGGCGTGTGCCGTGGCCAGGTTGCGCTGCCACGCCCTGGAACCCCGGCGGTGCGAGTGGATGTTACCAGGCACGACGAGCCTGAAGCAGACCGGCGGCCGTAAGCTCGCCCGCATCGTCTTCGACGAGGAGACGATCGGGGCCCGCGTCCGCGAGCTGGGCCGGGAGATCACCGCGGCGTACCCGGAGGGCGACCTCCTGGTGCTGGGCCTGCTCAAGGGCAGCTTCATTTTTCTGAGCGACCTGGTGCGCCGGATCGACCGACCGCTCCAGGTGGATTTCCTCGTGGCGGCGAGCTACGGGGCGGAGACCGTCTCCAGTGGCCAGGTGCGCCTGCTGTACGATCCGGAGACGGAGCTGCGGGGTAAGCACATTCTGTTGGTGGAGGACATCATCGATACCGGGAAGACCTTGAACCGGCTGGTCGCGCTGCTGCGAGAGCGGGAGCCGCGGAGTCTCGACATCTGCGCGTTGCTGCACAAGCACGTGGCCGAGCGGCTCGAGCTGGAGGCGGCGTTCGTCGGCTTCGACGCCCCCCGGGCGTTCCTCGTGGGCTACGGGCTGGATCATGCCGAGAACTTCCGGCACCTGCCCTACATCGCGAGCCTGACCTAGATGGCCGACCGTCTGCCGCCGCCGCGCGAATTCAACTGGGGCCGCACGCTGCGGACGCTGTCGTTCTGGGCGCTCCTGATCGTGGGCTCGATCGCCCTCGTGCAATTCGCCTCCGGGCGGCGCCAGGAGGCCCCCGAGATCTCGTTCACCCAATTCGTGACGGAGCTGGAGCAGAGCAACGTCGCGGCGGTGGAGATCACCGAGCGCCAGGAGGTGAAGGGCGATTTCCGCCGGCCCGTGCCGGTGGGCCGCCGGAACGCGGAGCATTTCACCACGCTCCTGCCGTTCGAGTCGAGCGACGCCTGGGTCGCCACGCTGCGCGCGAAGGGCGTCGAGGTGCGCGCGAAGGAAATGAAGCAGTCGTTCGGCGTGCTGCTGTTCAGCCTGCTGCCGTACTTCTTCATCCTCGGCCTCATCATCTTCATGTTGCGCCAGATGCAGCAGGGCGGGAATCGCGCCTTCGCGTTCGGCAAGTCGAAGGCGAAGCTGCTCGCGGGCGACACGCCGAAAGTCACCTTCGCCGACGTCGCCGGCTGCGATGAGGCCAAGCAGGAGCTCGAGGAGATCATCGATTTCCTGAAGGACCCGCAGAAGTTCCAGCGCTTGGGCGGCCGGCTGCCCAAAGGCGCGCTCCTCGTGGGGCCCCCGGGCACCGGGAAAACCCTGCTCGCCAAAGCGGTCGCGGGCGAGGCGGGGCGGCCGTTCTTCTCGATGTCCGGCTCGGACTTCGTCGAGATGTTCGTGGGGGTGGGCGCGTCGCGCGTGCGCGACCTGTTCGAGCAAGGCAAGGCACACGCCCCCTGCATCATCTTCATCGACGAGATCGACGCCGTCGGGCGGCACCGCGGCGCCGGCCTGGGCGGCGGGCACGACGAGCGGGAGCAGACCCTGAACCAGCTCCTGGTCGAGATGGACGGCTTCGAGTCGAACGACGGCGTGATCCTGCTCGCCGCCACCAACCGGCCCGACATCCTGGACCCGGCGCTGCTCCGGCCGGGCCGCTTCGACCGCCAGATCGTCGTGGATATGCCGGACGTGAAGGGTCGCGAGCAGATCCTGCGGGTCCACACGCGCAAGATCCCCCTGGCCCCGGGCATCAACCTCGAGATCATCGCCCGCGGCACGCCCGGCCTGGCGGGGGCGGAGCTCGCCAACATCGTGAATGAGGCCGCGCTGCTCGCCGCCCGGCGCAACAAGACCCAGGTCGACTTCCAGGACCTCGAAGACGCCAAGGACAAGGTCATGCTGGGCCTGGAGCGCAAGAGCCGGGTGCTCTCGGAGGAGGAGCGCCGGCTGATCGCCTATCACGAGGCGGGGCATGCCCTCGTGGCGCTCAGCGTGCCCGGTGCCGACCCGCTCCAGAAGGTCACCATCATCCCACGCGGCCGCGCGCTCGGCATCACGGCCTTCCTGCCCGAAGAGGAGCTGCACAAATACACCAAGGAGTCCATCCTGTCCCGGCTGGCGATGGCGTACGGCGGGCGGGTGGCGGAGGAGCAGGTCTTCGGACCCAACAAGGTCACGACCGGCGCCGCCCAGGACATCCAGCACGCGACCAACATCGCCCGGCGCATGGTGACGCAGTTCGGCATGAGCGACGTGATCGGGCCGATCGCGGTGGGGGACCGGGAGGCCGAGATCTTCCTCGGGCGCGAGATCGTCCAACGACGGGAGATCTCCGATCGTACGGCCGAGCTGGTGGATGAGGAAGTGAAGCGGATCCTGAGCGCCGCCTTCGAGCGGGCACGCGAGATCCTCCTCGAGCGGCGGGACGCCCTCGATCGCCTGGCGGCGGCGCTGCTCGAGCGCGAGACGCTCGACCGCGAGGACGTGGAGCGTGTGGTCGCCGGCGCCCCGCTGCCGCCCGCGA
>JBOHSA010000041.1:0-1952 GCA_050732995.1 Gemmatimonadales bacterium | reverse complement strand
CTCCCGTGCTGGGCGAGCGCCGCGACGACGGCGTTCCGGTTGACCTGCTTGTCGGCGGTCGCATGGAAACGGTGGAGGTCGTGCCCCTGCTTCAGGAGGCTGAAACGGAGGGCGCTGAGCGCACCGGCCAGCGGCGCGGGGTCGTAGGTCCAGGCGGCCGTGAAGACGTAGAACCGGGTGCCGGCGGGCTTGAAGGTGAGATCCCCGGACTCGTCGAGGTGCACGTGCAGGGTCGGCACGCGGAGCCCTAAAAAGCGACCTCCCCGCCTAGCCTTGCGGCCGACCCCCTTGGGATCCTTTCAGCGGGGAGGTACCTTTTCGCTTTTTGGGACACCCCCAGGCTACCTATCCGTCAGGGGAATGTCAATGTCCATGGGAATGGGCAAATCTGGCGGCCGGTGTTGTTAGCAAGTGAATTGACCGCTCGGGTTTGACACGTGATCTGACCGCATCAGGGTGAGGGGGCAGGCCGGCACGAGGGCGCGGCGACGGGGTTTCGGGGGGCGGCGCGTCGGCAGGCGGGCCCGTAGCGGGCTCAGGAGCGACGATCGCGACGTGGGCAAGCGGTGAGGTAGGGGGGGCAGAGGCGTGAGCGCGCGGGTCGCGCGGGGCGCGGCGGCGATCGGGCGGCGGTGGCCGCGGGCATCGTAGTGCCCGAAGCAGCGCGCGCCGAACCACACGCAGTGGAGGCCATCAAGATGGCGGCGCACGAGGACGCGCAGCCCGGCGCAGGTGCGCCGCCCCGGTTGCTTGTCGATCTGCAGCCGGACGCCCTCGAGGGTGACGGTGTTGTCCTGACCCACCGTGCGCTCCTCTTCGTGACAGAGGATGTGGGTGAGGTCCACCGGTCCGAGCGGGACAAAGGCCGGGGCCGGATCGGTGGGGGGGCGGCCGAAGCGGCGGTCGTACGCGGCGAGGAAATGCTCGCGCAGGTAGCGGTTGGCGGCCGCGACCGTGGCGATGCCCGCCACGCGGAGCTCATTGACGAGGCGATCCTGGAAGGTGCGGTTGAGCCGTTCACTGCGGCCCCGGGCCTGCGGGGAGTAGGCGGGGATGTGCTCGATGCCGAGGCGGGCCAGGGCGCGGCCGACCTGGGTGAGCTTGTCGCGGTCCACGGGCTCCCCCGCTTTCGGGGTGTAGAAGGCCCAGCCGGCGCGATCGGTGTACAGGGCTTGGGGCAGGCCGTGCGTTTCGAGGATGGTCCAGAGGGCCGTCATCACGGTCGCGGTGGACTCGGCGGGGACGAGCTGGGCGTAGAGGACGCGCTTGGTGGCGTCGTCGATGCTCTGCAGGAGCGTCTGGCGCTCCGTGGGCCGCAGCGCGAGCCAGGCATGCGGGCTGCCGTCGAGGTGGAGCATCTCCCCGAAACACGGGCGCGGCTCGCGGCGGCGGCGATGCCGGCCGCGGGGGCGCCGTTTCGGCAGGAGCTGGGCCGCCTGCAGGAGCCGCTTCACGAAGGTGTAGGCGTAGGTCACCTGATGCTCGCGCTGCGCGATCTCGTGAAAGTGCGCGGCATTGAACCCGGCGTACCGCTCCCGGTACAGACGCACGATGCGCGCGACCTCCGCGACTGGGGCCCGGCGCGGCGAGGGCTGCTGCCGCCGCCGATCCCACAGCCCGTCATAGCCGACCCGCTGGTAGCGCAGCCGCCAGCGCCGCAGCGTGCGGGGCCGCCACCCCAAGATCTCCTCGGCCTGCAGCCAGGTGAGCTGGCCGCTGATCGCCTGCATCAGCACCTCTTGGACTTTCATCGTGCGCTCCACGACAGCCGGGGCATAGGGCATGACGGACCTCCTGGTCCACCATGGCCCTCCCCCCGCCGTCTGCAGGAGCGGTCACTTCACGTGCTACTCACGGCGGTCAAATCATGTGCTAGCAACACAGAGAGGAGAGGGAGTCGGCGAACCCAGGGGGAGATGGTAGGGTGAGGGGGGCTCTCAAGTGCCGACGAG
>JBOHSA010000040.1:0-11959 GCA_050732995.1 Gemmatimonadales bacterium | reverse complement strand
GCCGGCGCCCCGCTGCCGCCCGCGACGCCGGCGGCTCCCGCCCCGCCCCCCGCGGCGGCGTCGACCAAGGACAAGGAAAAGGCCGCCCAGCCCGCGCGGGGTCGTGTGCTGGGGAGCCCCCCGCCCGAGCCCGCCGGGGCGTGAGGCTCACCGCGCTCGCGGCGCACACCTCTCCCCCGGAGGCGGTGCGCGCGGTGCTCGCGGCACGCGGTTGGGACGGCCCCCACGCCTGGGCCGCCGCCGCGGGGCTGCAGCCGCTCCTGGTCCTCCTGGAAGAACTCACCGACACCGAGCGCGAAGGGCTGGTCCGCTGGGGCGCCCGGATGGGCACCGATGTGCTCACGGGGGAAGGCTGGGCGCTGGTCGGCGCGGCCGCGAGCCGGCTCGCGCCGCTCGCCCGCCCCGACCGCGCTCCCCCCGAGCTCGGCCGCTTGGGCCCGGAGCTCGGGCGCTGGCTCGCCGCCGTGGCGGACCCGCCGCGCCGCTGGATCATCGCGGGCGGCGAGATCGCGCTCGACCAGCCCGTCCTCATCGGCATCCTGAACGTCACCCCGGATTCGTTCTCGGACGGCGGACGCCTGGCCACAGTGGACGCCGCCGTCGCGCACGGGGAGCGCCTGGTCGCGCACGGCGCCCGGCTGTTGGACGTGGGCGGGGAATCCACCCGGCCCGGGGCCGCGCCGGTGACCGCGGCGGAGGAGCGGCGCCGCGTCGTGCCCGTGATCGATGCGCTGGCGCGCCGCGGGCTCGGCCCGGTGTCCGTGGACACCCGCAAGGCGGACGTGGCCCGGGCGGCCTGCGCGGCCGGCGCGGCCGTGGTCAACGACGTCTCGGGGTTCACGTTCGATTCCGCGATCGCCGGCGAAACGGCGCGGGCCGGCGCGGGCGCGGTGCTCATGCACATGCGGGGCACGCCGGACACCATGGACGGCCTGGCGACCTACGCCCACGTGGCGGGAGAGGTGGCCGCCGAGCTGCGCCTCCGGGCCGATGCGGCGGAGGCCGCCGGGGTCGAGCGGGGGCGCATCGTGCTGGATCCCGGGTTCGGGTTCGCCAAGACGCCGGCCCAGAACTACCGGCTGCTCGACGAACTAGCCGCGATCGTCGGGTTGGGCTATCCTGTAGCGGTCGGGCCGTCGCGCAAACGGTTCCTCGGCGCCGCCACCGGGCGGCCGGTGGAGGACCGTGACCGCGCGACGGCGGTGGCCTGCGCGCTCGCTTGGGAGCGCGGGGCGCGCCTGTTCCGGGTCCACGACGTCGCGCTGGCGCGCGAGGCCCTCACCCTGGCGAGCGCCACGAGCCATCCAGCATGAACTTCGACGCCTTCCGATTCTTGACCCCGAAGCTGTGGCCGGACGCCGTCGAGATCCTCCTCGTCGCGTTCGTGATCTACCGCTTTCTGCTGTTTCTCGTCGGCACGCGGGCGATCCAGATCCTCGTCGGACTCGTCATCCTCTCCATCGGGTATTTCATCGCGCGGCTCGCCAATTTTACGATGATCAGCGCGCTGCTGGGCGTCGTGTTCACGTACGGCGCCTTCGCCGCCGTGGTCGTGTTCCAGCCGGAGCTGCGCAACGCCCTGGCCCGGCTGGGCCAGTCGCGCCTGATGCGCGCCTTCTCACGCGGCGACCGGCAATCGGTGGCGGAGGAGATCGCCGAAGCGCTCGACCGGCTGTCGCGCGCGGGCACCGGCGCGCTCGTCGCGGTCGAGGGCGACATCGGACTCGAGGAATTCATTTCCTCGGGCGTCCCGATGGAAGCCAAGGTATCGGCCGATCTGCTCACGACGATCTTCACGCCGTACTCGCCGCTGCACGACGGCGCCGTGCTGGTGCGGGGCGACCGGATCATCGGCGCCGGCTGCGTGCTGCCCCTCACCCAGTTCAAGGTGGCCGACAAGTCGCTCGGCACCCGCCACCGCGCCGCGCTGGGGCTCTCCGAGGAGACCGACGCCACCGTGCTCGTCGTTTCGGAAGAGACCGCGACGATCTCCATCGCGAGCCACGGCCTGCTCCACCGGCACCTGTCGCCGCAACAGGTGCGCGATCTGCTCTCAGGGACGATCGCCCACCTCGAAGGCGGCGAGCGGGTCACCGCGCCTGCCTGAGCGGTCTCCCTCCTCCTTAGTCCCTCCTCCGCCGTACCGGGCGGCGGCCGTCGTCGCCGCCCTGGTGTGGCTCGGCTACCTGATTACGCTCGCGCCCACGGTGACCCTGTGGGACGCCGGGGAATTCATCACCGCGGCCAAGACGCTCGGCATCCCCCACCCCCCGGGCACACCCCTGTGGGTGCTGCTCGGGCACGTATGGGGCGGGCTCGTGGCGGTCGGCCGGTACGCGTGGCGCCTCAACCTGATGAGCGCCTCCTTTTCCGCGGCCGGGGCGGCGTGCCTCTTTCTTGTGGTCCACCGCGTGCTGCGGGACGAGCCCGCGCTCCTGCGGCTGGGCGGCGCCGCGGCCGGGGCCGTGCTCGCCGCCTTCACGTTCACCGCCTGGCAGAACAGCAACGAGGCCGAAGTCTACATGGTGGCCGTCTTCAGCATCGCCGCCATCTCCTGGCTGTGCCTCGTGTGGCGAGACCGGCGCGGCACCGAGCGCGCGGCCCAGGTGCTCGTGCTCATCGCGTATGTCGCCGCGCTGTCCATCGGCAACCACCTGTTGACGCTGCTGGTCGGGCCGGCCGTCTCGGCGTTCGTGTTTCACGTGCTGCGGACCGCGCCCAGTCCGGACCCGGCGGAGCGACGCGCCGAATGGTCGGAATGGGCGGTGCTGAGCGCCCTCTGGGTGCTGCTGATCGCCGTCGGGCTCGGCAGCACGCCGCTCCTGTGGCTCGGAGGGATCCTGTGCGCCGCCGCCACGATCTGGGCTGCCACGGTGCGGTCGGTGGTCTTCCCGCTCGCCGCCCTGGCCGTCGCCGCCGTCGGCGTGTCGACCTACGCCTTCCTCTATATCCGCTCGGGGCTCGACCCCATCCTCGATATGGCGGACCCCGAGACGTGGTCCCGCCTGGTGAGCGTCATCCGGCGTGAGCAGTATCCCGCGCGCGGCCTGCTCGACGATCCGCGCTTCCTCCCCGGGCCCGAGAACCCCGGCCGCTCGCCGGTGATGTTTCTGCGGCAGCTCGTGAATTACGCCCAGTATTTCAGCTGGCAGTGGGGCCGCCTGCTCGGTCAGGCGGAGGGCGCGGGCGCGGTCGTGTTCGGCGCCTTGGGACTCGCCGGCCTCGCGGACCTCCGACGGCGCGACCGCTCCGCGTGGTGGCTCCTCGGCGTCCTGTGGTTCGTGACGGGCTTCGGTCTCGTCGTGTACATGAACTTCAAGCCCGGGTTCTCGCTGTTCTGGGACCAGTACCCGACGATGGACGAGCACGAGGTGCGCGAGCGGGACTACTTCTTCACCGTCAGCTTCCAGGCCTGGGGGCTGTTGGCGGCCCTCGGCCTGGTGGCGCTCGCCCGGCGACTCGGGAGGGCGGGCGGGGGAGGTGAGAGGGCGGCGAGCCGGCCTTGGGCCGCCTGGGTGCTGGCCGCTGCGCTCCTGCCCTTCGCCTTGAACTTCACCGCCGCGTCACGCCGCCACGGGCTCGACGCGACGCTGGCGCGCGACTTCGCCTACAACATGCTGCAATCGGTCGAGCCCTACGGCGTGATCTTCTCTTACGGCGACAACGACACCTACCCGCTCTGGTACGCCCAAGAGGTCGAGGGCGTGCGCCAGGACGTGGTGAACGTGAACCTGTCGCTCGCGAACATCGATTGGTATCTGCGGCAGCTGCGCGACCGGCCGATCCGCCCGTACGACGCCTCCGCCGGCCCGCTGATCTACCTGCGGGACGGCCGGCCCCCTCCGGCGCCCACCGCGCCCGTGCTGGGCGTGTCCGACGACCTGCTCGCCCGCATGGCGCCGGTGCAGCTGGACCGCGACGTCGTCTTTCGGGCGGGCGGGCTCGAGCTGCCCTTGCAACGCGGCCTGGCTCTCTACGTCCGGGATCAGGCCATCCTGCTGATCCTGGAGCAGCAGCTCCGCCCGGGGGGAGGGGGGCGACCCGTCACCTTCGGAATCTCGTCCGGCCGTGGCGCGTGGCTGGGCCTCGAGCCCAACTTGATCGAGCAGGGGCTCGCGCTGAAGGTATTCCCCGGCCGCCCCGATACGGTCCCCGGCGTCATCGCCGGCATCCAGGGGCTCTCGGTGGACACGGCCCGCACGGCGTACCTCGTGGATCGCGTCTTCCGGTTCGGGCGGCTGCTGGAAGCGGACACTCTGGTGCTCGAGCCCTCGGCGCGGCAGGTCGTGACGTCGATGGCCGTCCCGTTCCTCGAGCTTGCGCCGGCGGCGGCGTTGCGCGGGGATCGCCCGATGGCGCTCACCTACCTCCGCCGCGCGCAGCATCTCGCGCCGAGCGCCGGGTTGGCGCGGCTGCTCGCGCAGGTCGAGAGCGTGGGCTTGGACGTCCTGGTCCCACAGGTCCCCGCTCCCAACGCCGGAAGCCGCACCGCGCCGACCTCCAAGCCCCGCGCGCGCCCGTAAGTTACAGCGCCTGGATTGTTTCCACCTCGCAGCCGCGGTATTTTCTGCGGCTATGGGTTTTGAGGCCTTGGCCGAGCGATTGGCGCTGGTGCAGGCCGAAATCGCTCGCCGGCAGGCCGTCGGCGGTTCGACGCACCGGGTGACGATCGTCGCGGTGACCAAGGGGTTCGGCCCCGATGCGGTGGCGGCGGCGCTGGCCGCGGGGCTGGTCGAGCTGGGGGAGAACCGGGTGCAGGAGGCGCTGGAGAAGATGGACACCGTTCCCGGGCGGCGGGCCCGGTGGCATTTGATCGGCCACCTCCAGCGCAACAAGGCGCGGCATGTCCCCGGACGGTTTGCGCTGGTGCACTCGCTCGATTCGGCCGCGCTGGCGGTGGAGCTGGATCGGCGCGCGGGGCCGGGCGCTCCCGTGCCCGTGCTGCTTCAGGTGAACGTCGCGCGGGAAGCCCAGAAGAGCGGCTGCGCGCCGGACGAGGCGCCGGCGCTCGCGCGGCGCGTGGCCGCGCTCGCGGGACTGCGGCTCGAGGGACTGATGACGATTGCGCCGTTCACGGATGACGAGGCGGTGCAGCGCGGCACGTTTCGCGGGCTGCGCGCGCTGCGCGATGCCTTGCACGAGGAGGGCCTATGGCTGCCGATGCTCTCGATGGGGATGTCCGCCGACTACGGCATAGCGGTCGAGGAGGGGGCAACGGTGATCCGATTGGGTACCGTCCTGTTCGGAGCGAGGACGGGGGCGGCGTGAGCGAGAGCGCGTTTCATCTGACCCCGCACGACATCCGCAAACAGGAGTTCCGCAAGGCGCTGCGGGGCTACGAGGCAACCGGCGTCGAGGATTTCCGGGTCCGGGTGGCCGACGAGCTGGAGCGCGTGATGCGCGAGAAGTCGGTGCTGGAGGAGCGGCTCGCCGCGCTCACCGACCAGCTGCGGGTCTTCCGGGAGCGCGAACGGGCGATGAACGAGGCGCTCGTGGCGGCGCAGCAGCTGCGCGCCGAGACCCGCGCGGCGGCCGAGCGGGAGGCGCAGGTGATCGTGCGGGAAGCGGGCGCCGAGGCCAAGCGGCTGCTGGACGAGGCCCGCACCGCCGAAGCCGCGGTGCAGGTGCGGATGACGGAGGCGGAGCGCCAGTTCCAGGGTTACCTGGGCGGCTTCCGCGCGCTGCTCGAGCGCCAGCTCGCCGAGCTGCGGGCGCTGGACGGCGGAGGGCAGCGCGGGTGACGGTGGCGGAGGCGGTTCGCGCGATCCGCGCGCGGACGGCGCTCGTTCCCGATGTGGCAGTGATCCTGGGCACCGGATTGGGCGCGCTCGCCGAGCAGCTCGACGCCGAGACGCAGGTGCCCTACGGGGACATCCCCGGCTTCCCGCTGTCGACGGTCGAGAGTCACGCCGGCCGACTGCTCCTGGGCGCGTGGGCGGGCCGGCGGGTCGTCGCGATGCAGGGACGGTTCCACCGCTACGAAGGCTACACCCTGCGCCAGATCGCCTTTCCGGTCCGGGTACTCCAGGCGCTCGGCGCCGCGACGCTGGTCGTCTCGAACGTCAGCGGCGGCATGCACCCCCTGTGGCGTCCCGGCGACCTCGTGCTGATCGCGGACCACATCAATCTGCTGGGCGACAGTCCGCTGGCCGGCCCCCCCCCCCCCACGACGCGGCGACCGGCCCCCCCTTCCCCGATCTCTCGGAGGCCTACGACCCGGCGCTGCGCGCGCTCGCCCGCCGGACGGCGCGCGAGCTGGGCCTGACCCTGCGGGAAGGAGTCTACGTCGCGGTGGCCGGGCCGAACCTCGAGACCCGGGCCGAATACCGGATGCTCCGCGCCCTGGGGGCGGACGTCGTAGGGATGAGCTCCGTGCCGGAGGTGATCACTGCGGTCCAGCAGGGCATGCGGGTGCTCGGCCTCTCCCTGATCACCGACCAATGCCTCCCCGAAACGCTGCAGCCGACCTCGGTGGAGCGGATTCTCGCCGTGGCGCGCGGCGCCGAGCCGAAGCTTACGGCGCTGATCCGCGGCGTGCTGGAGCGCCTGAACTGATGCCCTACCCGGCGCTCGAGCCCACGATGACGGCGGACGCCCTGGAGAAACAGCTGCTCGCGACCTGGAAGCACGAGCGCCTGTTCGAGCGGGTGACCGAGGCGGCGCGCTACGGGCCCCCGTTCGTGTTCTACGAAGGACCGCCCACCGCCAACGGCCGGCCCGGAATCCACCACGTGTTCTCCCGCACCATCAAAGACCTCGTCTGCCGCTACCACACCATGCTGGGACACGGCGTCACCCGCATCGCGGGGTGGGACACGCACGGCCTGCCCGTGGAGATCGAGGTCGAGAAACAGCTCCGGATCAGCGGCAAGCGCGAGATCGAGGCCTACGGCGTGGACCGCTTCAACCAGCTGTGCCGCGAGAACGTCTTCACATACAAGACGGACTGGGAGGCCCTGTCGGACCGGATCGGCTACTGGCTGGACTACGAGCATCCCTACATCACCTACACCAACCCGTACATCGAAACCGTGTGGTGGCTGCTGAAGCGGTTGTACGACAAGGCGCTGCTGTACCGCGGCCACAAAGTGCTGCCGTACTGCCCGCGCTGCGGGACCGCGCTGTCGTCTCACGAGCTGGCCCAGGGCTATGAGACGGTGCAGACGAACTCGGTGTACGTGACGTTTCCGCTCGCGAACGATCCGAAGCGCCAGCTCGTCGTGTGGACCACGACGCCGTGGACCGTCGTGTCCAACGTGGCGGTCGCGGTGCATCCCGACCTGGAATACGGCGAGTACGAAGTGCACGGGATCCGCTACGTGGTCGCGGCAGCGCTCGCGGGCACCGTGCACGCCGGCACGCAGGCCCTGGCCGAGGGTGTCCGGGTGGCGGGCTACCGCGGACGCGAGCTGGTGGGGCAGAAGTACGTGCGGCCGCTCGAAGTCATTTCCCTCCCGCTCGAGGGGCAGCGCGCCGTGATCGTGGCGGGCGGCTTCGTCTCGGCCGAGGAAGGAACGGGACTCGTGCACCTGGCCCCTGCCTTCGGCGCGGACGACTACAGCGCCGCCCAGCAGTACAGCCTGGCGTTCGTGAACCCCGTGGCGCCCGACGGCACGTTCCGCGGGACCCGCTGGCCCGAGATCGAAGGGAAGCTCGTCACCGACAAAGCCACCAACCAGCTCGTAATCGAGCGGCTGAAACAGGATGGCCGCTGGCTCGAGACCCGGCCCTACACACACTCCTACCCGTTCTGCTGGCGCTGCGACTCGCCGCTCATCTATTACGCCAAGACCTCCTGGTTCGTGCGCACCACGGCTGTCAAGGCGCGCCTGCTGGAGGTGAACCGCCAGGTCGACTGGCACCCGCCCGAGGTCGGCGCGGGCCGGTTCGGCGAATGGCTCGAGAACAACGTCGACTGGGCGCTGTCCCGCGATCGCTACTGGGGCACGCCGCTGAACGTGTGGGAGTGCGACGCCGACGGGGAGCACCGCGAGGTGATCGGATCCTTCGCCGAGCTGGCCGAGCGCCCGCTCCCCGCGGCCGTCGCCGCCCGGCTGCACGGTACCTTCGATCCGCACAAGCCGTACATCGACGAGTTCACCTGGCCGTGCAAGGCCTGCGGCGGGACGATGCGGCGCGTGCCGGAGGTGATCGACGCCTGGTTCGATTCGGGCGCGATGCCCTACGCGCAGTGGCACTACCCGTTCGAGCACCAGGCGGACTTCACGGCGCATTTCCCCGCCGACTTCATTTGCGAGGGCGTGGACCAGACGCGCGGCTGGTTCTACTCGCTGCTGGCCATCGCGGTCGCCGTGTTCGATCAGCCGGCCTACAAGAGCGTGATCGTCAACGAGCTGGTGCTGGACGCCGCGGGCCAGAAGATGTCCAAGAGCCGGGGCAACGTCATCAACCCTTGGCAGGTGATCGAGCGCCACGGGGCCGACGCGGTGCGCCTGTACCTCCTGGGCCAGAGCGCCGTCTGGCTGCCGAAGCGGTTCGACCCGGCGCAGATCGCGGAGGTCGCGGGCGGGTTTCTCAACACCCTGCGCTCGACCTACGACTTCTTCGGACGCTACGCCGAGGACTGGCGGCCGCCGCCCGAGGAGGCGGCGACCCCGCTCGCCAGACGTCCGGCGGCCGACCGCTGGGTGCTGGCGCGGCTGGACGAAGTCGTGACCAGCGTGCGCCAGGCCTGGTCCGGGCACGACGTCACGGCGGGCGTGCGGGCGATCCTGGATTTCGTCGGCGAGGATCTCTCCCGCTGGTACATCCGGCGCAACCGCCCGCGCTTCTGGGCCCCCGACCGGGCCACCGATCCGGTGGCCCTCGAGACCCTGCACGAGGCGCTGGTCACGGCGGTGCGCCTGCTCGCCCCGGCCGCGCCCTTCATCGCGGATTGGACCCACCGCGCCCTCACGGGGGGCACGTCGGTGCACCTGGCTCCGTTCCCCGTGGACCGCGGCCGCCGCGCGCCCGAGCTGCTGCAGGCAATGACCACGGTGCGCCGGCTCGCCGCCCTCGGGCGGGCGGCCCGGGAATCGCGCAAGATCGGCTTGCGCCAACCCCTCGCCCGCATGAAACTGGCCATTCCGGCCGCGGACCGGGGACCGGTCTTGGCAGACCTGTTAGATATCTTGGTCGCGGAAGTCAACGTGAAGGCCTACGAGGTGGTCGACTCGAACCACGATCTCGTCACCCTCAAGGGCAAGCCGGACTTCCGCAGCCTGGGCAAGCGCTACGGCAAGGACACGCCCCGGGCGGCGGAGGCGGTGTCCCAGCTCACAGCGGACGCGCTGCGGAGCCTTGAACATGGGACCCCCGTCCGCGCGGGCGCCTACGAGTTCCACCCGGCGGACGTCACGGTGACGCGGGAAGTCGCGAGCGACTGGCTGGTGGCGGCCGACGGGCCGTACGTGGTCGCGCTGGACCCCGCGCTAACGCAGGACCTGGTCCAGGAGGGGTTGGCGCGGGAAGTGGTGAACCGCGTCCAGCGACTCCGCAAAGAAGCGGGATACGAGTACACGACGCGCGTCGAGCTGAGCGTGGCCGGATCGGAGGACGTCGTGACCGCGGCAGCCGCGTTTCTGGGCTTCATCGAAACCGAGACCCTGGCGCGCCGGACGGTGCTGGGAGCGGTCCTCCCGGAGCCCGATATCACCAAAGACGTGGAGATCGAGGGACGCACGGTGACCCTCGCGCTCCGACGCCATGACGGACGAAAGGGCGGTAGGTGAGCATGCCGACGAAGACCAAGGTGATGAACAAGAAACAGCTGGCCCACCTCGAGAAACGCCTGTTGGAAGAGCGGGCCCGGGTGATGAAGGAGCTCGGCTACTACGACGAGCACTTCAACTCCAGCCTGCAGGCGTCGGACGGGGACTTGTCCAGCTATTCCTTCCATATGGCGGATCAGGGCACCGACGCCATGGAGCGCGAAAAGGCGTTCCTGTTCGCGTCCCAGGAAGGCCGGTACCTCTGGCACGTGAATGAAGCGCTCCGGCGCCTGTACGCGACGCCCGAGAAGTTCGGCCGGTGCGAGCAGTGCGGCGAGGAGATCGGGTTCGAGCGGCTCGACGCCCTGCCGCACGCGCGCCTCTGCATCAAGTGCAAGGCGAAGGAAGAAGATGGCAAGCGCCGCTGACCGCCGCCTGTTTTGGGGGGTGGCCGGCGGTGTCCTCGTCGCCGATATCGCGACGAAGCTCCTCGCCGAGGCATTCCTGGCGCGGCGCCTGCCCCTCGAAATCGTGGGCGCCTGGATCCAACTCCGCCTCGTGTACAACGAGGGGGCGGCGTTCGGCATTCACGTCGGCGAGTATTCGCGCTGGGTTTTTCTGGGGCTGTCGCTCGTCGCGCTGGCGGTCCTCGGGTCCATGGTGCGCGGCACCCGTGTCGGCGACCGGTTCCGCCTGTGGGCCCTCGCCCTGGTGTGCGGCGGCGCCACTGGCAACCTGCTCGATCGTATCCGCAACCCGCAGGGCGTCGTCGACTTCCTGGACGTCGGCGTCGGCACCTGGCGGTGGCCCACGTTCAACGTCGCCGACTCGGCGATCACGGTCGGCGCCATCGCCCTCGCCGTGTCCCTGTGGCTCGAAGGCCGGGCCCAGCAGCGTCCCAAGGAGGCCCGGGCGGCGGAGCCGTGACCGCCGCCGGCGACCCCGTCCGGTTCTGCGTCGCCATCCCGCGCGCCGAGCGTCTGGACCGCTTTCTCGCCGATCAGCTCGCCCTCTCCCGCACCCAGGCCGCCCGCCTCATCGCCGACAAGCGCGTCCGCGCGGACGGCCAGCCGCTGCGCGCCTCGGTCGAGCTCCCCTACGGCGTGGTGGTGTCGGTCGAGTTCCCCCCGTCCCCCCAGGGGCCGCCCCGCAGCTACGCGCCGGCCCACGCCACGCTGCGCTTCGTGTTTGAGGACGATCACCTGGCCGTCCTCGACAAGCCCGCGGGCCTCGTGGTGCATCCGGGACCGGGGCACTGGGACGACACCCTGGTCAACGTGCTCGTGGCGCGGGGCACCGCGCTGTCCGCGGGATCGACCGCAGGTCGACCCGGGATCGTGCACCGCCTCGACCGCGACACGTCCGGGCTCCTGCTGGTCGCCAAGACCGACCTCGCGCACCGACGCCTCGCCCACGCCATCGAGCGCCGTCGCGTGGAGCGCGTGTACGCGGCCGTCACCTGGGGGCATTTCGCCCAGAGCCCGGTCGAGATCGAAGCCCCGATCACCCGCCACCCCAAGGAGCGGAAGCGGATGACCGTGCAGGCGGGAGGTCGCCATGCGGTGACCTATGCGACGGTCGTCACGCGCTTCGCGCTGGCCGATCTGCTGCGCGTGCGCCTCGGCACCGGCCGCACGCACCAGATCCGCGTCCACCTGGCGCACGTCGGGCACCCGGTGGTGGGCGACCGGGACTACGCCTTCGGTGGCAGCCGGCGCATCACGCCCGGGCAGCGGCCGGAGGCGGAGCGGCTCGAGGCGTCCGCCCCGCGGCAACTGCTGCACGCCGCGGAGCTGCGCTTCGACCATCCGGTGACCGGCGCTGCGCTCGTGCTGCGCTCCGACTGGCCGCCCGATCTGCACGCCGCGCTGGCGGAAGCGGCGAGCGACGCGCGCTTGCTTGCTGAACGCAACCCCTTGCAGTATCTTGGTTTCTTCGCTTCCGATGAGTGAATCGGCGGTCGTCCGACTGCTGGTGTTTCGGGTGGGGACACTGGTCTGCGCGGTGGCGGTGGAGGCGGTGCGGGAGATCCTGCCCCGGCTCGAACCGACGCGGATTCCCGGGGCCCCGGCCGTCGTGGCCGGTCTCGTGAACGTGCGCGGCACGCTCGTCACCGTCGTGGAAGGCTGGCGGGCGTTGGGACAGCCGGCGCCCGAAGGGCGGGACGGGGAGGGAGGGGAAGGGGAAGGCGGAGGGGGCGGTGGAGGCGGCACGACGGTCCTGCTGGAGGTGGATGGGCGCAGGGG
>JBOHSA010000039.1:0-19844 GCA_050732995.1 Gemmatimonadales bacterium | reverse complement strand
GGGGGGAGGGGTGGCGCACCAGCGCCCGCACGTGGTGATCGCGCCGGATCAGCAGTTGGGCGATGTGGCCGCCGACGAAGCCGGTCGCGCCGGTCAGGGCGATGAGCAGGTCGGAACCTCAGAAGGCGTCGTCGGAACCTCAGCCCGTGGCGCCTCCGGGCGTGCCGCCTTCGTCGAGGTAGACGAGGGTGCGCCGCCGCGCGACCACCGTCGCGAGGGCGTCATGGACATTGGGGTCGAGCACGGTCCCGCGCAGCTCGGACATCCGCTCGACGGCCTCCTCGGGCGTCATTTTTTCCTGGTACGGCCGCGACGTGCTGAGGGCGTCGTATACTTCCGCGGCCCCGATGACGCGCGCCCCGATCGGGATCTCTTCGCCCCGCAGGCCGTCGGGGTACCCGGTGCCGTCCCAGCGCTCATGATGGCTGCGCACGTACCCGATGACATCTCCCAGGTGGGTGAGCGGCGCGAGGATTTGGGAGCCGATGATCACGTGCTGCTTGACGTGATCGTACTCTTCCGGGGTGAGGGCGCCCTGCTTGTTCATCACCGCCTCGCGCGTGCCGATTTTCCCGATGTCGTGCAGCCGTCCGGCGACCCGCACCTGCTCGACATCCTCATCCGACAGGCCCAGCTGACCGGCGATCGTGGCGGAGAGATCCGCCACCCGGGAGGAGTGGCCGCGCAGGTAGGGATCCTTGGCCTCGAGCGCGTTGACGAGCGCCTCCAGGGTCGCGATGGAGATCCGCTCCAGCTTGTTCCGCTCGCGGTGCAGCTCCGCCGTGCGGGTCGTGACCTCTTCCTTGAGCCACTGGTTGAGCTGCCGGTTCTCGAGCAGCATTTCGCGGCGCTTCAGCGCCCGCTGGACCGCGCGGCCCAGGTCGGCGAGCTCGATGGGCTTGGTCAGGTAGTCCATGGCCCCGCGCTGCATGCACAGGGCCGCGCTCGTCGCGTCGTTCACGGCGGTGAGCATGAGGATGGCGAGCTCGGGCTCGATCTCCAACGCGAGCGGCACGAGGTCCACGCCGCTCGTGCCCGGCATCCGGATGTCGGACAGCATGAGGGCGATCTTGTGGCGGCGCAGTTGCGCCAGGGCTTCGTCGGCGGAGCCGGCGGCATACACCTCGTACTTCTGCTCGGTGAGGAACCGCTTGAGCGCGTTGCGGATGGGCTCTTCGTCGTCCACCACGAGCACCGCCATGTCGGCCACGAGCGCCTCCTTGCTGGCCGGCTCCGGAAAACGAGCCTGGGAGAGTATCACCGCCCGCGGCCCGGTCCGCAATCGGCCCCCGACTCCCGGTGGGGCCTACGGGGTGGCCGTCACGAACGTCAGCTCGGGGACGTGCGGCACGAGTCCCGCCCGCTCGCCGCGCCGCAGCAGCTCGGCCACGGCGCGTCGGCCGTCCGGACCGTAGTCGACGGTGAACGCGTTCACGTACATCCCCACGAACCGGTCGGTGCGGACGGCGTCGAGGCCCCGGCCGTAGCCCCGGGCGTGCGCCAGCGCCTCGCCCCGGTGGGCCAGCCCGTATTCGATGCTCGCTTTCAGGTCCCGGGCCACGGCCGCCATCAGCGTCGGGCCCAGGTCGCGCCGCACCACGTTGCCGCCCAGCGCCAGCGGGAGTCCCGTCTCGCGCCGCCACCACGCCCCCAGATCGATCCACCGATGCAGGCCGCGATCCGCGTAGGTGAGCTGCCCCTCGTGAATCAAGACGCCCGCCGCGACCCGGCCGGCGGCGACGGCGTCCTCGATCTGGTCGAAGGGCAGCACCACGGCTTCGATCGCCGGCTGGCAGAGCCTCAGGGCGAGACACGCCGTGGTCAGCTCTCCCGGTACGGCGACCCGCCGTCCGGCCAGCCCGCGCCGGGGGTCCGCCGGCGCGGCCGTGCGCGCGACGACCGCGGGACCGTAGCCGTCCCCGATGCTCGCGCCGTGGGCGAGGAGGGCATACCGGCCGGCCAGGTGCGCGTACGCGTGTATCGAGACCGCGCTCACCTCGAGCTCGCCTCGCAAGGCCCGGCGGTTGAGCGTTTCGATGTCGGCCAGCTCGTGGACGTAACGCCGGTCGGCGGTGTCGATCCTGCCCGCCGCGAGGGCCCAGAACATGAAGGCGTCGTCCGCGTCGGGACTATGGGCGACGTGGATGGTCCGGGAACCGGGAACGGCGGGAGGGGGGGGGGGAGGGCTCATCGGGCACCCGTGATCCGCAGCGCCTCCGCGCGGAACGCGTCGATGCTCGTCGTATGCTCGGCGTATTCCGGCCGCAACCGCGCCCGCTCGGCGGTCTCATGGCGCAGGAACGCGACGTAGGCCTGCCGGACGCCGCGCGCGTCGCCCTGGAGCTCGCGGGCCCGCGCGCGCAGCATGAAGCCGTACAGGTGGGTGGGGACGGCGCGCAGGATCGTATCGGCCTGCGCGAGCGCGCCCGCCGCCTCCCCGGCCGCGATGTAGAGCAGGCCCAGGTCGTAGCGCGCGTCGAGGTCCAGCGCCGGGAGCTGGCCGTAGGCACCGATGGCCATCGGCAGAAAGAACTGCACGCTGTCCTGAACGCCCCGCTCGGCCAGAGTCATGATCCGGTCGAACAGCCGCCGGGCCCGCTCCTCGGGGGACATCTGCGAAATATCGGGCGCCGGGAGCAGGGCGCGGGGGGCGGCGGCCTGCTCCCCCCCCCCGCTCCCCGCTCCCTGCTCACCGCCGAGGCGCAGGGCGAGCACCGCGATCAGGGCCCCGACCGCCGCGCCGGCGAGGCCCCAAGGAAGACCGGCTCTCCAGTCGGCGGCCTGGCCGGTCTGGCGCTCGCCCGCTCCGACCCGCGCGCCGCACTTATGGCAGTAGCGGGCCGCGGCGGACAGCGTCGTGCCGCAGGCGTGACATTCCATGGCGCGGGAATCTAACTGGCAAGATTGTGCCAGGGAGCGTAGTGTATCGGGCGTGACCGCGCGTCCGAGGGCGCCGTGAGCGTGCCGTTCCCCGGCCAGGAGCGCTCGAAACACATGGGCGAGCTGACGCGGGGCGAGCAGCATTGGAACGTCTACCTCGAGATGCAGCCCGATGGTGAGGTGGGCGCGGTGCGGGGGCGGATCCACTTTGTCGGGGCCCTGCGCGGGCAGGAGCACCGGATGACCGGCTGGATCTTCCTGGAGTGGCAGGAGCGGGACGTCCAGGACCGATTCGGGGAGTTTTCGGCTGTGGAGCTGTGGCACTTCGTGGAGTCGTTGGAGGGTCGAGGGGTGTAACCAGAATGCTGCAGTTGATGCACTTTTTCAACACCACTAATGCAGTGTTCTTGATGTCTGGACGCCCTTCGGCGTCCTTTTTTGTAATTCGTGCACGGAATGGTTGACACCACGCAAGTCGAGCGGTACCTTGCGCAATGCCTGCCGTCACGAAGGTGGCACCGTCCTGCGAGAGCCCGACGCTCCAAGCCCAGCGCCGGGCTCTCGACTTTCTGGCCCAGTCCATGCGCAGGCACGCCCCAGCACCCGGATCGCCCGCATTCACCCGGAGGACACGGACCGTATGACCGCCACGTTGGAGCCGATCGTCACCAAGGAAGGGAGGGCTGCCGCCGCGCCGTCTCCCGCCGACGTCATCCGCCGCGCCCGGGAAGCCGGGGTGCAGGTGGTCGATGTCCGGTTCTGCGACCTGCCAGGCACCTGGCAACATTTCTCGATCCCCCTGAAGGAATTGTCCGAAAGCGTCTTCAGTGAAGGGCTGGGCTTCGACGGCTCGTCGATCCGCGGGTTCCAGGCGATCAACGAAAGCGACATGCTGTTGTTCCCCGATCCGGCGACCGCGTTCGTCGACCCCTGCCTCCAGGTGCCCACGCTGTCGCTCACCTGTAACGTGGTGGATCCGGTGACGGGGGAGCCCTACAGCCGTGACCCGCGCTATGTGGCGCGCAAGGCCGAGCACCATCTGGTCAAGAGCGGCGTGGCGACCACGGCGTACTACGGGCCCGAGGCGGAGTTCTACATTTTCAACTCGGTGCGGTTCGACCAGAACGCGCACGAGGGCTACTACCACATCGACTCCGAGGAAGGCATCTGGAACTCCGGTACCAACGGCGCGGCCAACCAGGGCCATCGGCCGCGCCACAAGGAGGGCTACTTCCCCGTGCCGCCGGTGGACCGGCTGCAGGATCTGCGCTCCAAGATCATGCTGGCCTTGATGGCGGCCGGGATCGAGGTCGAAGTGCACCACCACGAGGTGGGCACGGCGGGCCAGACCGAGATCGACATGCGGTTCTCGACCCTGACGCGCATGGCCGACCAGCTGATGATGTACAAGTACATCGTGAAGAACGTGTGCCACCAGCACGGGTACACGGCGACGTTCATGCCCAAGCCGATGTTCGGCGACAACGGCTCCGGGATGCACGTGCACATGAGCCTGTGGACGGGCGACACGAACCTGTTCTTCGATCCGGCCGGCTACGGGCTCATCTCGGACACGGCCCGCTGGTACATCGGGGGGCTGCTCAAGCACGCGGCGGCGCTGCTCGCGTTCGCCGCTCCGACCACGAACAGCTACCGGCGCCTGGTCCCCGGGTACGAGGCGCCGATCAACCTGATCTACTCGCAGCGCAACCGCTCGGCGATCTGCCGGATCCCGGTGTATTCGAAATCGCCGAAGGCGAAGCGGATCGAGTTCCGAGCGCCGGATCCGTCGTGTAACCCGTACCTCACGTTCGCGGCGCTGCTCATGGCGGGGCTGGACGGCGTCAAGCACAAGATCGAGCCGCCGAAGCCGATGGATGTGGACCTGTACGAGCTCGAGCCCGACGAGCGGCGCCACGTCAAGAACACCCCGGGGAGCCTGGGCGAGTCCCTCGCGGCGCTCGAAGCCGACCACGCGTTCCTGCTCGAGGGGGGCGTGTTCACGCCCGACGTTATCGAGACGTGGCTGGCCTACAAGCGCGCCAAGGAGGTCGACCCGGTGGCGCTGCGGCCGCATCCGTACGAGTTCTTCCTCTACTACGACTGCTGACGGGGAAGGACGGGGAGAGACGGGGAGGACGGGAATAGCAGCACCTCCCCCGTCCTCCCCCGTCCTCCCCCGTCATCGCCGTCCTCACCCATGACCGTCGCGACCAAGACGACCGGCGCCAACCGTCGTGACATTCTGGAGCTCGCCAAGAAGCAGGGCGTCCATTTCCTGCGGCTCCAGTTCACCGACATCCTCGGTATCAACAAGAACGTCGAGGTCCCCGAGAGCCAGTTCGAGAAGGCGCTCGAGGGCGACATCATGTTCGATGGCTCCTCCATCGAGGGGTTCGTGCGCATCGAGGAGTCGGACATGGTGCTGCGGCCCGACCTCGCGACCTTCAAGATCCTCCCGTACGACGACGAAGGGGGGCGGGTTGCGCGGATCATCTGCGACATCTACAACCCCGACGGCTCGTCGTTCGCGGGCTGCACGCGCCAGGCGCTGAAGCGCCAGATCGCGAAGGCCCAGACGCTGGGGTACGCGATGATGGCCGGGGCGGAGGCGGAGTTCTTCATCTTCCAGCTCGACTCGGGCGGCGACCCCACGACCGAGACGCACGATCAGGGCGGTTATTTCGACCTCACCCCGGTGGACAAGGCCGAGGAGATCCGGCGGCTCATCATCAAGGATCTCGTATCGATGGGCCTCGAGGTCGAGGCGGGGCATCACGAGGTCGCGCCCGGGCAGCACGAGATCGACTTCCGCTACGCCGAAGCGCTCGAGACGGCGGACAACCTCGCGACCTTCCGGTTCGTCGTGCGCAACGTCGCCTACCGCCACGGCTTCCTCGCCACCTTCATGCCGAAGCCGATCTTCGGTCAGAACGGCTCGGGGATGCACACCCACCAGTCGCTGTTCCGCGGCGGCCAGAACGCGTTCCACGACCCGAAGGGGAAGTGGGAGCTGTCCGACGTGGCGCTGAGCTACATCGCGGGGCTGCTGGCGCACGCGCCGGGGTTCTGTGCCGTCACGAACCCCCTCGTCAACAGCTACAAGCGGCTGGTGCCCGGGTACGAGGCGCCGGTCAACGTGGCCTGGTCGATGCGCAACCGCTCTCCCCTGATCCGCATCCCCGACCGCCGGGGCCCGGGCACGCGCTGCGAGCTGCGGATGCCCGACCCGTCGGCGAACCCGTATCTCGCGCTGGCGGTGCAGCTCGCGGCGGGGCTGGACGGGGTGGCCCACAAGCGCACCCCGCCGGATCCCGTCAACAAAAACATCTTCGAGATGAGCTTCCGCGAGCGCCGCAAGTACCGCATCGACGAGCTGCCGCGGGACCTGCACGAAGCCCTCGACCAGCTCGAGCAGGACGACGTGGTGCGGGACGCCCTAGGCGCCCACATCTACGAGCGCTTCGTCGAGGCGAAGCGGGAGGAGTGGCAGGAATACATCGAGAGAGTCAGCGAATGGGAACTCGAGCGCTACCTCGGTCAGTACTGACGATGCGGAAGGGCGGAGGGAAAGAACCGTATCGGGAACATCGTCAGGAGGAACGACGTAGGAAGGAAACCGAACTCTCAGCTCTCTCTCGGTGGGTGGTCGTGTAGGCTTCGGAGTAGCTTGATAACTCTTGGGCGGAGCCGCGGGCGTAGAGCAGAAAGCGTCGGAACTCGGGGACTGTTCCTCGACCGCACAGGACCGCGAAACTGACGTGACAACCGGACAGTTTCGGCGGCGACCTCGGCGGCCACCTGAAGGACGCGCAGCTTCCCGACATGAGCCCGTAGCATCATGGCCCAACCTAAGAGGTCGCATCGCTTGCCTACGTATCATCCGTACGCATCCCTCCTACGTTTCTTCGCTGCGGTTTCTCTCCTTACGTTGCTGTGTCTTTCGGGATGTGACATCCTCCCCCACCCCAGCGATACCGCCGGCGACCAGGAATCCGCGGTGTGGGCCCACCGCGGCCGCCTCGTCGTGGCCACCGACACGGGTCTCACCCTGGTCCGGATGCGCGTCGACACGCTCGGCGTCGTCGAGCGCCACGACGTCCTGCTCACGCGATTCGACTTCGACCCCTCGGACGGGTTGGGGGATGAGTACGCCCTCGCCCTCGCCCTCGACCTCGGGCGGGCCGATACGCTCGCGGCCAACCGGGCCTACCGCCTCGGCCCGGCCGGCATCCCGGCCTATGCCACGGTGGCGTGCCTCTGCCGCCCCCTCCGCCCCGACTCGGTGCGGGGCACGTACGTGATCCACACGCGTGGGCTGCGCCAGATCAGCGGTCGCATCGACGCCACGCTGTACTTCACCGCCTGGGACGACTCGACACAGCATGCCACGTACCGGCTCCACCAGCGCATTCACGGAGTCCGGCCCTAGAATGGCGGCGGTCAGGCGGGCAACCGGTCTCGCGGTCGGGCTGATCGTGTGCTTGGCCGCCGGTCCGCCCGGTCGCCTGACCGCGCAGACGATCGACACCGTCGTCGTCGACAACCGCAACGTTTTCGACCGGGACGGCGACGGGCCGGGGTTCATCGCGCGGCTCGCGAACGCGCTGCATATCCGCACCCGTCCCTCGGTGATCCGGAACACGCTGCTCGTGGGCTCGGGGGACGCGTACGACTCCGCGCGCGTGGCCGAGAGCGAGCGGGCGCTGCGGGCGTTGAGCGTGTTCCGCATGGTCCGGGTGGACACCGGCCGCGTGGCCGGCCGGCTCGCGGTGCACGTCGTCACCGCGGACGGCTGGAGCACCAAGCCGGAAGCCGCCTACTCGTCGGCGGGGGGGGACGAGAACTGGCGTGTCGGGCTCGTGGAGCAGAACCTGTTCGGGACGGCCACCCAGCTCTCGCTGGGCTTTCAACGCACGCCCGACCGCGACGTGGCGGGGCTCTTCTACCTCAGCCCTCACTTCCTCGCCCGGAAGGCGGCGCTCGAGTTCCGCCACGAGCACTACTCCGACGGGCGGCGCACCGAGTGGCACTACGGGCGGCCGTTCTATCAGACCGCCGCGCGGCATGCCCTCGAGGTCGAGGGCGAGGCGGCACGGGAGCGCGTCCTGGTATTCCGCGCCGGGGTGCTGGATTCCACGACTCAGCGGCGCGCGCTCCGCATTCGGCTCGGGGGGGGGTACGCCCCCTACGCCACCGCGCGCGACTACGTGCGGCTCTGGTTCGCCGCGCAGTGGCGCCGGGAGGATTTCGCCCCTGAGTCGACGAGCGTCTTCCCCCGCTCGGAAACGGCAGCCGCGGGGGCGGGCGTCGAAATCGGCCACATTCGGTTCAAGGTGCTGGAGCACTTCAACTCCTACGCGCGCCGGGAGGACGTGGACCTTTCGCAGGTGCTGCGGCTGGGGCTCTGGGCGGCGCCGCGGGCCTGGGGATACCCGGGCGCCCGGGCCGGCATCGGCCCGGAGGTCCGCGGCCAGGTGACCGCCGTGTGGCGCCAGGGGTTCGCGGCGCTGCGCGCCGAGGGACACGGGGTGTACACAGCGGCCGGCCTCGACTCCGGCGTGGTCCGCGGGAGCGTCACGCTGGCGAGCCGGAACCTCCCCCGGCAAACGCTGATCGCCTACCTGGAGGCCGGGGCCATGCGGCGTTCCCGGCCGGGGCGCGAGTTCGACCTGTGGCTCGAGGACCGCGGCCCGCGCCTGTTCGGGGCGCACGCGTTCACCGGGACGCGCCTGGCGTGGGGCGCCATCGAGAACCGCATCCTCGTCGCCGACGACGTGTGGGGGTTGCTCGGCGTGGGGATCGCGCCGTTCGTCGATTGGGGTGGGGCGTGGTACGCGGGGGAGCCCGCACGGCTCGGCGGGAACGCGGGCGTGTCACTCCGCCTCGGCGCCACCCGATCGGTCGGTGGCGAGTCGGCCGAGTTCGCCCTCGGCTACCGCTTTGGCGAGGGGTTCGTGGGCCGGGGGTGGGCGCTCGCCGTGCGCAAAGGGTTCGTCTTCTGAAGCGCCACGGCGTCGGCGGCTCGCCGGCCGCTCGGACGGCGGACTCGAGCCCCCCGATTGACAACCCATCCGCGGGGTGAATGTTACCGAGCAGACCTCGCAAGAACTGCAACGTGGTGAACGCACGCCAGCCGGTGCCAGTCGCTGTCTTCCAGGAGGCCACGTGAATCTCCGACGCATCGCCGCGCCCGCTGCCGGGCTATCGCTCGTTCTGGTAGCCGCGCTCGCGGCGCCCCCCCCACTCGGCGGGCAGACTGGCCAGATCAGCGGGACCGTCACCGACTCGAGCACGGGCCACCCGGTGGCGGGCGCTGACGTGCTCGTCGTCGGTACGTTCCACCGCACCCGGACAATGGACAACGGCAGTTACACGGTCGCCGGTGTCCCCTCCGGCACCTATGCCGTGGAGGCTCGGCGGCTCGGCTACGTCGCCCGGCGGCAGGCGGCGGTGGAGGTCGCCGCCGGCGGCACTGCCACGGCGGATTTCCAGCTGATGCCCAGCGTCTTCCGGCTCCAGGAAGTCGTCGTAACCGGCACCGTGGGCGAAACCGAGGGCGTCAAGCTGCCGTTCGCGGTGGGCCGGTTGGACGCCGAGCAAACGCCGGTGCCGTCCTCCAACGCACTCGAGGTGATCCAGGGGAAGGTCGCCGGCGTCACGGTGGTGCCGTCAGGCCAGCCGGGCTCGGGCACGAACATCCAGCTCCGGACCCCGACGAGCATCAACCGGGCCAACTCCCCCCTGATCGTGGTGGACGGTGTGATGCTCGGGACGGCGGAAGGCATAGAAGGCAGCTCCACGGACGGCTCGGCGGATCTGAACGGGCTCGACATCGAGCGCATCGAGATCGTGAAGGGCGCGGCGGCCGCCTCCCTGTACGGCTCCCGCGCGCAAGCGGGCGTGATCCAGGTCTGGACTCGCCGGGGGCGCGACCTCGCCGAAGGCCAGACCCGGATGACGCTGCGCTCGGAGGTCGGGCTCAACTCGCTGGGGAACAAGATCAAGTGGGCGCGCTACCATCCCTACCTAATGGACGCCGCGCAGACCACCTACGTGGACGCGCTCGGCAACCCCGTGCCGCGCGACCAGCGCGTGGCGGAGTCCCTGACGGGATCCGGGCACCGCTTCCAGGACAATCCGTTCCCGGGCCCGTTCCACGATCAAGTGGACGTGTTCTTCGATCCGGGTGGCTACTACACCAACGCGCTCACGCTCGCGCATCGGACGCGGAGCACCAACTGGTTCGCCTCGCTGGGCCAGCACCGCTCCGACGGCGTGATCGACGGTCACGGCTATTTCCGCCGGCACGACGTCCGCTTCAACTTCGACCACCGGCTGCGCGAGGACCTCACGCTCACGGCGAGCGGCTACTACGCGCGGTCGGTACGGGACGAAATGGACGTCGATGATACGTTCTTCGATCTGATCCAGATCGCGCCCGACGCCGACTTGCGGCAGCCCGATCCCGACGGGACGCCGTTCGCGTTCCAGCCCGACCCGCTCGGCATCCGCTCGAATCCGCTGTACCGGCTGGTGACGGAGTCGAACTGGACGTCGCGCAACCGCTTCCTCGGGAACATGGCGCTCCGCTACACGCCGAACGCGTGGCTCAGCGTCGAGGGGAACGTCAGCTTCGACCGGCTCGACGAGTTCGAGTTCTATTTCCTCGATCGCGGGATCAAGACCGACAACAACCCGACCGGTGGGCTCGGTCTGGTCCAGAACAACACCGATCAGGCGGACGCGCTCAACGCATCGCTCAGCGTCAGCCTCTCGCGTCAGGTGGGTCAGGTCACGAGCCTCACCACCTTTCGGGCGCTGATGGAGAGCGAAGACCTGTGGGAGACCACGGCGGAAGGCGAAGACCTGGTCGTCAGCGGGGTGCCGGACCTCAACAACGCGCGGGTGCGCGACGTCGCCTCGCGGAACCTCTCCATCCGGGCGAACGGGTTCTTCATGATCACCGGCCTGGACTACGCCGGGAAGTACGTGCTCGACGGGCTGGTGCGGCGGGACGGCAGCTCGCTCTTCGGCCCCGCCGAGCGGTGGCATACGTACGGCCGGGTGAGCGGCGCCTACCGCGTGGCTCAGGAGCCCTGGTGGCCGATCGCGGCGATCAGCGAGTTCAAGCTGCGCGTCTCGCGGGGCACGGCCGGCGGGCGCCCCAACTTCGCCGACCACTTCGAAACCTACGACATCGACCCTGCGGGGAACCTGACCAAGGACAACCTGGGCAACTCCACGCTCAAGCCCGAGCGCTCCACGGAAACCGAGTACGGACTGGACGTGATCGCGTTGGACCGCTTCAGCCTCCAGTACACGTATGCCCGCCGGACAGTGCGGGACCAGCTGATCCAGGTTCCCTTGGCGTCGATCTACGGCTTCCCCACGCAATGGCAGAACGCGGGCACGGTCTTTGGGATCACCCATGAGGCGACCCTCGAGGCCCAGGTGATCAGCAAGGGGGCAGTGGACTGGCGGCTGGGTGTCGTGTTCGACCGCAACCGCCACTGGATCACCGAGTTCAACCGCCCGTGCTTTCGGACCGGGCTGGCGCTCCGCTGCGTCGGGGAGCAGCTCGGCGTGTTCTACGGGCACCGCTTCGTGCGGAGCCCGAACCAGCTCCCCGCGGTGCACGCCAACTCCCGCGATCAGTTCCAGGTCAATGACGATGGCCTGCTGGTGCCCGTCGGGCCCGGGGCGAGCTATAAGGATATGCTGTGGGGCACCACGGTCACCATCGACGGCATCAACTACGCCTGGGGGACGCCGTTCCGGCAGCTGAACCCCAACGGCTCACTGGCCATCGTCCGGATCGGCAACAGCACGCCGGACTTCCATCTCGGGTTCTCCAGCGAGCTGCGCTGGAAGAATTTCAGCGTCTATGGGCTGGTGGATCTCCAGGCCGGCGGGGAGGTCTACCACAACACCAAGCAGCGGATGTACCAGTGGTGGCGCAGCGCCGACGAAGACCAGTCGGGCAAGCCGGACAGCCTGAAGAAGCCGATCAACTACTACGAGCTGCTGTACAACGCCGCCAATACAGTGGACTGGTTCGTCGAGCCCGGCGGGTTCGTCAAGCTGCGCGAGCTGGCGGTGCGCTACTCCGTGCCCGTGGAACGGATCGGCGGCCTCCGCGCCCTCGGCGTCCGGGCCGCGACCCTGGCGCTCGTGGGCCGCAATCTGCTCACCTTCACCGACTACTCCGGCTACGATCCCGAGGTGACGGACGGGGTTAGCAACCTCGGGGCTACGGTCCGGGATGACGACTTCGTGTACCCGCGGTACCGCACGATCACCGCGAGTCTCCAGCTCGAGTTTTGACCCCGAATCGGAGGAAGCCCTCATGCGTCGCACAGCACAACTCTTGAGCATGGCGCTCGCGGGCACCCTCGTCGTCGGGTGCCAGGACCTGAGCGTCACCAACCCCAACGATCCGGACCGCGGCGACGCCACGGCCCAGCCGGCGGCGGTCGAAGCGCTGATCTCGAGCGGGTTCTCCCTGTGGTGGGGCCAGACCCACCAGAACACGCCCACCTGGGCGCTCACCACCATGGCCGACGAGTTCACGGGGGCGTTCACCGATTTCGGGATGTGGTTCAGCTCCCAGGAGCCGCGCGTCGCGTGGGACAACGCCTCCACGGCCTCCTTCGCCGCGACGAACCGGGAACCGTGGGGCGGGCTCCATCGGCTGGTGTCGAACCTGAATGACGCGCTCCGGGCGATCGACGGCGGCGTCGTGATCCGGGATCCCGCGACCAATGCCGACGCGACGCCCCGGGCCCGCGCGGTTGGCAAGCTCATGCAGGGCCTGGCGTTCGGGTTCCTGGCGCAATGGTACGACTCCGCCTTCGTCGTGACCGAGGACGTGGACGTCGACACCGTGACCGCGCCGCGACTCTCGCACCACCGGGTCGTGATGGACTCGGCGATCGCGATGCTCGAGGCCGCCAAAGCCATCGCGCAGACGAATACGTTCCTCATCCCCGGCCCGCCCAGCTGGTTCCGCACGCCGATGACCAACACGCAGCTCGTGCAGTTCGCCAACTCGTGGATCGCCCGGTTCCTGGTCTCGCTGCCGCGCACCCGCGCCGAGCGGGACGCCGTCGATTGGAACCGGGTCTTGACCATGGCGGAGCAGGGGATCCAATCCGACTTCCGCCCCGTTGCCGAGCCCGACGTGTTCGAGAACGGGTTCGCGTTCCGGGCGGCCCGCCAGCGCACCACCATCCCGGGCGACTTCGCGCGCATCGATAACTGGCTGGTGGGTCCCGCAGACTCGACCCAGGCCGCCATCACCTGGGTAAACACCCCCGTCGCCAACCGCAATCGCTTCCGGCTGGCCACCAGCGACAAGCGGATCGGCATCGACACCAACCCGGCCACGCGCGGGCTGTACATCGGCTTCCATCAGAGCAACATCTGGCCGGTGACGCGCGGGACGTATCATTACACCAACTACTACTTCCACCGATTCGGCCGAGGGACGACTCACGAGATCGGTCCGCAAACGGCCATGACGGTGGCCGAGATGGACTTCATTCGCGCGGAGGCCCTGATTCGTCTCGGCCGGGCCAACGAAGCCGTGCCCCTCATCAACAAGACGCGGGTCGCGAACGGCCAGCTGCCGGCCGTCACGATCGACGGGCCACCCAGCGCGACGAGCTGCGTGCCGCGCAAGATCTACCCGGGGCCGATGCAGGGACAGTGCGGCAGCTTGTGGGACGCGCTGCGTTACGAGAAGCGCATCGAGATGGCTGGCGTGGACCCGTCGGTGGCGTACGCCGATGCACGGGGCTGGCAGTCGCTGGTCGAGAACACCGGGCTGCACTGGCCAGTCCCGGGCCGTGAGCTCGAGACCCTGCAGCGCGCGCTGTACACCTACGGTGGCCCCGGCGGGCAGAGCAGCTCCCCGGCTCCTGCCCCGGAGCGCTGCCCCGTGGCGCTGCCGCGCTGCCCCTGACCTAGCGGTCCGCCACCGGCAGCTGGGCCAACACCTCCGCCAGCGCCGCCGCCAGCGCCCGGTAGCGCTGGCGGTGGGTGGTGGTGGGGGGATACAGACTTCCCTGGCGCACGCCGGCGCCGTTAAACTCACCCGCCAAGCCGTTGAGCCCGCCGCGGACCGCATTCACCCGGGCCCGCAGCGCCCGCAGCGAATCCGGCAGGCTCCGCGCCCGTTGCGCCGCGTCCGCGGCCCGCCGCTGATCCTCGAGCAGCGCGACCAGGAACTCCTCGCGCTCCCGCCACTGGGCGTCGGTGAGCGGCAGGAGCGTATCGCCCCGCACTTCGAACGGCCGCATGGCGCCCGCGTCGCCTCCGACCGCCTCGAGCCGCGCGGTGTAGGTCCCAGGCGACACGAAGGGCCCGCGCGCCGTGACCGGGTGGGGCAGGGCGGGCTGGGCACTGGGTCCCGTCACCCCCGGCCCCCCTCCCGCTCCCCCTCCCCCTCCCCCTCCCCCACCCTCACCGAAGTCTGGAGCGAACGTCGGCGGCGACTCGTGCCGCAGGTCCCACGTCACCCGGTGCACCTGGCCCGGCGCGCCGGGCCCGGAGAAGCGCCGCACGACCCGGCCCGCCGCGTTCGTGATCGTGACGCGGACCGAGTCGGCGGGCCGCGCCAGGTGGTAGTCGATGAGCACCCCCTCCGCTGGATTCTCACCCGCGTAGTCCCCCTGCCCGCGATATGACCCCGCCTTCCAATAGTTGAAGATCATCGCGGGCCGGATTGAGAAGAGGTGGAGCGGATGTCCCGCGAACTCCGGGGACCACTCGACCAGCGGCGCGAGGTCGTCCAGGATCCAGAGGCTCCGGCCGTGCGTGGCGACGATGAGGTCGTTGTCCCGCGGATGGATCACGAGATCGTCATACAGCGTGGTCGGCAGATTGGCCTTGAGGCGCCGCCACTCGCGCCCACGGTCGGTCGAGACGAACAGCGCGTGCTCGGTGCCGAGGAACAGCAGGCTCGGATTCTTCGGGTGCTCGCGGATCACGTTCACCGAGCCGCTGGCCGGGAGGCCCTGCACCAGCGGCGTCCACGTCCGGCCGAAGTTCTCCGTCCGGAACACGTACGGCTTGAGGTCGCCGTCCCGATGAGCGTCGAACGTGGCGTAGGCGACGCCCGGTCCCGCGACCGAGGCGATCACCCGGCTCACGTACGTGCGCAGGGGGGGGGGCGACACCTCGGTCCACGTGTGCCCGCCGTCGCGCGAGACCTGCACGTTCCCGTCGTCGGTGCCTACCCAGAGGATCTTGGGATCGAGCGGGGACTCGGCGATGGTCAGGATTTCGGAGAACGATTGCTCGCCGTCGTTCTTCGAGAGCATCCGCTCCGCGCCCCGGACGCCCATGAGCCGCAGGGTGTCCCGGTCCACGCGCCGCGTGAGGTCGTCGGTCCGCTCCCAGGTGACGCCGCGGTCGCGGGAAATGAACAGCCGGTTGCCGCCGAAGTAGACCACCTTCGGATCGTGTTGGGAGACCAGGCTGGGGGTGACCCAGTCCCAGCGGTACGGGGGCTCGCCCGGCGGCGGCGTGGGCTCCAGATCGAGCCGATCGCCGGTCTCGGGGTCCACGCGCTGCAGCTCGCCGTTCTGCGCGTTCGTGTAGACGTAACGGTGATTCGTCGGGTCGATCGAGTGGTACATGCCGTCGCCGAAGCCGATCTGCTTCCAGTCGTCGTGCAGGATCCCCTCCCAGGTCCGCGTCGCGCTCGGCCCGAGCCACGAGTGGTTGTCCTGCATCCCACCGTAGATGTAATAGGGGGCCCGCATGTCCACGCCGATCGCGTAGAACTGGCCGACCGCGAAGTTGTTGATCTTCGTGAACGTTTCGCCCTGGTCCCAGGTCTCGTGCAGCCCGCCGTCCGAGCCGAGGAAGAAGTGGTCGCTGTTGCCCGGATCGATCCACATCGCGTGGAAGTCACCTTTGGTGCCCACGTCGTAGGTCGGGGCGTGGGGCATGCGGCGGAAATTGCGGCCGCCGTCGTCGCTCTTGAAGTACGTCACCGCGATGACGTATACCCGCGTGTCGCGATTCGGATCGATGAAGATGTGGCTGTAGTACATCGGCCGCGGGTTGAGCGTGTTGACCTTGACCCACGTGGCGCCCGCGTCCTCCGTTCGGTACACGCCCCCTTCGGTCGCGTGCTCGATGATGGCGTTCAGGACGCGGGGGTTGGAGGCGGCGAGGGCCAGCCCGATCCGCCCTTTGTCACCAGCCGGGATGCCGTTGGTCAGCTTGGTCCAGGTCCGCCCGCCGTCCGTGGTCTTGTAGATCCCGCTGCCCGGGCCGCCGCCGTTGAAGCCCCACGCGCGCCGCAGCCGCTGGTAGGCGGCGGCATACAGCACGTCGGGATTGGCCGGGTCCATCGCGAGGTCGACCACGCCGGTCAGGCTGTCGACGTACAGCACCTTGGCCCACGTCTTCCCGCCATCCGTGGTCTTGTAGACGCCGCGGTCCGGGCTCGGCGCCCAGAGGTCGCCCAGCGCGGCGACGAAGGCGACGTCGGAGTTGGCGGGATGGACCCGCACGCGGCCGATGTGGCGCGTCCGCTCGAGACCGAGGTGGGTCCACGTCGCGCCCGCGTCGGTCGAGCGGTACACGCCGTTCCCCCACGACGTGCTCTGGCGGTTGTTTTGCTCTCCGGTCCCGGCCCAGACGACGTCCGGGTTCGATGGGGCGATGGCGACGTCGCCGAACGTACTCACCGGCTGGTCGTCGAAGATCGGGGCCCAGGTGGTGCCTTTGTTGACCGACTTCCATAACCCGCCGGACGCCGAGGCGACGTACAGGACCGCCGGGTTGCGCGGCACCCCCTCGATGTCGTGGATGCGGCCGCCCATGACGGCGGGGCCGATGGAGCGGAAGCGGAGGTTCTGGAACTGCGCCCCGAGAACCGTCGGAGCGACGAGGATGGCCAACAGGCCGAGGGGGGGGGGGAGTGTGCGCATGGGGCGAAAGTACGGCCTGACGAGCAAGGGCTCAACCGGGGGTTGCGCCCCCGTTCCGGCGCCGGCACTGTCTCTAGCCTGGCCAACCCCTTCCTGAAGGAGCCGTCATGCGCTCTCCGTTCGTGCTCGCCTTGGTCCTGGTCGCGCCGCCCACCGCGGCGGCACAGGACACCGTCCGGTTCACCCCGAAGGTCGGTCACCCCACCTTCGCCGTCCGGGAGCCCGTGCTGCGGCTCCGTCCCGGCACCGTGCTCGTCTCCAACACGATGTTCGGGCCCTACTACACGGAGGAGGGCGGCGCCTTCCCCGGCGAGGTGGGCCCGTTCTACATCGAGGGGGCGACCACCAACGACATCCTCGTGCTGAAGATCCTGCGCGTGCGGCCGAATCATCATCTCGCCGCTTCGCGGCTCTACGCGGATTTCGGCGGGCTCGCGACCGATGCGCGCGTGCGGTTTCTCAACGACCCCATCCCCCCGCGCCGCTATCTCTGGCGGCTGGATCGGGATCGGATGACCGGCACGACCACGCTGCCGGACAGCCGGATGCAGCAGATCACGATCGACCTCAAGCCGATGCTCGGGCGGGTGGCGGTGGCGCCGCGCGGCGCGGAGGCGTTCGCCGGCCTCTGGCCGGGCGACTTCGGCGGCAACATGGACGCGCCGGAAGTGCGGGAAGGCACGACGGTGTATCTCCCCATCTTTCACGAGGGCGCCTACCTCTACTTCGGCGACGGCCACGCGCGCCAGGGCGAAGGCGAAGTGGCCGGCACCGGGCTCGAGACGTCGATGGACGTGGTATTGCAAATCGATCTCATCAAGGGCAAGACCATCGATTGGCCGCGCTTGGAAGACGCGGACTACATCATGGTCGCGGGGAGCGGGCGACCGCTCATCGACGCCTTCCGGCTGGCCCACGTCGAGCTCATCGAGTGGCTGGTCGAGGAGTACGGCTTCGGCAAGTGGGACGCCTATCAGCTGGTGGGGGAGCTGGGGGAGAATACGGTGGCCAACATCGTGGACCCGGCGTACACGGTCGTCGCCAAGTTTCCCAAACGCTACCTCCCTCGGTGAACAGCCGGCGGCGCGGGCCGCCGAATACGCCGCCCGCGCCGCACCAGATCCTGCTCGATGGCCGCTACTGGACGTTCACCGGCTCGACGGTCTTCCGCACTTTGACGCGCAGGCGAGACGCGAACCCGAGTGCGCCACCCGCGATACTCACCTCGTTATACCGGAACACCCGGACCCGCTGGTCGGGACGCGCAGGGTTGTCCACCCCCGGGATCTGGTACGCGCCGGTATCCGGCATGGTGACCGGTCCGAAGTCTCTGGTCTCCACCTCCGCCGACTGGGCCTTCGAAGGGACGCTCCACCGGACGGTCAGCGGCTGATCGGCTGGGACCGTGCTGTTGGCCGCCGGCGCCGTGATGCTGTGCGCCCTGGGGCCGCCCAGGATGACGCCCCGGACGTTGTCCGCCCCCCGCACGACGTCGAGCCGGAAGTCACCCGACGGGAAGGTGCTGCCCGTTCGGAAGTAGTCGCCGGACCCGGGCGCCGTCTCGGTCAGCGGGATCGTGCCCAGCGAGGCGTTCTGGATGGTCACGGTGGCGCCGGAGACGGGTAGCCCGGCCACGTCCCGCACCGACACGTCGTAGTCGGTCGAGAACCCGCCGATCACGGCGGGATCGTCGTTGGCGTCGATGTCAGCAATCACCCGGAGCGTCGCGGTTCCGATGCCCGGGTTGTTGCGGCTCGCCGCCGGCCCGGTGCTGTCGCCGCAGGCGGCCGTGGCGCCCAGTACCGCGAGTGCGAGCAGGTGGTTTATTGCTTTCATGGGACTCCTCCGGTATTGTCGTGTCGCGTATCAGGCTCCCGGCACCCTAGGGAACCGGGTGCACCCAGACACTGGGCAACCCACGTGCCAGTCCCCACAACGAACGCGTGACCGTGAAGGGTGACCCTCATCACTCTCTGACGTGCGTCGTTTTGAGTCGCCTGCTGCCCAGCCGTGTGTCACCCTCGGGTGACCTCGGTCACGTGGACCTCCGGTTGGACCGTGATGACAGATACGGCGGGCATCTGCCGCGGCGGGTACGGTTGTTGCCACTCACCGGGCGAACCTTGGTGTCGACCCCTTCCTCGGAGTCAGCAACCATGCGGAGACCCGCTCGAAGTATCCTGTTGGTCTTGATCGTGGGATCGGCGCTCGCCGGCGCCGGCCCGGTGGCGGCCCAGCGGGACGGCCGGTCCTGGCGTCCGACGGTTCAGGTCCGGGGCGTCACTGTGTACGACGACAACCCGTTCCTCCTCACGACCGAGAGCAAGCGCCGGCTGGACCAACTCTCCTCCGAGGATGCGCAGAGCGGCCGGTTCCGCGATATGGAAAGCGCGAGCGACCTGATTCCGGTCTCGGCCATCGCGCTGGGGCTGTCCGGTCCGGGGCTGACCGGCCGGGCCCTGGACGTCTCCGCCGGGGCGACCTACGAGGCGAACCTCCGGAATGCGCGGCGCCGGCACGCCGAGCTCGACCTCACGGTCGCGCAGGCGCTCCCCCACACGGGCCGGCTGCGGGTGCGCGCCGCCTGGCGGCCGGAATACTTCTCGAAGAATTACCTGGGCGACGCCGTGGATGCGAACACGGACGGGCTCATCGCCCCGGACGAGCGGCGCTACGCCGCGGGGACGTCGAACGAGCTGGATCTCTCGCTGGGGTACCGCCACCGCCTCGTCAAAGCGACTAGCCGCCGGCCGTTCGCCGTCAGCGCCGAGCTCGAGGCGGGCTATTTCCGGCGCTCGTACGATGCGCCGTTCGCGGGTCGGAGCCGTCGGGGGCCGGGGGTCGGCGCCGACGTGGAGCTGGCGCTCGGGCGCCGCTGGGTCGTGGAGGTCGCCTACACCTATGCGTCGGAGCAGGCCGACCCCACCCGGGAAGTGTCGATCCTGAACGAGAATGACTTCGGCCAGGATTTCAACAGCAACGGCAGTTTCGTCGACGATTCCGCCCGCGCGTTCG
>JBOHSA010000038.1:0-1867 GCA_050732995.1 Gemmatimonadales bacterium | reverse complement strand
ATGGTGAAGACCTCGGCCAGCGCCGTCTGGATCATGTACCCGGCACAGTTGTGAACCAGCTTGGCGATCGATCCAGCGCCGATCGGCCCGACGTAGTACGGCTGATCGCCGATCGCGTCCAGCACCGGCTTGTACTGCGTGAAGATCGCCTCGTCGCCGCCGACCCACAGCGCCAGGCGCCGGCTCTCGGCGCCGCGCGGGCCGCCGCTCACCGGCGCGTCCAGCATGTGGACGCCGCGGGCCGTGAAGACCGCGTGGAGCCGACGGACCACCGTGGGCGAGTTCGTCGAGAGATCGAAGAAGACCTTGCCGGCGGCCAGCCCCGACAGCAGCCCCTGCTTCTCGTCGAGGGCCACCGCTTCGACGTCCTTGGGTTCCGGCAGCGAGGTGAACACGACCTCGCTCGCCTCGGCCACGGCGCGCGCCGTGTCGGCCCAGCGGGCGCCGGCCTTGAGGTGGGGCTCGGCCATTTCCCGCCGCAGGTCGTGGACCACCAGCTCGTGACCAGCCTTCATCAGATTGGCCGCCATGTGGCGACCCATGGTGCCGAGGCCGATGAAGCCGATCTTCATGGCCGCACCTCGTCGAACACCTCGCCGGCGATGCGACCGGCCGCGCTGAGCTCGACGAGCGTGGGCGCGACCTGCCGGACCTCGTGACGGAACGACGATGCCGATCGAGGCGTGCTCATGGGGTCCTCCGTGCGCCGGTCAAACCGGCGCGGTGCAGTGAATGAAAGAGTCATACGGCGAAGGCGTAGCGAGCCACGCCGGCCCCGAGTCATGCGTGGGCGTCCGTAAGGGCGACCGCGAAGCGTTGACAGGGGGAGGTACGGGCCGGGTATTGAGCCGCGAAATCCATGACTCACTCCGGGGTGCCGACGCTGTGGAGGTAAGCGGAAGGCCATACCGGCAACGCCGCCAACGCGAGGCGTGGTCGGACCCCGCGCGGTCAGAGACCCCGCGCACGTGCCCAAGCACCGCGAACGGGAACCGGGAGAGCCCGCGTTCGTCTGTGGCCGAGGGGGCCGCAGACCGCATCGGGAAGTCCAAGGACACACGCCGATGATGGACGAGCGCGGGCAGTCGGACCGCCCCGTAGTACCGGGGAAGCCGCCGAACAAGGCCGAGGAGCCGGCCGCGGAGGCGGGGGAGGGAAGGGGGCGGGCCAAGGGGAACTCGGGCGAGCGCGACGCGCTCCGGACACCGGGCCGGGCAGGCGCGCTCAGTGCGTTCGACCGAGTGCGTCAGGCAGCCGAACGGGACAGGAAGCAGCGGTTCACGGCGCTCCTGCATCACGTGTACGACGTCGAGCACTTGCGCACCGCGTACCACGCGCTGAAGCGAGACGCGGCAGCGGGGGTCGACGGCGAGACGTGGGGGCACTACGGCGAGGCGCTGGAAGCGAATCTCCAGGATCTCGCGGGACGGCTCCAGCGAGGGGCGTACCGGGCGAAGCCGGTCCGGAGAGCGTTCATCCCGAAGGCCGACGGGCGGCTGCGGCCGCTCGGCGTTCCCGCGCTCGAGGACAAGCTGGTCCAGCGTGCGGTCGTCGCGGTCCTGAACGCGATCTATGAGGTCGACTTTCTCGGGTTCTCGTACGGGTTCCGGCCGGGGCGCAGTCCGCATCAGGCGTTGGATGCGCTGACAGTCGGGATCACGACGAAGAGGGTGAACTGGGTGCTCGATGCCGACATCCGTGGGTTCTTCGACACCCTCGACCACGGGTGGCTGGTGAAGTTCGTCGAGCACCGCGTGGCGGACCGGCGCGTCGTGCGCCTCATCCAGAAATGGCTGAACGCCGGCGTGCTGGAGGAAGGGCAGCGGACACGGAGCGAGGTGGGGACGGTGCAGGGCGGGAGCATCAG
>JBOHSA010000037.1:0-7160 GCA_050732995.1 Gemmatimonadales bacterium | reverse complement strand
CCTCCACGGCGGGGGCGGCCGGCTCCGGGGCCTTGGCCGTCGCCCCTCCCCCCTTCCCGGCCACGGCCGAGGCCGCGGCTCCGCCCCGGCGCCGCTTGGCGGGCGCGGCGGGCTCTCTCTGTTTGCGCTTCTCGCGCTCCCAGCGGGCCCGCATCAGCGCCACCTGCTCGTCCTTCAAAGGCGAGAGGTGGCTGCGCACGAAGATGTCCAGCTCCTTGAGCATGCCCATCAGCTGCTCGCTGGAGATGCCGAACTCGGCCGCCAAATCATGAATCCGCGTCGTCGCCACTCACGCCTCCAAAGCCGCCACTAGCCCGCGGGCCAACTGCCCGTCACTCACACCGACCGCCTGGACCGGCGGCCGGCCCAACCCGGCGCCTAATCGGTCCGCCGCGGGGCCCCGCAGCACGGGGACGCCCCGGGCGCGCGCCAAGCGCTCCACTTTGTCCTGTGTGCGCGCGCTCAGATCCGCCGCGAGCACCACGCACTTGACCGATCCCCGCTGCAGCCCCGCCCGCACACCCGCCACCCCGACCACCACGCGTCGCGCCCGCAGGCCGAGGCCCAACAGCCGCGCGAGGGTATCCCGGCCGCTCACGCCGCCGGTGGGGGGGGGGGGGACGGAGCCTCGCCCCCATCCTCGGTCATCTCGTTGAGGAAGGCCATGAGCTTGTCGGCCAGCTCGGGCGTCATCTCCGCCAGCTTGAGCACGTCCTCGCGCTCCAGATCGAGCACGTCCTGCAGGGTCTTCTTGCCGTTGCGCTCCAGCACCGCCACAAGCTCGGGCGACAGCCCTTTCATTTCGCTCAGGGCGACTTTGACCACCTGCTCGTCTTCGGGCGGCAGGGGCGCGAACAGCGGCCCTTCGCCCCCGCGCTCCAGCCATTCGCGGCTGGAATAGAGGTCGATCTTCCAGCCGGTAAGCTCGGAGGCGAGCCGCACGTTCTGCCCGTTACGCCCGATGGCGAGCGACAGCTGGTCTTCGTCCACGATCGCCTGGATGGTCTTGCTGTCGGGATCCGAGAACACGCGCGCCACGCGGGCGGGCGCGAGCGCCAGCTTGGCGAACCGCTCCGGGTCCGGCGACCAGGGGACGATGTCGATCCGCTCGCCGCCCAGCTCGTTGACCACTGCCTGGACGCGCGATCCCTTGAGGCCGACGCACGCGCCCACGGGATCGATCGCGTCGTCCCGCGAAGCGACCGCGATCTTGGTCCGGCTCCCCGCCTCGCGCGCCGTGGCCCGGATCTCGACGATCTGCTGCTGGATCTCGGGCACCTCAAGCTTGAAGAGCGCTTTGACGAACAGCGGGTCGGCGCGCGACAGGATGAGGCGCGGCCCCTTGGGCGTCTCCTCGATGCGCTTGAGCACAGCGCGGATCGTGTCGCCCTGGTGGAAGTGCTCGCGGTGGTTCTGCTCGCGGTAGGGGATGATCGCCTCGGCCTCGCGAAACCGGTTGAGCATCACCACGATCTTCCCGCGTTCGATCTGCTGCACTTCGCCCGGGAGCAGGTCGCCCACCTTGTCGGAGAACTCCTCGCGGATGCGCGTGCGCTCGCCCTCCCGCACGCGCTGAATGATCCGTTGCTTGGCCGCCTGCACTGCTGTGCGCCCGAAGTCCTCGAACGGCATCTCCTCCTCCAGCACGTCGCCGGGCTGGAATTCGGGGTCCTCGTAGCGAGCCTCCTCCAGCGCAATCTGGCTGCCCGGATCCTCCACGGTCTCCACGACCGTCCGCAGGACCAGGATCCGGATCGTGCCTTTGAGCTCGTCCACCGTGATCTCGGAGCGGACGTTCGGCCCAAAGCGTTTGACCAGCGCGGCGTGCAGACCGTCCTTGAGCAGGTCGATCAGCGCCGAGCGATCGAGCTGCTTGGTGCTGGTCAGCTCGCGGAACGCGGACACGACATCGAGCGCATTTGCCATCAATAACCCCTTCGCCTCTTAGCCAGCCTCTCGCCTTTCACCAGTCCACCGCGAGCCGGGCTTCGCCGAGCTCACCGATGCGGTACGATTTGGCGTCGCCGCCCTGCGGCTCGAGCACGACGGTCTCCTCATCTGGCACGGCCACGATCCGGGCGCGCACTCGACCGAGCCCCCGGAGCTTCACGTGAACCTCGCGCCCCACGAAGCGGGCCCAGTGCCGGGGCCAGCGCAGCGGGCGCTCGAGCCCGGGACTCGAGACCTCGAGCATGTAGCGGGACCCCAGGGGCCGTGCCTCGTCGAGCCAGGCTTCCAGCGCCCGGCTCGCCCGGGCGCAGTCTTCGACGCTCACTCGCCGAGGGGGCAGCGCCGGGACGGCGTCGAGCGCCGGCCAATCGATGCGCACTTGGACCAACGGCCGATTGGGGGTGCCGCCGATCTTGAGATCGGCCAGCTCAAACCCCATTGCCTCCACTCGGACTCGAAAGGCTTCCAGCAGGCTGTCGGAGAGCATAAAAAAAAGCGCGGGCATGACTGCGCCCGCTTCCACGGCGGAATGTAGCCGCCCGCCCGGCGGTGTCAAGCGCTAGGCGGCGAGCTTTGGGAGCCCCAGGTACGCCACCATTCTCCCGTCGCGCCCTCCGGAGGCGCGGTGCGAGAAGAACCGCTCGCGATCGTGCGCCGTGCACCAGGGGGAGCGGGAAATCTCGGTCACGCCCAGGTCCGCAGCCTGGCGGCTCAGGAGCTCACGCAGGTCCAGCCACGCGGACCCGCCCGCCGCGGTCGGATGGCCGGTGAGGGCTTCGGCGACTTCAGAACCTACTTCATAACAACTACCGCAAATACCTACACCACAATGCATTACAATTTCACTCGCCTTGCTGAACGCGCGCTGTTTCAGGAGTACCACCCCGCGCTCGAGAACCCCGCCGGCGATCCCGCGCCACCCGGCGTGGAGCAGTGCCACCGCCCGTTTCTGCGGGACGGCGAGGTAGACCGGGATGCAGTCGGCGACGGTGACGGTGAGGAGCAGGCCCTGCTCCGCGGTCGCATGGCCGTCCACACCATCCAGAATGAGCCATCCCTCGCAGCCGCGGGGATGCCACGTGACGCTGGTGCCGTGGATCTGATGGCTCAGAATGGTCCCGGGAAAGCGGGGGTGGAGGGCGGCGCGGAAGGCGCGCCAGCGGGTCATGACCTGGCCGACGTTCTCGCCGCTCCACAGCCCCAGACTGAACCCACCGGGCGTGCCGCCGCGGGTCGTGATGCCGGCCACCACCCCGTAGCGCTCGGCCCATTCGGCCAGTTCGAGGCGGGGCACCGAGGCGTCGCCAGTGGGAACTTCACGCAGGGGCGACGGAATGGCGGAAGGACGGAATGATGGAGCGGCGTGGGGCGGGTCCGTCACGTTCCGCCTTTCCGTCGTTCCGTCGTGCCATCGGTTCTCTCGATCTGCGCCCCTAGTGTCCTCAGCCGCTCGTCGATCCGCTCGTAGCCGCGCTCGATCTGGCCGATGTTATGGATGACCGAGTCGCCCTGGGCCGCTAGCGCCGCGAGCAGCACGGCCATGCCCGCCCGGATGTCGGGGCTGTCCACCACCTGGCCGCGCAGCGGCGAGGGGCCGGCGATGACGGCGCGGTGCGGGTCGCACAGCACGATGCGGGCGCCCATCCCGATCAGCTTGTCCACGAAGAACAGCCGGGACTCGAACAGCTTCTCGAACACCAGCACCAGCCCCTCACACTGCGACGCGACCACGATCGCGATGGACATGAGGTCGGCGGGGAAGGCGGGCCAGGGGCCGTCCTCGAGCTTCGGGATGTGGCCGCCCAAGTCGGGGCGGATGCGGCGCTCCTGATCGGCGTCGACCACGAGGGTCGTCCCCTCAAGCCGGGGATGCACGCCCAGGCGCTCGAACGCGAACAGGGTGGACCGCAGGTCGTCGGCGCGCACGCCCTCGATCGTGACGGCCCCGTTGGTGACCGCGGCGAGGCCGAGGAACGACCCGATTTCGATGTGGTCGGGGCCGATCGTGTAGGGCGCCGCGTGGAGCGGCGCGCCGCCTTCGACGGTCAGCGTGTTGGTGCCGATCCCATCGATCTTCGCGCCCAGAGTGCCGAGGAACCGGGCCAGGTCCTGCACGTGGGGCTCCGAGGCGGCGTTACGCAGCACGGTCGTGCCCCGGGCCAGGACGGCCGCCATGAGAGCGTTTTCCGTGCCCGTGACGCTGGGCTCGTCGAGAAAGATGTCGGCGCCGGCGAGCTTGCCTTCCAGCTGGTAGGCGTCGCCCACGGTGATCTCGGCGCCGAGCTGCTCGAGGGCGAGGAAGTGGGTATCCACGCGCCGCCGGCCGATCACGTCGCCGCCGGGTGGCGGCAGGCTGACCGCCCCGAAACGCGCCAGCATAGGCCCCGCGAGGAGGATCGATGCGCGGATTCGCGCGCACAGCGCCGGGTCGAGCGGGCGCGGCTCCGCACGGGTCGCGTCGACCGCGACGCTGTTCTCCCCCAACCAGCGGACTTCGGCGCCGAGGTGGGTGAGCAGGGCGAGCATCGTCTCCACGTCGCGGATGTGCGGCACGTTGTCGATGTGACAGGGGCCGTCGGCCAGGAGCGTGGCGGCGAGGATCGGAAGGGCCGCGTTCTTGTTGCCGGCAGGTCGGATCGTGCCCTTCAACGGTCGGCCGCCGGTGACGCAGAACGTCGGAGCCATAGGCCGGCAAGCTACGGCGCCGCTTGACCGCGCGTCAAGCGATGGCGAACGTACGCCCTCGTGAATCCCGTCCTCGCGCTCGGCCTGCTCGCGACTCTGGGGCTCGCCGCGACGCGGCTGCCGCGCCTCTCCGTCCGCCGGCTGCCCCATGGCGACCTGCTCCTCGCGGGCGGGGCGCCACTCGTGCTGGTCGGGGTCCTCCTCGGGCCAGGGATCGGCCTGCTGGATCGCCCGGTGCTGCGCGCGCTCGCGCCCGTCACGGCGCTGGCGATCGGCTGGGTCGGCGCGGTGGTGGCCGCGCGCTTCGAATGGCGGCTCGTGCGCCGCCTCCCCGGGCGCGTGGGGGCGCTGGCCCTCATCGAGGCGCTCGCGGCGTTCACCGCAGTCGCGCTGGGTGCCTGGGCGCTCGGGCGGGCCGTCCCAGGACTCCGCGCCGCCTGGGTCCCCGAGCTGCCGGCCGTGCTGACGCTCGGCGCGATCGCCGCCGTGTCGGGGCCCGGGGCGGTAACCCTGGTCGCGCGCGGCCTCGGCGTGCGGCGCGCGCTGGCGCACGCGTTGGCGCAAGCGGCCACGCTGCACACCGCCTTCGGCGCCCTCGGATTCACCCTCGCCCTGGCGCTGTACTATCCGCGGGACCCCGAGAACAGCCCCGTCGTGTGGCTCGCCCTGGCGCTCGGGAGCGGCGTCCTCCTGGGCATCTTGTTCCTCTGGCTCACCCGCCGGCGGCCGGCGGCCGACGACCGCGCTCTCGCCCTGCTCGGCACCATGGTCCTCGGGGCGGGGGTCGGCTACGCGGCCGACCTGTCGCCGTTCGTCGTGTGCGCCGTGGCGACCCTGGTGATCGTCAACCGCCTGCCCGCCCCCGACCGGCGCCGGGTCGTGGCCCTGCTGGACGACTGGGAGCACCCGATCCACGTCGTGTTCCTGATCACCGCGGGAGCGCTGCTGCGGCTGCCCACGGCGTGGATTCTCGTGGCGGTGCCACTACTCGCCGCGCTCCGGATCGCGGGCAAGTGGGCGGCCGTGCGCTTCGCGCCTGAGCCGGTGCGGGTCGCCGGGCTGCCCGCTCATCTCGGGCTCGCCACGGTCGCCCAAGGGGTGACCGCCCTCGCCCTCGCGATCAACTTCTACATCACGTATGGCGGCGCGGCGGCGGGCGCGATGGTCACCACGGTGATTCTGGGCATCGCGGTGGCGCAGGTCGCGGCGCCGCCCCTCATGGCGCTCGCGCTCCGCGGGCCGCGATTGACGGCACCCGCGCCTATCCCCGAGCTTTCGTGATGCTGCCGACCTGGGTCGGAGTGGTGCTGGCGGTGAGTCTGGCGGTGCTCGCGCTGGCCGGCGTGGTGCTCGCCGCCGTGCATTACGTCGCCGCTCGGCGGGCGGAGCAGTTCGTGGTGCTGGTCGAGCAGCTCGCCGGCCCCGCCTTGCAGGACGTGCGGCAGCTCGTCGGCGTGATCCGCGCCGAGGCGGAGTCCGTGGCCGGGACGTCGCGTGACCTGCGCTTGCGGCTCGTGCATGCGGCGGATGCCGCGGAGGCCCGGCTGAACGACGTCGACGCGCTGCTCGACGTGGTGCAGCAGGAGGTGGAGGACACCGTGCTCGATGTGGGCGCGACGCTGCGCAAGGCCCGGCGGGGCCTCACCCTGTGGCGCTGGGGCAAACGGCTGTTGAAGCGCCCCGCCCGGCCCGCCCGGAGACGGCGCTGACCCGCGGCCGGCTCGCCCTGGCCGTCGCAGGGGCTCTCGCCGCCATCCTGCTCTTTCCGGCCGTAGCCTATGCCTGGACGCCGGGCACGCACATCTACCTCGGCGAGTCGGTGCTGGCCAACCTGCATCAGCTGCCGGCCGCGGTGGCGGACCTGGTGCGGGCCTACCCGTACGACTTTCTCTACGGCAACATCGCCGCCGACACCTCGATCGCGAAGAAGTACGCGCCGGTCGGCCGCCACTGTCACGCCTGGCATGTGGGGCAGGAGATCTTCGACCTGGCGCCGACGGATCCCTTGCGCGCCTTCGGGCTGGGCTACCTGTCGCACCTCGCCGCCGACGCGGTGGCGCACAACTTCTTCGTCCCGCGGCAGCTGTGCCTCACCTCGACCAGCTCGGCCCTGGGCCATTCCTACTGGGAGAGCCGGTTCGAGACGCACCTGGGCGACGCGTACGCGCGGGAGGCGAAGGAGCTGATCCTCCAGGACCACGAGGAGAGTGACGGGCATCTCGACGGGATTCTGTCCCCCACGCTCTTCAGCGTGCGGACCAACCGGCGCCTGTTCCGCGGCATGGTGCGATTGACCGAGAGTCAGAGCTGGCAGTGGGCCTTTCAGACCATCGCCGAAAACAGCCGCCGGGACCTGCCGGACGACGACATCGAGCGCCACATGGCCGTGGCGTTCGACTACGTGATGGAGGCGCTGGCCGAGGCGGACGCGACCGCGCGGCGGCTCGACCCGGCGGGCGAGCAGGCGTTGTTGCTCGCGAAGCGAATGCGGCGCCAGGCCCTGGCCGCCGCGGGCGGCCGCGAGC
>JBOHSA010000036.1:0-3032 GCA_050732995.1 Gemmatimonadales bacterium | reverse complement strand
GGCCCTGCGGGTGGCCTGCGGCCAGCCTTGTCGCGCCGCTGCGCGGCTCCGTCCCGGCTGGGCATGCGCCGAACGACACCGGACGCAAGAGCAGCGAGCCCCCGACTCCCAACACCGTCTCGCGTTTGGTTGACCCCGGGGAGCCGAGCTTCACACCCGAAACGATCACCCGCTACCGCGTCGCCCTGGTCCGCGAGGAACCCACGCCGTACGACGCGCCGCACGACTGCTCCCATCCTCCCAACGCCGCACGCTTCCTCCACCAGCTCCTCGCCTCCTGGGATCGTGAGGTCACCGGGGTCCTCCTCCTCGACAGTCGCAACCGCGCCATCGGCCACCACATCGCCTACATCGGGAACCTGACCCGCTGCGCGGTCGAGCCGCGGGGCATCCTCGTCCCGGCGCATCCTCGCGAACGCGGCCGGCATCGTGCTCTTCCACAACCACCCGAGCGGCGATCCGACCCCGAGCGCCGACGATCTCGCCTTCACTCGCCGCGTCGCGGTGGCAAGCGAGACCGTCGGCGTCCGCCTCATCGATCACATCATCGTCGGCGAGCCTCCGAGGTTCACGTCGCTCCACGAGCACAGAGCCTTCTAGTCCCAGTTCAAGCGCATCCAGGTCCGTAGGTAGGGGCTGAGATGCGGAAACGCCTCATTGTCCAGGGTATTATCGGAGTTGTCGAGAAACCGATCGACCCGGAAAGGAGGCGTTTCAGGTGAAGAATAGAGCGAACTTCGAGCGGCGTCAAAGGGCGAGTGAGGAGCGGCTGGATCGGCGGTGGCAGCCGGAGCGGGCGGAGCCGGTGCTGGGGGGCGGCAGCATCCGCTACGAGGTTTCGGGCCGGACCGAGGCGGTGGACTGCGGAGGTCTCGGGATGCTGCAGACAGTGGTGGACGTGGTGGGATTGCCGAAGGCGATCGACGCGCGTGTTCATCGGTTGCAGCGGCATCGGCCGTATCACGAGTCGGACCATGTGATGGCGCTGGTGTACAACGTGCTCACCGGCGGTCAGTGTCTGGAGGATCTGGAGGCGCGTCGGCGCGACACGGGGTTTCTTGATGCACTCGGCGCGCGACGGCTTCCCGACCCGACGACGGCCGGGGACTTCCTGCGGCGGTTCGACGAGGCGAGCGTGCTGGAGCTGATGGAGGCGGTCAACGATGCGCGCGCCGGGGTCTGGCGCGCGCAGCCGCCAACCGAGCGGCGGTTGGCGGTGATCGACATCGACGGCACAGTGGTGGAGACCAGCGGCGAGTGCAAGGAGGGGATGGACATCTCCTACGACGGACGTTGGGGGTACGGGCCGTTGGTGGTGAGTCTGGCCAACTCGCAAGAGATTCTCTATGTGGTGAATCGTTCGGCGAGTCGTCCTTCACACGACCAAGCGGTGCCGTGGATCGATCGGTCGATCGGCTGGGCGCAGGCGAAGGGTGGATTCGAGGGTGTGCGGCTGCGGGGAGATACGGACTTCTCGTTGACGGCGAACTTCGACCGCTGGACGGCCGCCGGCGTGGAGTTCGTCTTCGGGATGGACGCCAACCCCAGCTTTGTCAAACGCGCCGAGGGGCTTGCGGCGGAGGCCTGGGCGCCCCTGGAGAGGAGTCGGGAGAGAGCGGAGACGCAGCGGCGGCGGGCGGCGAAAGTCAAGCAGAGCGTGATCGAGCAGCGGGGTTTCCGCGACCTGACACTCGAAGCCGAGGATGTCGCGGAGATGGAGTATCGGCCCGCGAAGGCTGCTGGCACCTACCGGTTGATCGTCCTGCGCAAACGGATCCGGGTCAAGCAGGGTCAGCTCGAGCTGGCCGACGAGATCCGGTCCTTCTTCTATGTCACCAACATTCCGCGGGAGCGGATGGGGGCGGCGGCCGTGGTGCGAGAGAACAACGCCCGCTGTCATCAGGAGAACCTGATCGAGCAACTGAAGAACGGCGTCCAGGCCACGCGGATGCCGGTGCGGGAGTTCGATGCGAACTGGGCCTACTTGGTGATCGGCGCTCTGGCGTGGAACATCAAGGCGTGGGCCGGTCTGTTGCTCCCATCGGGCCTCGGAGCTCGGGCGCTGGTGCGAATGGAGTTCCGCCGTTTTCTTCGTGAGCTGGTGCTGGTGCCGTGCCAGATCCTGCGCCGCGGCGGGAGGCTCATCTTCCGGCTGCTTGCAGTCAACCACTGGGTGCCGCTCCTTCTGGAAGGAACCGCCAGTCTGCAACGAAGATGCTTCGCTTGATTCGCGATCGAAGCCGCTCCAGAGATCGGTTCCCTCAACCGACTGGGACAGCTACGTCAGAACGCCGCTCTCCACACACTCCTCGAGCCTTCGAGCCCTCTGTCCGCGACGATGCAGGCAGTTTCCGGCTCACGATTGGCAGCAACCAGGCGTAATAAAAGTACCAACCCCTCCCCCAACGCCGACACCGACGCTTGCCAGGGCTCGCCACTCCGGTAGCGCTTGTTTTGCGGCTAGTCCGCCCGGCGGGGGGATCGCTAAGGCTTCGCCCGGCGGCTGCATCGGCGGCGGGAAGGCGGGCCGGGGGCGGTGTGCGGAGGATCGCCTGGGGGCCGGAAGTCGCGGTGAAAGTGGAGGTTGCGCGACGGCGAGGATCGGCGGCTGGCGGGCGGGTTGCCGCCGAAGTGATCAGGAGTGGGAACCTTGTCCGCATAGCCGGGCGGAAGGGCGGCGGCTATGCACCGCGGCTTCCTTCGAGTGGGCTCGCTTGGCCTGGCGCCGCGCTGCCGCCCATGTGCCCGAGTGCAGTCCTACAAGAGGCCCGCGGGGGCTGCGCACGCCGTGGCCGCCGCGGTTGAGCACGTGGGTGTAGACCAGCGTGGTCTTCAGGCTCCGATAGCCTACCTGAACCGTCTGGATGTCGTAGCCGTTGGCGAGGAGATGTGAGCTCGCCGAGCTCGCGGTTGATCGGCAGCGTATGAGTTGAGGCGCCGGCGGCAGGCTCGTCGTCGATGTTCAGGGGAAGGGCGCCGGGAGCGCGAGGCGGTGTTCCTCGAGGGGAGGGCTCGCGGCCTCGAGGTAAAGG
>JBOHSA010000035.1:0-37620 GCA_050732995.1 Gemmatimonadales bacterium | reverse complement strand
GGGCGGCCGGGGTCATACCACAGCTCGAGGCCGGCGACGTGCGCGCTCGGCCCCCCCCTCCCTCCCTCCCCCCGGTCGCCGGCCACCACCTGCTCCAGAACCTGGAGCAGCACGTCGCCCGTCACGGTGAGCCGCTGCAGCCGGTTCTGGAACGGCTGTACCTGATAGAGGTCCCCGTAGGTGACCATGCCGGCGGGCAGGTCGGCCCGGATACCGCCGTTGTTCATGACGGCCACGTCCGCCTTGGTGACGCTGCGTTGCGCGTCGGCAATGAGCCGTCCCAACGCGTAGTCGCCGCCTTCGCGGCGCAGGGCGAACTTGAGCGGCACGATCTGGCGCGCGGCGACCGTGTCCACCTCGCGCTGCGCGCGGGTCAGGAGATCGGTGAGGGCGCGGTCGCCGCGCCCGACGTCGGCCCACGGCGTCTCCATGCGGGCCCGCACTTCGCGCCGCGTGCCGGCGACGCGCACGAAATCGACGACCGCGACGGCGCGGCCGCTCGAGCCGGCCTCGACGATCGGAATGCCGTTGATCCGGGTGTTCACGACCCGGTGGGTGTGGCCCGCCACGATCAAGTCCACCGCGGCCGAATCGAGCGCCCGGGCGACGTCCACGATCTCGTCCCGGCACGCGGTCGAATCGCAGATCGCCCCCGCGTGGGCGACCACGATCACGAAATCGGCCGCCGCGCGCGCCAGCGGCAGGACGCGCCGGATCGCCGCGGCGCCGTCCCCGAAGGCCAGCCCGCGCACGTTGCGCGGCGCGGTGGCCGTTGGCGTCTCGCGCGTCGTGAGGCCGATGACCGCCACCTTTACGCCGCCGCGCTGGATCAAGGTCCACGGCTCCGCCCACTCGGGTCGGGCGGTGCCCGCCGGGTCGGTAATGTTGGCGGACAGGAACTTGTAGCGCGCCCCGGCCATGCGCGCGCGCAGCGTGTCCACCGACCAGTCGAACTCGTGGTTGCCGATCGCCGCCGCGTCGATCCCGATCGCGTTGAGCGCCTCGACGGTGCGGCGGCCGTAGCTGAGGTTCGAGATCGGGGTTCCCTGCATCTGGTCGCCCGCATCGAGCCGCACCGCGCTGCACCCGCAGGCGCGGGCCAGACTGTCCATCCAGCCCTTGAGCGCGATCGCGCCCCCCACGAGCCGGCCCTCGGACCAGTCCCAGGCCCGCGGGGTCAGCTGGCCGTGCAGGTCCGTGATCGCCAGGACCCGGAGCAGGGTGCTGTCGGCCCGGCCGACCGGCGTGGCGGCGGTCGTCGTCCCGCCGAACGCCGCCCGCGCCGCGTCGTGGGCGGCGGGCGGCACGATCGCCCAGTTCACCTGGAAAAAGTCGCGCGCCGTGAGCGCCCCGGCCCGCCGGATCTCGGCCGCCAGGAGGTCCCGCACGCTCTCCCCCCGGTCGTACACCACGCGGGCGCTCCGCAGCATGGCGTAGCCGCCGCCGCCCTCCTGCCGATAGCTGTTCAGCGCCAGGGTGAAGCTGTCCGTGGCGAGGACGGGGCGGCCCGGAACGCCGAGCCGGATGCGCCGGCCCACCGGTTGGGTGAGATCGATCGAGTAACGCACGCCGCTTACGACGTCGAAGTTGTAACCGAGCACGCTGTCGTTCACGATCGACCGGCCCGCGGGTGGATACGACCGGTAGTAGCGCGCCGAGTGCTCCAGGAAATCCTTGAGCTGCTGGCCCGAGATCCGGACCGCGCGCAGCGTGTTCTCGTAGGGGTACACGCCCGCCAGGTCGCGCAGTCGCACTTCGCCTTCGGGGAACCCCACCCCCGTGTCGAACAGCGCGGCGGCCGAGAGGTCGGCCCCGGTGCGGCGGCGTTGCACTTCGTTGATCAAGTCCATGAGCGGCGTGTCCTGGGCCCGTCCCAGCCGCCCATCGAATCCCGGCCCCGCCGCGCCCAGCGGCGTGGCCGCCCACGTGCGGACCGCCTCATGCGCCCGCTCGAGCCGGCGCAGGAACCGGAGCTGCTCGGGGACGGTCGTGAGCGGGACGAGGTCCGCGCGCACGGACGTCACCCGGTGGCGTCCCGATTCCGCGACCAGCCAGACGTGGACCACGGCCAGGCTCAGCGCCCAGTTGCGCGGCTGGACGAAGTGCACGCCGTTGATCACCGAATCGCGCAGCTGCCGGTGGCTATGTCCCACGATCACGACGTCGGGCCGCGGGTCGACGCCCGCGAGAACCACGGCGGCGTTCTCTTCGCCGATGCCGGTCGTGTCGTAGGACGATCCGCCGCCGAGCCCGGAGTGGATCAGCACGACCTTGAGATCCACACCGGCCCGGGCGAGGCTCCGCAGGGCCGCGGGCGCCGCCTCCGCGATGCGCCGGATCCGGACACGCCCCGCCATCTGGGCGCGGTCCCACACCATGACGCCGGGCGTGGTGAAGCCGGTGACGCCGATCTTGATGCCGCCCCGGGCGATGACCGCGAACGGGGCGAACATCAGCGAGTCGCTCGCCTCCCCCTCTCCCCCCCCGCGGGTAATGTTGGCCGAGACGTAGCGGAAGGTGGCGTCGCTCGCCGCGCCTTCCAGCGCGGCGACCCCGAAATCGAACTCGTGGTTTCCGGGGGTGACCACGTCGTACCCCAGGCCGTTGAAGGCGTCGATGATGGGATGAGGCCGGCGCCGATCCTGTGACGCGAAATACGTGGCGAACGGATTCCCTTGCAGCAGATCGCCGGCGTCCACGAGCAGGACGCGATCCGGGTGCTGTCCGCGCAGGGTCTCGAGGATCGTCGCGGCGCGCGCGAGCCCGCCCGGGCCCTCGGCGTCCCGCACATAGTCCCAGCCGCGGATCCGGCCGTGCACGTCGGTGGTGGCGACGATCACCACGTGGGCGGTGTCGGACGACGTTTGGGACGGGGAACGGGGGACAGCGGTGAAAGCGCCGGTGACGACGACCAGCGGAACCAGGGGAGACATAGTGCGCTGAAAATTGCCAACCGCAGGGCCGTTGCGCTACCTTCCCCGCCGTCATGCCGCCGACCCGTCTCGATGTCTGACGCTCCGGCCACCCAGCGCGTTCTCGTTGTGGACGACGAGCCCGACATCACCGCTCTCGTCGCCTATCATCTCGCTAAGGCCGGTTACCGCGTCACGACCGCCGGCACCGGCGCGGACGCGCTGCGCTCGGCGCGGGAGGAGCGTCCCGACCTGGTCGTGCTCGACGTCATGCTGCCGCGGGCCTCGGGCTACGACGTGCTCGCCGAGCTGCGCCGGCGTGCCGAGACCCGGGACGTCGGCGTGATCCTGCTCACGGCCCGGCGCGAGGAGCCGGACCGCATCAAGGGGCTGTCGCTCGGCGCCGACGACTACCTCCCGAAGCCGTTCTCGCCCCAGGAGCTGGTGTTGCGCGTGCAGGCGGTGCTGCGCCGCCTGGCGGCGCCGGCGGTGGCGAGCGGCGGCCGCCTCGCGGCCGGCCCGCTCGTGCTCGACGGGAGCGCGCACCGGGTCACGGTACACGGGAAGGACGTCGAGCTCACGGCCACCGAGTTCCGGCTGCTGCAGCGGATGATGGAGCGGGAGGACCGCGTGCAGAGCCGGGCCCAGCTCCTGGAATCGGTGTGGCAGGCCCAGCCCGACATTCAGACGCGGACGGTGGACATGCACGTGCAGCGGCTGCGCGCGAAGCTTGGCGACGCGGGGAGCTGGATCGAGACGGTGCGCGGCGTCGGGTACCGCTTCCGCGATCCCCAGCCCGCCAAGCGGCGGCGCTCGTGAGGCTCGCCACCCGGCTGTTCGCCGCCGCGAGCCTGCTCCTCGCCGCCGCGGTGGCGGGCTCGATGTTCGCCGCCGACGTCGTCCTGAGCCGCTCACTCGAGACTGAAATCGCGGCCGGCCTCGAGCGCGAGGCCCGGCTCGTCGCCGCCCTGCTGCCGCCGGACTCGAGCCGGTGGCCCGACGCGGCGCGCGCGCTGGGCGCCGCAATCGGCCACCGCATGACGCTGATCGATCCGGCGGGGCGCGTCCTGGGCGACACGGAATTCGACCGCGACGCGCTGCCGCGGCTCGAGAATCACGCCTCGCGCCCGGAAGTGCGCGCCGCCTTCGCCACCGGGACGGGGCGCGACCACCGGCTCAGCGCCTCTACCAACGAGCGCCAGCTGTACGTCGCGGTGCGCGGGGGCCCGCCGGGGCTCGGCGTGGTGCGAGTCTCCGCCTCCCTGGCCGCGGTGGACGCGACGGTGCACGGGGTGCTGCGGGCCCTGGCGGGGGCGGGGACGGCGCTCATCGCCGGCGCGGCGGTCATCGCCTGGCTGTGGAGCCGGGTCCTGGCCGGGCCGCTGCGCCGGATCGCCGGCGCGGCGGGCGACATCGCCGTCGGACACGCCCCCAGCTTCCCCGCCCCCCGAGTCCCCGAGCTGGCCCAGCTGGTGGACGCGCTGCGGGCCATGCACCGGGAGCTGGACCGCCGGTTCGCCGACCTGCGGCGGGAGCGCGAGGACTCCCGCGCGCTGATCGAGTCGCTGTCGGACGGCGTGCTGGCGGCGGACGCGCGGGGGACCATCGTCTCCTGCAACGCGGCGGCGCTCCGGCTGCTCGGCTATCGCGACATGGCCGCGCTGCCGGCCCTGCCGGAGCTGTTCCACGACAAGGCGCACCGCGCGCTCGTGCGCGAGCTCCTGGACGGCGGCGAGGTGAGCCGCCGCGAGCTCGACCTGGACGGGCGCTCGGTCGCGGTGTCCGGGCGTCCCCTGCCCGACGGCGGCACGCTCCTCGTCCTGAGCGACGTCACCGACCTGCGGCGCGTGGAGGCGGTGCGCCGCGATTTCGTCGCCAACGTGTCCCACGAGCTCAAGACCCCGCTCACGTCGATCGTCGGCTACGCCGAGACGCTGGCCGGCGAAGCGGAGCCGGGGTCGCAGAGCGCCCGCTTCGCCGACATCATCCTGAGCAACGCCCGCCGCATGCAGCGGCTCGTGGACGACCTGCTCGATCTCTCCCGGATCGAGTCGGGCCACTGGCAGCCCCGGCCCGCGATCGTCGACATCGAGGCGGCGGCGCGCGACGCCTGGGCGCCGTTCGCCGAGCGGGCCGCCGGCGGCGGGGTGAGCTTGGAGACCGCGCTCGCGCCCGAGGCGCGCGCGCTGGCCGTGGATCCGGACGCACTGCGCCAGATCCTCACGAACCTGTACGACAACGCGCTGCGCCACACGCCCGACGGGGGCCGGATCCGAGTGAGCGCGACGCTCGCTCCGGACGGTGTCGCGATCGCCGTGGCGGACACGGGGTCGGGCATCGTGGGCCAGCATCTCCCGCGCATCTTCGAGCGGTTCTACCGCGCGGACCCGGGGCGGTCGCGCAAGCAAGGGGGCACGGGGCTCGGGCTCGCGATCGTGAAACACCTGGTCGAGGCCCACGGTGGCCGGGTCCTGGCCGAGAGCGCGCTAGGCCGGGGCACCACCATCCGGCTGTTCTTCCCCTCGAAGAGCTGAAGTCCCGTTACAGAAGCGTTACCCACGCGCCGCCTGTCGGTGACGGGCTCTGCGGACCTTGGGGGCAATGAGCATGCCGTCACGTCCGACGTCCATGATAGGAGCGAACCTCCACATGCGCCGTTTCCCGTTCCTCGGGCTCGCGTTGCCGGGCGTCCTCGCGCTCACGGCCGTCACCGCCGAGGCCCAGGCCCCCAACATCCGCGTCGCGGGCCGGCTGCAGGCGCAATACCGGATGTCCGCCGGGGATTCCGTCGCCGGCACGTTCAACCCCGCCGCCGTGTCGAGCGGCTTCGAGATCCGTCGGCTGCGCATCCAGACCGACGTCCGCTTCGGGGACAACATGACCATGGTGATCCAGCCGAGCTTCGAGATGGCGGCGCTGCGGATGCGCGACGCCTATCTACGGGTAGGCCTCACGCCACAGCTCGGCCTGACGCTCGGCCAGGAGAAGTCGCCGTTCCAGCGCTACGAGCTGAACAGCTCGAACAACCTGCTGTCCATCGAGCGCGGCGTGCGTATCCTCGGCCTGTCCGGCCGGGAGGGGCTGAACGACCTTCTGGTCAACAACGGCTACGCGTCCCACGACCTCGGCGCCTTCATGGATTACGTCGCCACGGACGGCCTCTTTACGGTGAAGCTGGGGATGTCGAACGGCTCCCGCGAGAGCACGGCGGACGTGAACAACGCAAAGAGCTTCTTCGCCCGCGCGACCGCGACCGTTTTCTCCAACGTCGACAACCAGCCGATGCTGCAGATCGGCGGCTCGTTCGCGGCGCGCGACCGCGCCGTCTGCAACGCGACGGCCAACAGCGGCACCGGCTGCACGACGCAGCTCGCCTTTTTCGCCGATTCGTCCAAGCGAACGACCGCCTTCGGCTTCGACCTCGAGTGGGGCGGCTTCCGGCCCGGCTTGCACGTCATCGCGGACTTCGCCACCGGCGACAACGTATTGTCGGCTCGTCGGATCAACGCCGGCTCGTTCAACCGCGGCAACCTCCGCAACACGGCTGATTCGAACGTGGCGACGTTCCGCGCGATCCACCTCGTGGGGGCCTACCGGATCGTGACGGCCGGCTCCGACGCGCGTGTGGTCAAAATGATCGAGCCGGCGCTGCGGGTCGACGCCACGGACCCGAACACCGAGGTCAACGGCGACGGCGGCGTGCTGATCACGCCCGTGCTGAACGTGTACTTCGGCGCGACCGTCGTGCTCCGGGCGGGGGTGGACCTGTACCGCTACAAAGACGCGGCCGGGGAGAACCGCTCCGCCCGCGAATTCAAAGTCTCCTGGCAAGCCAATTTCTAGGGAGGGTGCCGTGCTCCGTCGAATCGCCATCGCAGGCATAGTCGGGACACTGGCTTCCCCGCTGTCGGCGCAGGTCCGGCTGAACGGCGCGGGAGCCACGTTCCCGAACATCATCTATCAGAACTGGATCCTGACCTACAACCAGAAGTTCGACAACGTCGAGATCAACTACCAGTCCATCGGCTCGGGCGGCGGCATCCGCCAGTTCTCGGACAAGACCGTGGATTTCGGCGGCACCGACGCGCCGATGACGGACTCGGCCATCACGGCGATCCAGCGCAATGTGCTCCACATCCCCACGGTGCTCGGGGCCGTCGTGCCGACCTACAACCTGCCGAGGCTCGCCGCGGCGGTGAAGTTCACCCCCGACGCCCTGGCCGACATCTTCCTCGGCAAGATCACCAAGTGGAACGACGCGCGGCTCGCGAGTGCGAACCCGGGCACGGCCCTCCCCGATCAGGACATCATCGTCGTGCACCGCTCCGACGGCTCGGGCACGACCTACGTGTGGGTCGATTACCTGACCAAGGTGAGCGGCGAGTGGGCCCAGAAGGTCGGCCGCGGCACCTCGGTCAACTGGCCGGTCGGTCTCGGGGGCCGCGGCAACGAAGGCGTAGCGGCCACCGTCCGGCAGACCCCCGGCGCCATCGGCTACGTGGAGCTGGGCTACGCCCTGATCACCAACATGCCCGTCGGCGAGGTGCGCAACAAAGCGGGCAACTGGATCGCCCCGAGCATCGAGTCGGTGACCGCCGCTGCCGCCGGCGCCATGAGCGACATGGGACCGGGGACCGACTTCCGCGTCTCCATTACGAACCCCACCGGACCACAAGCCTTTCCGATTGCGAGCTTCACCTGGCTCCTGGTCCGCAAGGACTACCCCGATTCGGCCAAGGCCCGCGAGCTCGTGAAGTTCGTGTGGTGGTCGCTGACCGAGGGCCAGGCGCAGGCGGCCCGGCTCGGCTACGCGCCGCTGCCGCAGGCCCTGCGTCCCTGGATCCAGGCGCGCTTGAAGACGATCTCGGCCGGCGGCCGTCCGGTCTGGGCGGGGCCGGCGGCGCGCTAGACGGTCCCGCCATCCGCCCCCGGCGCGCGGCTCGCGCCGGGGGCGGGTGTGTCCTTCCCGCGGTGACAATCCCGTTACCTCGCTGTGACAGAACGCAGAGCGGGCGCCGGTAGCTTCTCGACTCTATGACCGCCCCGCCGATCGAGCCGGGTCAGGCTCACCGCCCCCCCCCCCGGGGCTGGACGAGTCTTCGCTCCCCCCCACTCCCCCGCTTGTGGGTCGCGTGGCCCCGCTGCGCGGTCGCAACCTGGGCGACCGTGTGTATCGCGCGATGCTCACGGCGCTGGCGCTCGGGTTGCCGCTGCTTCTGCTCGCACTCGTCGCCGAACTCGTCGTCCGCGCGTGGCCGGCGCTCACACGCTTCGGACCGTCGTTCGTCTGGACTTCGACCTGGGACCCCGTCGCGGAGGTGTACGGAGCGGCGCCGATGATCTTCGGCACGCTGGCGTCGTCGGTCCTCGCCCTCGTGCTCGCGGTCCCGCTCGCGCTCGGCGTGGCGATCTTCCTCACGGAGTTCGCCCCGCGCTCGGTGCGCCAGCCCGTGGCCTTCCTCGTCGAGCTCCTGGCGGCGATTCCCAGCGTGGTGTACGGCCTGTGGGGCATCTTCGTGCTGATCCCGTTCTTGCGGGCGTACGTCGTGCCGCCGCTCAAAGCGGTGCTCGGGTGGACGCCGTTCCTCGAGGGCGTGTTCTACGGCAATTCGTTGCTCGCCGGTGGGATCATCCTCGCCATCATGATCGTGCCCTACATCGCCGCGGTCGCGCGCGAGGTCCTGCTCGCGGTCCCGGCCAGTCAGCGCGAGGCGGCCCTCGGCATGGGCGCCACTCGCTGGGAGGCGGTGTGGACCGCGGTTGTTCCCTACGGCCGGGCGGGGCTGATCGGCGCCGTGATCCTGGGCCTGGGCCGCGCGCTGGGCGAGACGATGGCCGTGACCATGCTGATCGGAAACCGCCACGACATCGGACTCTCCCTGCTCCAGCCGGCCTATACGATGGCCGCAGCGATCGCCAACGAGTTCAGCGAAGCGACCACCGAGCTGTACCTCTCGGCCTTGTTCGAGGTCGGGCTGATCCTGTTCGTGATCACCGTGGTCGTCAACGCCCTGGCGCGCCTCTTGATCTGGCGCGTGGCCCGCGGCGCGGCGGTCGGGAGCAAGGCGCTGTGACCGGCCGCGCCGTGCGCCGCCGGCTAGTGAGCGGGCTCATGACCGGCCTCGTCGCGCTGCTCTCCTTCACGGCGGTGATGGCGTTGGTCTTCATCGTCGCGGACCTCGTGGCCAACGGCGCGTCGTCCCTGGACTGGAGCTTTTTCACGAAGAATCCGGTGCCGGCCGGCGAGGTCGGTGGCGGCGTGGCCCACGCCATCGTCGGCACCGGCCTCATCGTGGGGCTCGCCGCGCTGTTCGGCCTGCCCATCGGGATCGGCGCCGGGCTCTACCTCGCCGAATACGGGGGTGGGCGGCTCGGGTGGCTGGTGCGGTTCGTCGCCGACGTGCTCAACGGCACGCCGTCCATCGTCATCGGGATCCTCGCCTGGACCTGGATCGTGCGCCCGCAGGGGCACTTCTCCGCGCTCGCGGGCGCCGTGGCGCTGGCCGCCCTGATGGTCCCGATGATCGCCCGCACCACGGAGGAGATGGTCCGGCTGGTGCCCCACTCCCTGCGCGAGGCCGCGCTCGCCCTCGGCTACCCGCGCTGGCGCACGTCGCTGCGGGTCGTCGCGCGCACGGCGCTCGGGGGGATCGTGACGGGGTGTCTCGTCGCCGTCGCGCGGATCGCCGGCGAGACCGCGCCCCTCCTGTTCACGGCGCTCGGCAACCTGAACTTCTCGATGAGCGTCGCCCAGCCGATGCAGACCTTGTCGCTGCAGATCTACGTGTACGCGACCGGCCCGTTCGACGAGTGGCACCGTCTGGCGTGGGCGGCCGCCCTCGTGCTCATGGGCTTCGTGCTGGTCGTGTCGCTCCTCGCCCGCTGGGCCACTCGGCAACGGCATGGCGCTCACCGGTAACCACCGCCTCCGGCTCGAGACGGACAGGCTGTCGGCCCTGTTTCACCGGCACGCGGCGGTGAAGGAAGTCTCGCTGTTCTTCCCGGCCCACACCGTCACGGCCATCATCGGGCCCTCGGGGTGCGGCAAGAGTACCTTCCTGCGGTGCCTGAACCGCATGCACGAGCTGTCCGACGGCGGCTGGGTGACGGGCAAGGTCCTGCTGGACGGCCTGGACATCTACGGCGGGGGCGTGGACGCGGTGCAGGTCCGCCGCCGGATCGGCATGGTGTTCCAGCGGCCGACCCCGTTTCCCACCATGTCCATCTACGACAACGTGGCCGCGGGCCTGCGCGTGAACGGTGGGCTGTCCCGCGCCCTGCTCGACGACGCGGTGGAGCGGGCGCTGCGCCAGGCCGTCCTGTGGGACGAGGTGAAGGACCGGCTCCGGGGCAGCGCCGTGGCGCTGTCCGGCGGCCAGCAGCAGCGGCTGTGCATCGCCCGCGCGGTCGCGCCGGAGCCGGAGATCCTGCTCCTGGACGAGCCCACGGCATCGCTCGACCCCGCCGCCACGCTGCGGATCGAAGAGCTGTGCCACGAGCTCAAGCGCCGCTACACCATCGTGATCGTCACCCACAACCTGCAGCAGGCGGCCCGGGTCTCCGACTACACCGCGTTCCTCTATCTCGGCGAGCTGGTCGAAGTCGGCCGGACCCGGGAGCTGTTCACCAAGCCCCACCGGGAGCAGACCGAGGCGTACATCACCGGGAGGTTCGGGTGAGAATGACGGCGGACGGCCGGACGCCCGTGATCGACGCGCGCAGCTACAGCTTCTGGTACGGCACCGCGCAGGCGCTGTTCGACGTGAGCGTGCTGGTCCCCCGGCGGGCGGTGACGGCGCTCATCGGGCCCTCCGGCTGCGGCAAGACCACGTTCCTGCGCTCGATCAACCGGCTGCACGACCTCACGCCGGGCGCTCGCCGCGCGGGCGAGATCCTGCTCGACGGGGTGTCGATCTTCGCCCCGGGCACCGACACCGTGGGCCTCCGCCGGCGCGTGGGCATGGTGTTCCAGCGGCCCAACCCGTTTCCGAAGTCCGTGTTCGACAACGTCGCCTACGGGCCCCGGATCAACGGCCTCGCGGCGGAGCGCGAGCTGCCCGAGCGCGTCGAGCGCGCGCTGCGGCAGGCGGCGCTGTGGGACGAAGTCAAGCACCGGCTGCGGGACCCCGGCACGAGCCTGTCGGGCGGGCAGCAGCAGCGCCTCTGCATCGCGCGGGCGCTGGCCAACGAGCCCGAGGTCGTGCTGATGGACGAGCCCTGCTCGGCCCTCGAACCCATCGCCACCCAGCGGGTGGAGGAGCTGATCGTCGAGCTGCGGCAGACGTACGCGATCGTCGTGGTCACGCACAACATGCAGCAGGCCTCGCGGATCTCCGATTACACGGGATTCTTCTATCTGGGTCACCTGATCGAGTTCGGCGACACGACCCAGGTCTTCACCCGGCCCCGGGACGAGCGGACCGAGGCCTACATCACGGGACGGTTCGGATGAGCGCTCCTTCGCATCGCCATTTCCACGACGAGCTCTCCGAGCTCAAGAGCCGGCTCCTGACGATGTCGGGGGAAGCTCAGGAAGCCCTGGGGACGGCCGTCACCTCCGTGCTCGAGCGCAACGCGGCCAAGGCCGCCCAGGTGATCGCGGGCGACCACGAGATCGACCGCTTCGAGCTCGAGATCGAAGGCGAAGTCCTCCGCATGCTGGCCACCCAGCAGCCGATGGCCAAGGACCTGCGCCTGCTGATCACCGCCCTCAAGATCGCCAACGACCTGGAGCGCGTGGGCGATCACGCGGTCAACATCGCCCAGTGCGCCCAGCGGCTGCTCAAGGACCGCCTGATCCCGCCGGAGCCCGAGCTGGTCGAGATGGCGCGGCAGGCGCGCAAGATGCTGTCCGACGCGCTCCAGGCGTTCGTCCGCGGCGACGCCGGGCTGGGCCGGGAGATCTGCCGGCGCGACGACTCGGTCGACGACCTGCACCGCTCCGTGTTCCGGATCATCCTGACCCACATGATGGAGGACCCGCACACGATCGGCGCGGCCATGGAGCTGTTCCTCGTCAGCCGCAACCTCGAGCGCGTGGCCGACCTCGCGACCAACATCGCGGAAGACGTGGTGTTCCTGGTGGAAGGCAAGAGCATCAAGCATCACGTGGAAGACGGGGGATGACGGGGACGAAAACCATCCTGTTCCTCTGCGTCGCGAACTCGGCGCGGAGCCAGATGGCCGAAGGCCTGGCGCGCGCCCTGGCGCCGCCGGGCTACCGGTTCCTCAGCGCCGGCTCGGCGCCCGGCGCGCTCAACCCCCTGGCCGTCGCCGTCCTGCGGGAAATCGGCATCGACATCTCGCGGCACCGGGCCAAGGGGCTCGCGGGGATCGCTCTCGACCAGGTGGACGCCATCGTCACGCTGTGCGCCGAAGAGGTCTGTCCGGTCGTGCCCGGCCAGGCGCGCCGGCTGCACTGGCCCCTGCCCGATCCGGCCGGCGTGGCCGGCTCCGCGGAGCACCGCCTGGCGGCGTTCCGCGAAACGCGGGACCGATTGCGGGAGCTCGTGCCCGAGCTGTGGCGCTAGCCCCTACCGCCAGTGAAGCTGGGCCACCGCCTTGGGCCGACGCGCGAGGTATTCGGGCTTCGCGAAGAGGCGAATCAGGAACAAGCCGGCCGCGAATCCGCCGATATGGGCCCAGAACGCCACGCCGCCGCTCTCCAGCCCGGCCAGCGCGGGCAACCCACCCAGGAACTGCAGCAGGATCCAGTACCCCAGCATCACGTAGGCCGGGAGCGCGACCGTCGTCACGTAGAAGCCGAGGAACAGCAGGGTGTGGACCCGCACGCGCGGGTACAGCAGGAGATAGCCTCCCAGCACCCCGCTGATCGCGCCCGAGGCGCCGACCATGGGGACCGCGGAGCTCGGATCGATCGCCACCTGGACCGCCACGGCCGCCACCCCGCACAGGAGATAGAACACGATGAAGCGGCCATGCCCCATCGCATCCTCGATGTTGTTCCCGAATACCCAGAGGAACACCATGTTGCCGATCAGGTGCATCCACCCCCCGTGCATGAACATCGACGTGAACACGGTGGCGTAGGCCGGCCCTCCCACGACGCACTGGGCATCCGGCCCGAGGCGCACGACGGCCCCCGGTGGAACCCGGCCCAACAACTCAGTCGGAATCACCCCGAGACGGCAGACCGAGTCGATCAAGGCCTCCGGTGTCCCAAACCCCTGCACGAACCCCCACGCCAGCACGTTGAGCGCGATGATCCCGATCGTGACGACCGGGGTCAACACCGTCGGGTTCTCGTCCTTGTAGGGGAACATGGGGACAATCTAGGTCTAAGGGTCGAAGGGGCTACAGGGCAACGGGGCTACGTTGCGGCGGGGACGCGGGAAGGTTCACTTAGACTCCTAGCGGCTTAGCCCCTTAGCCCTTTAGGACTGTTCTCATGTCATTTTGGCACCTTTGCCGGGCACGCCCCTTGCTCCTGCAACCGGCTGATACGGACGCGCATCAACATCTGACAAGGAGCCGTCGTCATGGCTGAGAAGATCATCGGAATCGACCTGGGGACCACGAACTCCGTGGTGGCCGTCATGGAAGGCGGCGATCCCGTGGTGATTCCCAACGCAGAGGGCGGGCGGACGACGCCATCAGTGGTCGCTTTCACCAAGGATGGCGAGCGGCTGGTCGGCCAGGTGGCGAAGCGGCAGGCCGTGACGAACCCGCAGAACACCGTCTTCTCGATCAAGCGGTTCATGGGGCGGCGGATGAGCGAGGTGACCGAGGAGATCAAGCGGGTGCCCTACAAGGTGATGGCGGGGCCGAACGACCTCGCCTCGGTCGAGATCCAGGGCAAGCGCTACACCCCGCCCGAGATCTCGGCGATGATCCTCCAGAAAATGAAGCAGACGGCCGAAGACTACCTCGGCCACAAGGTCGAGAAGGCGGTCATCACGGTGCCGGCCTACTTCAACGACTCGCAGCGCCAGGCCACCAAGGACGCCGGCAAGATCGCCGGGCTGGACGTGGTGCGGATCATCAACGAGCCCACCGCGTCGGCGCTGGCCTACGGCCTCGAGAAGAAAAAGGAGGAGAAGGTCGCGGTCTTCGACCTGGGCGGCGGCACTTACGACATCTCGATCCTCGAGCTTGCCGAGGGCGTGTTCGAGGTCAAGTCGACCAACGGCGACACCCATCTGGGTGGTGATGACTTCGACCAGCGGGTTATCGAGTGGCTGGTGGCCGAGTTCAAGCGCGATCAGGGCATCGACCTGTCCAAAGACCCGATGGCGCTCCAGCGGCTCAAGGAGGCCGCGGAGAAGGCCAAGATGGAGCTGTCCACGGTGTTGCAGACGGAGATCAACCTCCCGTTCATCACGGCGGACCAGTCGGGGCCGAAGCACCTGAACATGACGCTGACCCGGGCCAAGCTCGAGCAGCTGGTCGACGACCTGGTCCAACGGACCCTGCCGCCGATGCAGCAGGCCTTGCAGGACGCCGGGCTCAAGCCCAGCGCCGTGGACGAGGTAATCCTGGTCGGCGGCATGACCCGGATGCCCAAAGTGCAGGAGATCGTCCAGAAGTTCTTCGGGAAGGAGCCCCATAAGGGCGTCAATCCGGACGAGGTCGTGGCGATCGGGGCCGCGATCCAGGGCGGGGTGCTGGCGGGCGAGGTGAAAGACGTCCTGCTGCTCGACGTCACACCCCTGTCGCTGGGCATCGAGACCCTGGGCGGGGTGACGACGGTGTTGATCACGCGGAACACGACGATTCCGACCAAGAAATCGGAGGTCTTTTCGACCGCCGAGGACGGGCAGACGACGGTCGAGATTCACGTGCTCCAGGGCGAGCGTCAGATGGCGGTCGACAACCGCACGATCGGCAAGTTCCAGCTCACCGGCATCCCCCCCGCGCCGCGGGGCGTGCCGCAGATCGAGGTGACGTTCGACATCGACGCCAACGGCATCCTGCACGTGTCGGCGCGCGACAAGGCGACCGGCAAGGAGCAGAAGATCCGGATCGAAGCGTCGTCCGGGCTGGGCGACAAGGACATCGACAAGATGGTGAAGGACGCCGAGGCCCACGCGGCCGAAGACCAACGGCGGCGCGAGGAGATCGAGCGTCGTAACCGGCTGGACACGATGGTGTATGAGGTGGAGAAGAACTCCAAGGAGTGGGTGGACAAGCTGGACGCCGGCCTGAAGTCGCGGCTGGATGCGGCGGTGGAGGGCGCCAAGCAGGCGCTGCGGAGCGGCCACCCGGACGAGATCGGCAAGGCGCTGGACGAGCTGCAGCAGGCGTATTCGGCCGCCGGCGCGTCGTTGTACGCCGCCGCGCGCGGCGCCGGCTCGGCCCCCGGCGGCCCCGACGCCCCGGCTGGCGGCGAGCCGCCCGCCGGTGAGCCCAAAGCGAAAGACAACGTCGTCGAGGCGGACTACGAGATCGTGGACGACGACAAGAACAAGAAGTCCTAAGGAGGCGCAATGTCGGGACGGACCAGGGATTGGTTGAAATTCGGCGGACTGGTAGGGATCGCCTTCATTTTCGGGCTGGCGTTCGCGTCGGCCCTGGAGTTGCCCAAACCGGGCCGCGCGGCCGAGCTGCTGCAGACGCCGGCCCCGGCCTCGCGCCAGCCGCCGGCGGTGGTGCGGCCCGCGGCCGACCTCGGGAGCGCCTTCGCGACGGTCGCGGACCTCGTAAAGCCGGCCGTGGTCTTCATCCGGTCGGACCGCCGGGAGCGGGTCGACAATCGCCGCCTCCCGCCGGGGTTCGAGGAGTTCTTCCCCTTCCCCCGCAACCGCCGGCCGCCGGTCGAGCAGGGCACCGGCTCGGGCTTCATCGTGTCGCCCGACGGCTATATCCTCACCAACAACCACGTGGTGGAGGACGCGACGCGGATCACCGTGCGGCTGTACGACAAGCGCGAGTTCCAGGCGCAGCTCGTCGGCACGGATCCCAACACCGACGTGGCCGTGATCAAGGTCGACGCGCGGAACCTGCCGACCGCGAGCTTCGCCAACTCCGACTCGACCCGCATCGGCGAATGGGTGCTGGCCATCGGGAACCCCTTGGGGGAGGCGTTCACCTTCACCGTCACGGCCGGCATTGTGAGCGCCAAGGGCCGCATCCTCGCCGGCCTCCGCGGCGACAACAACTATTCGATCCAAGACTTCATTCAGACCGACGCGGCGATCAACCCGGGGAACTCGGGCGGCCCGCTGGTCGACATCCGGGGCCAGGTCATCGGCATCAACGCGGCCATCGCGAGCGAGACCGGGCTGTACGCCGGCTACGGCTTCGCCATCCCGATCAACCTGGCCCGCACGGTGATGACGCAGCTGATCAAGACCGGCCACGTGCAGCGCGCGGTCATGGGCATCTCGATTCGGGACGTGACGGCCGAAGACGCCGACCTGATGGGACTGAAGGAGATCCGGGGCGTGGTCGTCAACGACTTCACGCCGGCGGAGGACTCGCCGGCCAAGCGCGCCGGCCTCGCACAGGGCGACGTGATCGTCGAGCTGGAAGGCCAGCCGGTCGAGTACGTGGCCCAGCTACAGCAGCGCGTCGGGTTCAAGAAACCGGGCGAGACCGTGCAGGTGACGGTGCTGCGCGGCCGCGGCGAGCGGAAGACGTTCAGCGTGCGGCTGGCGGAAGCCCCCGGCGGGGACGACGTGCGCGCCGCGGCCAACGACGCCGGCGCGGCCGAGAGCAACACCGTCGGGACGCGCGAGGAAGCACTCGGCATCTCGGTCCAGCCCCTGCCCCAGGAAGAGGCCCGTGACGCGCGTCTGCGCGTCGTGACGCGGGCCGGCGGCGGCATGGTCGTCACGGAAGTCTCGCCCGACGGGCCGGCGTTCCGCCGGCTGGTCGGTACCGACGATCAGGGAGGGCCCGACATCATCCTGGCGGTGAACGGCCAGGCGACGCGCACCCGCGCCGAGCTCCGAGCGGCGCTCCGGGGCCTGAAGGCCGGCGACATCGTGACGTTGCAGGTCTTCAACTACTCGACCGGCGCCCAGCGCATCGTGCGCCTGCGCGTGCGCTAAGCCGCGGCCGGCCGCTCCCGCAGGAGCGCCACGGCGACGAGCCCCTGCCACGCGGTCGCGAGCGCGACGCCCCCCATCACCTGGGGGGCGTCCTCGTTCAGGGCCAGCGCCAACCCCGCCCCGACCGCCCCGGCCCCGACCCCCGCCCAGCCGAGCCAGCGCGGGAACATCCGGCCGCCGACCACCGCCCACCCGAACGCGTAAGTCGCGAGCCCGATGGTGAACGCTCCCACCCGCAGCGCGAGCAGCGCGAAGGGATGGAGCATGTCGTACACGAACACCGCGTGCGTGGCCGTGAGCCCCATCTCCGCGCGCGCGTAGGCGCGCGCCAGGGCCGGCCCCGCGCCGGCCATGAACACCACCCCGACGAGCGCCATTCCGTAGCCGGACACGGACAGGAACATTCCCGCCCGCGCCGCGGCCGCGCCCGGCGTGTTGATGTGCCGGCCGAGCAGACCGATCAGCCCCGCCACGACGAGCGGGAAGCCGAACACGATGAGGAGGTGCAGGCCCCGCCACCCGGCCGTGTCGGCGATCCCCTGGAGCTGCGCCGCGCCGTCGCCCGACAGCACCGGATGCCGCCACCCGCCGACGGCCAGGAGGAGCGCGCCGACCAGCAGCGCGAGCGCGTAGAACGACGGGATCCGGGTGCGGTCCATGACGCCTCTCCGAGTGGGACGGGTCGGCCCTAATCTAGCACGCCCGGCGCGCGCTCATATATTGGTCGCCACCTCCGCCACGGGAGCGGCGCATGCAGCTCACCAGGATCCTCCGCGAGGGCTTCATCGCCGGGTGCATCGGCGCCGGGGCCGTCGCGCTCTGGTTCCTCATCGTCGATACGATCAACGGCCGGCCGTTTTTCACTCCCGCCATGCTCGGGTCCGCGGTCTTCTTCCAGGAACAAGACCCGAGTCAGGTCGTGATCGCGTTCTCCCGGGTCCTCCCCTACACGATGATTCACGTGAGCGCCTTCGTCGTGGTCGGCGTGGTGGCGGCCGCGCTCGCCGCGGAGGTCGAGGTCGCGCCGCCCACCCTGTTCCTCGTCGTGGTCTTCACCTGCTTCTTCGAGTTCGGGTTCTACGTGCTGGTGGCGCTGCTCGCCCAGCCGCTGCTCGGCGCGCTGGCCTGGTGGAACGTAGCGATCGGCAACGCCATCGCCGCGCTGGGCATGGGCTACTACCTGTGGCGCGAGCACCCGCGGATCGGGGACGAGCTCAGGAAGCACCCGCTGGGAGAAACCGAGGAAGGGGAGTGACAAAACGCGGAACCCGGAAGGGGGAACGCGGAACACAGGGACCAATCATTGTGCCGCGTTCCCGTAGGCCTGCGGCGGCACCGCTCCCTCCACGTCCTCCCGCGCTTCCCGGGCAGCCCACCGGAACCACACCACCGTCATCGCGAGCCAGAAGATCAACCCGCCCACCACCCACATCAGCAGCCCGCCGATCTGCTGGTCGACGTGCGGCGTGAGATCCCACACGCGGGGAGGCGGGGCCGCGGCGTAGAACGGGTACAGCACCCGATCCGCCAGGGTGATCAGTGCCCCGACCACCGACATCGGAATGCCCAGCAGGAACAGGTAGAGCATCTGTCCCGGATACGCGAGGCGCGGCAACTCCGGCACCGGCGACAGGACGGGCCACCACATCAGGACCGACGTGGCGAGAAACACGAGATGCTGGGCGACGTGGAGGTCGTGGTGCCGCAGCGCCGCCTCGTACAAGGCCGGCATGTGCCACAGAGCGATCGGGCCCGTGAACAGCCCAGCCGCGACGAGCGGCCGCGTCAGGAACCGGGCCGCCCGCGCCACCACGGCCAGCCGGAGCGCGGAGCGCACGACCCCCGCCGGCGTCCCGTAGAGCAGGAGCGGAGGGAACACCAGCGTGAGCGCGAGGTGCTGCACCATGTGCGCGCTGAACAGGTAGGTATCGGACAGGTTGTGCAGGGGTCCGTTGAGCGCCACGAACAACACGCCGAGCGCCGCGCCGAACGCCAGCACGCGCCGGCGCGGCGCCGCCAGCCCGCCCAGAAACACGTAGAGCCCGCCCAGGAGGACGAGCCCGACCACGACGCTGGGATGGAAATCCCAGCGTTGCCAGGACGTGGTCATGCTACCCCGACAGGGACAGCACCCCGAAGAGGAACAGGAGCCCCAGCATCACCGCGATCGCAAGCAGCAACGGGCCGCCGAACAGGAAGGTGAAGAACGGGCTGTCGGCCTTGAGGTGCATATAGAACATCACGACCAGCGTGAACTTCAGGGCCGACAGCACGAGCAGCACCGGTACGAGCACCGCCTGGAAGGCGGGGACGTAGAACACGCCCACCTCGATCACTGTCAGCATCACGAGGGCGATGGCCACCCGGAGGTAGGTGCCAACGGTGGGATGCGCGTGCGGCGCGGTCGCGCGTTCGTCGTGTGCCACGGCGGGGAGGGGGGAGGGGGGGGGAGGCTCACCCATCACTGGATGAGGTAGACGAGGGTGAAGATCACGATCCATACGACGTCCACGAAGTGCCAGTACAGGCCCGCGATCTCCACGGTGAGCGCCCGGTCCGGCGTCAGGCCGCCGCGGAGCCCGATCCCGAAGAGCGTGAGCAGCCAGATGACGCCGACGGTGACGTGCGCGCCGTGCGTCCCGGTGAGGACGTAAAAGGTGGCGCCGAACAGGTTCCGCGAGAGGGTCAGTCCTTCGCCCACGAAGTGGTTGAACTCGTAGACTTGCCCCGCGAGGAAGAGGATACCGAGGAAGGCCGTGCAGAACAGCCAGATCCGGCCCCACCGCTGGTCGCCGCGCTGCACCGCCGCCAGCGCCAGCACCATCATGAGGCTCGACATCAGCAGCACGAAGGTGCTGCCCGACGTGAGCGGGATGTTCAGGATCTCCTGCGGCGTGGGGCCGGCCAGACTCTTGCCCTTGTAGATCAGGTAGGTCGAGATGAGCGAGCCGAAGAGCAGGCATTCCGAGCCGATGAAGGCCCAGAAGGCCATCTTGCGGTTGTCGAGCCCCATGCTGGTGGCGTGGCTCACATCAGACCTCGAAGGGCTCGAAGGCCCAGCGGTAGATGCCGAACACGAGGATCCCCGCCCCGAGCAGGGCGAGCCACAGCTGGCCCGCGAGCGGGGCGGACGCGAGCACCGGCAGGCCGGCCGCCGCGACGAGCGGCCACCAGGACCCCGCCGGGACGTGGATCGGCCCGGGGCGCTCGAGCGGCGAGCCCTCGGGGATCGCGCGCAGCTTGGTGGCCGTCCACCGCGGCAACCGGCTGCCGACGGTGGGGATCACATCGAAGTTGTGCGGCGGCGGGGGGGACGGGATCGTCCACTCGAGCGTGGCGCCGCCCCACGGGTCGTCCCCCGCCGCCGCACCCCGGCGCCGCGTGCGCCACACGTTGGCCACGAACACGAGCACGCTCGCGCCGATCAGGAACGCGCCGATGGTGGACACGAGATTCAGGTCGGCGAGGCCGAGCTCGGGGCCGTAGGTGTAGATCCGGCGCGGCATCCCGAGCAAGCCGATGAAGTGCATGGGGAAGAAGGCTAGATTCATGCCGGCGAACGTCAGCCAGAAGTGCCACCTCCCCAGGCGCTCGGACAGGAGCCGGCCGGTCATCTTGGGCCACCAGTAGTACATGCCGGCGAACAGCCCCAGCATCGTCCCGCCGAACAGCACGTAGTGGATGTGGGCGACCACGAAGTAGGTGTCGGTCTGCTGCAGGTCGGCGGGCGGAGACGAGTGCATCACGCCCGACAGCCCGCCGATGATGAACATCGCGATGAAGCCCAGGGCGAAGAGCATCGCCGTCGTGAACCGGATCTGGCCGCCCCACAGCGTGGCGATCCAGTTGAAGATCTTGACCCCCGTAGGGACCGCGATGAGCATCGTCGTGCCAGAGAAGACGGAGTCGGCGATGGGCCCGAGCCCCACGGAGAACATGTGGTGGCTCCACACGCCCCACCCCATGAACCCGATGAGCACCCCCGAGTAGACGACCACCGTGTAGCCGAACAGCGGCTTGCGCGCGAAGGTCGGCAGCACCTCGGACACGATCCCCATCGCCGGCAGGATGAGGATGTAGACTTCCGGGTGGCCGAACAGCCAGAACAGATGCTGCCAGAGCACCGGGTCCCCGCCGCCCGCCGGGCTGTAGAAGCTCGTCCCGAAGAAGCGGTCGAACAGCAGCAGCGCCAGCGCTACGGTGATCACGGGGAACGCGGTGATCACGAGGAACTGCGTCACCAGCGTCATCCAGCCGAACGCCGGCAGCCGCATCATCTTCATCCCGGGCGCCCGCAGGTTCAGGATGGTCACGATAAAGTTGAACCCGGCGGCGAGCGAGGCGATCCCGAGGATCTGCAGCCCCAGGAGCCAGAAGTCGATGTTCATCCCCGGCGAGTACTGGCGCGACGTGAGGTTGGCGTAGCCGAACCAGCCGCCGTCGGGCCAGGCGCCGAAGAAGAAGCTGACGTTCATGAACAGCCCGCCCAGGAGAAACACCCAGTAGCTGAAGGCGTTGAGCCGGGGGAAGGCGACGTCGCGGGCCCCGATCTGGAGCGGAATGATGTAGTTGAAGAAGGCGGCCGAGAGCGGCATCAGCGCCAGAAACACCATCGTGGTGCCGTGCATCGTGAACAGCTGGTTGTACGTCTCGGCACTCACCAGCGTCCCGTTGGGCCGCGCCAGCTGGGCCCGGATCAACAGCGCCTCGAGACCGCCCAGGAGGAAAAAGCCGAAGGCGGTATAGAAATAGAGCAGGCCGATCCGCTTGTGATCGGTGGTGGTGAGCCAGCTCGCGAGGCCGCGCCCGCCGCTCACTTCAGGCTCCGCAGGTAGGCGACCAGCGCCCGGAGGTCGTCGGGCGGCAGTGCCATGGTCATCATCAGGGACCCGGGCTTCAGCGCCGGGGCGTCGGCGATCCACCGGGCCAGGTGATCGGGCGTGTTGGGATAGAGGCCGCTCGCGATGGTCGCCCGGCTCCCGACGTGCGTCAGGTTCGGCCCGATGAGCCCGCGCGACACCCCTTCGATCGTGTGGCAGCCGGCGCAAGCGCTGCGCGCGAACAGCTGCCCGCCTCGCTCCTCGAGACTGCCCCGCGCCGCGGGCGCCGGCCCCGCCTGCTGGCGCCCGACCCAGGCCGAGAACGCCGCGTCCGGCTCCACCACCACGGACAGTCGCATGTTGGCGTGCGACAGGCCGCAGAACTCCGCGCACTGGCCGGCATAGGTGCCGACGGAGTCCGGCGTGAAGGCCAGGCGGGTCGTGCGGCCCTGGATCACGTCCCGCTTGCCGCCCAGCCCCGGCGCCCAGAAGCTGTGGATCACGTCCGCCGAGGACATCTCCAGCGCCACCGGCCGACCCACCGGCAGGTGCAGCTCGTTGGCGGTCACGACGCCGTGATCGGGGTAGCGGAACTCCCACCACCACTGGTGGCCGATGACCTGGACCCGGAGCGCACCGCTGCCGGCGGGGGCGGTGCCCGCCGTGCGGAAGATCGTGCGGACCGTCGGGACCGCGATGAACACGAGGATCAGCGCCGGGGCGAGCGTCCAGGCGATCTCGAGAACCGTGTGGCCGTGGGTGGCTTTAGGCTCGGGGGCGCCCGGGCGGCGGCGGTAGCGGATGATCGCGTACAGCAACAGACCCTCGACGACCGCGAACACCACCACGGCCCACCAGAAGATGCCGCCGAAGAGATCCTGAATCGCCCCCCCGAAGTCCGACCGGGGTGCCAGGGTGGTCTGCGGGAACGGGCCCGAGCACCCGAGCGCGACCACCACGAAGAGGCAGGGCAGCCAGGAGCGATATCGCGGCACGGCGTCGAGGTTCCTCGGTGTCGGTCACGAAGGTGCAGGACAGTAGCACGGCCGCTGCAGCCCGTCAACGAAGACGCGGGCGGCGGGCGAATGTCGCATTTCGACCCCCCGGTGCCGCATTCCCACCCTAACGGGGTCTCGGGCGGCGGCGCATGATGCCTCGGAGACGCGAATTCTTACTACATTGCACGAGCAATGAGCGAAGCCATTCCCGGCGCGGTGCAGGAGCGCCGCCGCGAAATCCTGCGCCAGGCGAGTGTCGCGCTCCAGGGCCGCTTGGTGACCCTGTGGCGCGTCTCGGACCGGGCGGAAGTCGTGCCCGAAGCGACCAACCTGCCCCATCCCCCGCACCACGGGACCAAGCTGGATCTCGACGCGACGCTACGGCGGTGGGGGACGCCGATCATTCAGGGGAGCCGCTGGGTGGGCTGTCAGCTGGGCGACGAAGGCCCCTGGTGCATCGCCCCGGTGCGCGTCCAGCCCGCGGCACCGCCGCCGGGCGGCGTGGAGCGGCGCGGCCGCGAGCGCATGACGCTCGAGCTCGCCGGCCTCTGCCTCGGCCACCTGGACAATGGCGCGGAAGGAGCCAAGCAGGGCGGCGGGGCGGCGGCCCCGCTGGCGGACGTCTCCAGCCAGCCGGGCCTCATCGCCCATGAGGTGGCCAATCCCATCACCGCGGCCTTGGTGACGCTCGACGGGTGCCTCAGCGCCGTGCGGGAGGCCACCGACCTCGAGCCGGACCTGCGCGCCAAGCTGCTCGGCGATCTGGCCGCCGTGGCGGAAGGCATGGAGCGGGCGGTCGGGTTCCTGCGCGCCGTGCGGGACCGGGCACGCGGCGCCCTGGCCCGCTCCGAGCGCTTCGACGCCGCCCAGGTCGTCCAGTCCTGCGTCCGGCTGGAGCGGCCGCTCGCGAAAAAACGCGGGGTGGCGCTGCGCCTGACCAGCGTCGTGGAGACCGTGTTCCTCCACGGCGATCCCAACGCCATGTTCCAGATGCTTTCGAATCTGATCCGCAACGGAGTGGACGCCTCGTCGGGCGCCCCGGGGAGCGGGACCGAGAGCGCGGTGGAGGTGACGCTCGCGCAGAAGGGCGAGGCGCTCCACGTAACCGTCGTGGACCACGGGAGCGGCATCGCGTCCGAGCACCTGGGCCGCATCTTCGAGCCGGGATTCACGACCAAGGAGGTCGGCGCGGGCTCGGGAATGGGGCTCTCGGTGGTGCGCGACGTCACCCAGAACATGTTCGGCGGCGCGATCAAGGTGGAGTCCGTCCTCGGCGCCGGCACCGTCGTCGCCTTGACGCTGCCCATCCCCCGCCAGCGGTCGCCGCGGCGGCAGTAGGCCGGCTGCGGGCCGGCACCGGGAGCGACGGAGCCCGGGGCGATGTGCGGGCCGACGGGATCGTCAGCCGAGCGCCGGGTTCTCGAAGGCGAAGACGTCGCGCACCCGGGCTACCTCGGCGAACCCCAGGGACGCGAGCGCTGCCAGCATCCGCCCGGTCCGCTCAACCCCCGCGAACCGCGCGTGAGTCTCGATAATGAGCATCCGCGCCCGGCGAGCGAGCAGCGGGCCTTCCCGCTCCACGAGATCCGTCTCGCCTCCTTCGATGTCGGCGACCAGGTTGATGCGCTCGAACGCAGCTTCGTCGAGCAGGCTCGCGAGTGTGGTCGTCCGCACCCGCGCGCGCCGCGGCGCCGCGCCGCCGACCCGGCTCGTGACGAAAGAGTCGATCGCCAGCGTTGTCTCCTCACCACCGTACGCCAGCGCCCGGTGGTGAATCTGGAACCGGCACGCGTTCAGCCGGCGGTTGACCTCGAGCGTGGGGATCAGGTCGGGATTCGCCTCGACGACGACGTGGTCCTCGGCACGCGCTAGCTGTCGGTTGATGACGCACGAGACGACGCCGATCCCGCCGCCGAGCTCGACCACCGGTAGCTCGGCTACGAGGTACCGGCGCACTAACGCGATCTCCCCCGACTCATGCGTACCCAGATCGAGCAGGCCCTTCTGGCGGGTCGTGATGAGGGGGTTGTCGACCGAGAAGCGCAAGCCTGCAACAGCCACGCGATTGCCGCCGAGCTCCACCAGCCGGCCCACGAGCCGATGGCTGATGAGCTTGGCGCGCCCGAGCGGGCGCGCGACCAAGCGGAGCGGCCCGGCCAGCAGGGCGAGAGTGCGGCGGCGCATCGGGGCTTCTCGAACCTACGGCCCGACGAAGGCGGGTCAATCGGCGAGCGTCACCTGCCGGGCTCGGCGCGCGCGTGTAGATTGCGCCGAAGCTCGCGACCGTGGCGGAACTGGTAGACGCGCAGGACTTAGGATCCTGTGGGGCAACCCGTGGGGGTTCGAGTCCCTCCGGTCGCATCAAAAAAACCGGAGAGTGGGAAGTGGGGAGTGGTCCTTGGCGGCGCGCTCCCGAACTCCGGCGCGCACCGTCATGTGCCACTCCCCACTCCCCACTCCCCCCAAGTAGTTAGATTCTAACCCCAGCATGCCCGAAATCCTGATCCAGAAGACCAGCGCCGAGCCGGGCGCCGCGTCCCTGGCCGTCACCGTGCCCGTGGAGAGCGTCCGGGCGGCCGAGGAGCGGGCCACGCGCGCCTATCAGTCTCGCGCCCGACTTCCGGGGTTCCGCAAGGGCAAGGCCCCGGCGGCGGTCGTGAAGAAACAGTTCGCCAAGGACATCCGCGACCAAGTGCTGCAGGAGCTGTTGCGCGAGAGCTGGACGCGCGCGGTCGAGCAGGAGGCGCTGAAGCCGATCGCCGACCCCCACATCCACAACCTCAAGTGGGAGGACGGCGCCCAGCTCACCTTTGAGTTCCACGTCGAGCTGAAGCCCGAGCTCAAGCTCGAGCGCCTGGGCACCTTCCGCCTGAAGCGCACGGTGGCCCGGGTCGGTCCGGAGCAGGTCGAGGCCCAGCTGAACGAGCTGCGCGACCAGCGGGCGCCCTGGACGCCGATCGCGGGGGAGCAGCCGAAGCCCAAGGACCTGGTCCACATCACGATCGCCCAGCGCGACGGCGAGGTGGTCAAGGACCCGCAGCCCTACCAATTGGTCCTGGGCGCGGGACGCGCCATCCCGGACGTCGAGGAGCGGATCCTGGCGCTCCGGCCGGGCGAGACGGTGAACGCCACGGTGCGCTTCCCCGACGACTTCGCCGAGGTGGCCAAGCGGGGCCAGACGCGCGACATCCGGCTCACGCTGCAGGAGGTCAAGCGCCAGACCTTGCCGCCCCTGGACGACGCCTTCGCCCGCGAAGTCGGGGACTTCGACTCGCTCGACGCGCTCCGGACGGCCGTGCGGGCGGACCTGGAACAGGACGCCGAGCGGGAGGCGGACGCACGGGTGCGGGCGGAGCTGATCGAGCAGATCATCGCGGCGAACAACGTCGCCGCCCCCCGCCCGCTGGTCGAGCGCGCGCTCGCCGTGTTCGCGCAGACGTACGGCGTGCCGGAGGAGCGCTGGCTGCAGTTCGCGACGGAGTTCCGGCCGGTAGCCGAGGCCCAGGTGCGGCGCGACCTGGTGCTGGACACGGTGGTCGAGCGCGAGCGCCTGCAGGCGACCGGGGCCGAGCTCGACCAGCGCATCCAGGAGCTCGCGGCCCGACGGGGCGTGCCCGCCGCCCAGCTCTACGCCTCACTCGAGAAAGCCAAGCGGCTCCGTGACGTCGAGCGGAGCCTCACCGAGGAGAAGGTGTTCGCCTTTCTCCTGTCGCAGTCCACCGTGGAGCCGACGTGACGATGAGCACGATCTATCCGCCCTATATCATCGAGCGCTCGAGCCGGGGCGAGCGCACCTACGACATCTTCAGCCGCCTGCTCATGGACCGCATCGTGTTCCTGGGCACGGGGATCGACGACACCGTCGCGAACATCATCATCGCCCAGCTCCTGTTCCTCGATGCCGACAACCCCGAGCGGGACATCTACCTGTACATCAACTCCCCCGGCGGCCTGGTGTCCTCCGGCATGGCGATCTACGACACGATGCAGTTCCTGCGGGCGCCGGTGAACACGATCTGCATGGGGATGGCCGCCTCGATGGGCTCGTTCCTCCTCGCCGCCGGCCGCAAGGGGAAGCGCTCGGCGCTGCCCCACGCCCGGATCATGATGCACCAGCCCTCGGGCGGCACGCAGGGCACCGCGTCCGACATCGAGATCCAGGCGCGGGAGATCCTTTATCTGCGCGGCAAGCTGAACGAGCTGTATTCCAAGCACACGGGCAAAGCGGTCGAGCACATCGAAAAGGACATGGACCGCGACCGCTTCATGTCGGCGGAGGAGGCCAAGGAGTACGGACTGATCGACAACGTCATCGCGCACCTGCAGCAGATGGACGGCGGGAAGAAAACCCCGTGAGCCCTTGCGCCCGGCGGATCGGCGTCCCATACTAGGCCCCGATGTCCCACGACAAGCACCTGCGCTGCTCCTTCTGCGGCAAGTCGAAGGACTCGGTCCGGAAATTCATCTCCGGCCCGTCGGTTTACATCTGCAATGAGTGCATCGCGTTGTGCAACGAGATCCTGGCCGAGGACGAGGAGCGCGAGGTCGCCGAAGCGATCACGCAGGTCCCGACGCCCGCCGAAATCAAGGACGTCCTCGACCAGTACGTGATCGGGCAGGAGCGGGCCAAGAAGACCCTCGCCGTCGCCGTCTACAACCACTACAAACGCATCAACTCGCACTCCGGCCGCGAGTCGGACGTCGAGCTGGACAAGAGCAATATCCTGCTCATCGGCCCGACGGGCGTGGGCAAGACGCTGCTCGCGCAGACGCTGGCGCGCATCCTCGACGTCCCCTTCACCATTGCCGACGCCACCACGCTGACCGAGGCCGGCTACGTCGGCGAGGACGTCGAGAACATCCTGGTGCGCCTGCTGCAGGCGGGGGATTTCAACGTCTCCGAGTGCGAGCGCGGTATCGTCTACATCGACGAGATCGACAAGATCGCCCGCAAGTCCGAGAACCCGAGCATCACGCGCGACGTGTCGGGCGAGGGGGTGCAGCAGGCGCTGCTCAAGATCCTCGAGGGCACCATCGCGAGTGTGCCGCCGCAGGGCGGCCGCAAGCACCCGCAGCAGGAGTACATCCAGGTCAACACCAAGGACATCCTGTTCGTGTGCGGGGGGGCGTTCGACGGGCTCGAGAAGATCATCGAGTCCCGCACCGGCCGCCGCCAGATCGGCTTCACCAAGGAAGAAGTCGCCCAGGGCGTCGTCGAGAAGGTCAAGCGGAATCGGTTCGCCGACGTGGAGCCCGACGACCTGCTGCGCTACGGGCTGATCCCGGAGCTCGTGGGCCGGCTGCCGGTCACCGTCCCGCTCGACTCGCTGGACGAGGAGGCCCTGATTCGGATTCTCATCGAGCCGAAGAACGCCCTGACCAAGCAGTACCAGAAGCTGTTCGAGCTCGAGGAGGTGCGGCTCACGCTGGAGAAGGAGGCGCTCAAGGCCATCGCCCAGAAGGCGATCAAGCGCGGCACGGGCGCCCGGGGGTTGCGCGCCATCCTCGAGGAGATGATGACGGAGATCATGTTCGAGCTGCCGAGCCGCGACGACGTGCGCGAGGTCGCGATCACCGCCGAATGCGTCACCGAGGGGCGGCCCCCGCTGCTCGTGACCGAGCGTCCGCGGCAGAAGAAAGAAGCCTGACGCCAATCCGCGCCGCGCTCGTGAGCCACCATCCCCACCTGCGGATGGGCGGCCAGCGTAGCATGGCGTTGCTCATCGAGCACCTCGACCGCCACGTGGTCGAGCCGCTCGCGATTTGCCCCGGGCCGGGCGAGTTGACCGACCACCTCCAGGCGCTCGATTGCCCCGTCGTCCACATCCCGCTCTACCACATCAAGCTCCGCACGCTCCGGCGGGTGTGGCGCGCGAACCGCGCGATTCGCCGCGTGCTCCTGGACCGGCGCGTCGACATCATCTCCCCCGACGCGTCGCGCGACGCGCTTACCTGCGGCCTGGCCAAGCTCGGCACGCCCACGAAGATGGTCTGGTTCATTCGGCAAACCGGCCGCTACCCGCTCGACCCGCTCCTCCAGCGCCTGGCGGACGGCATGATCGGGGATTCCGACGACACGGGGCGCCGGTTCTCCCGCCGGGTCCGCGACTCGGGCAAGTTCCGGACTATCTGGGCGGGGGCCGACCTGCGCCGCTTCCGGCCGGCCGCCGATCGCCACGCCGTGCGCGCCGCCCTGGGCTTGCCGCCGGAGCGGTTCATTCTCCTGTTCGCGGGGCAGGTGAAGCGCGCCAAAGGCGTGCTCGACCTCGTGGACGCGCTGAGCCTGTTGGCCCGAGACCTGGCGCCCGACCGCGTGCCCCTGCTCCTCATCATCGGCACTCCCGACCCGCCGGCGATCGTCGCGGAGATCGCCCGCCACGCCGCGGACGGCGGCGTCGCGCCGCTCGTCCGCGTGCTCCCCCAACAGACCCACATCGAGGAATGGATGCAGGCCGCCGACCTGCTGGTGAGCGGTTCGCACGAGGACACGGAGGGGATGTCGCGCGTGCTCTACGAGGCCATGGCCTGCGGCACGGTCCCGGTGGCCACGGACATTCGCGGCAACCGCGACGCCCTCACCCCGGAGACGGGCGTGCTGGTCCCCGAGCGGTCGCCGGAGCGCATCGCCCGCGCGGTGCAGGAGCTCGCGGCCGACCCCGGGCGCCTCGCGCGCATGCGGGAGCACGCCGGGCGCCGCGCCCGCGAGCTGTTCGACATCTCGCGGCACGTGCGCGGCGTCGAACGGTTCTACCTCGAGGTGCTGGGACGGAGCTCCTGAGGCTTCCCCCCCCCCGGTTCGTCGGCGCCTTCCCCCGGGCCGACGCCGCGCTCGATCCCCCGCTCCCCGAAATCGCGCTGGTGGGCCGGGCCAACGTCGGCAAATCGAGCTTGCTCAACGCCTTGGCGGGCGCCCGCATCGCCCGAGTGTCCGCTACGCCCGGAAAAACCAGATCGCTGAACGTGTATCTCCTGCTCCTCCCTCCCGGCTCTCTGTACCTTCTCGACCTTCCCGGGTATGGCTACTCTCGCGCGAGCAAGGCCGACCGCGCCGCGTTCCGGCAGCTCGTGACCCACGCCCTCACGCGCCCGCGCCTGGCCGGCGTGCTCTGGCTGCTGGACATCCGCCGGGAGCCGTCGCCGGAGGACCGCGAGGTGCAGGACCTGCTGGCCGGCCGGGGCACGGCCGTCCTAGCGGCGGTCACCAAGAGCGACAAGCTGCCGCGCCGCCAGCGGACGCACTGCGAGGACGGACTGCGAGACGCCCTCAGCCTCGATACGGACCAGATCCTCGTGACGAGCGCGCGAACCGGCGAAGGCGTGGCGGAGCTCAGAGAGGCAATCGGAGAACTGGTGCGGACCCATGAATCGGATCGCTAGGGCGGTCAGCCGGTCCGGCGGTCTGGCGGTCGGCACCGCGCTGCTCCTGACTGCCGGTCCGCGTGACCGCCTGACCGCCCAGGATTCCGTCCCTCCCGGATACGGCACGCTGCGCCGTGACGAGATCACCGTCCGGTTCACGACCGGGGAGGTCGAGCTCCAGGTCCTGCCACTCGACGAGCAGGTGATCCGGCTGCTCGCCCCGGACACGTATCAGTCGCTCACCCAGCTGATCCAGGCGCAACGGGCGGCGATCGATACGGCCGCGCGGCGCGCCGGCCTGACCCGGCCGACGCTCGTGATGGTCACCGTCCTCGGCCTGGTGCCGCAAGCCCGCTTCAATCCCGACGACCTCGAGATCCAGAGCCGCGGGCGGCTGTTTCGGCCGCTCGCGATTGTACCGCTCTCCCCCACCTGGGGTGCGCACCAGCTCGACGCCCGGCAGCAGGCGGTAGCCCTCTATCTCTTCGAGGAAGGGATCAGCTTCCGGGAAGCGCTGACCGTGAGCTACCAGGGCCGGCCCAACGACGCCTGGGGCCGGTCGGTCAGGGTGCTCGAGCGGGAGCGGGCGCGGGCGGCCGCCCGGGCGCAGGCCCGCGAGCGGCCGAGTCCGTAGGCAGCGCCACCGCGCCCTCGAGTCCGGCGCTCCAGCGCACCGTCCGGTCGATACAGACCAGGTCGATGCCCGGGAGACGCCGGGCGCGGACGAGCGCCAGCGCGCTGTCGCACCCCATCACGAAGAAGGCCGTGGACCACGCATCCGCGGCCATCCCGGTGGGCGCGATCGCCGTGACCGACCGGACCCCACAGCGCGCGGCGGCGCGGCCCGTGCGCGGATCCACGAGGTGCCCGGGGCGCTCTGCCTGAGAGGACGTGCTGACGGAAACCGTCCCCGCCGGAACCCGGACCAGCGCGGCGAGCTGCAGGGAATTGTCCGGATCAGGAATCCCGACTTCCCGGCCCCCTCTCATGCCGAGGAACAGGAGCTGGCCCCCGATGCTCCAGACCGCGCTGTCCGCGATCCCCCGGAGCGCGAGCGTCGCGCGGTCGAGCGCATACCCTTTCGCGATCCCGCCGAAGTCGAGTGCGAGACCGCGCCCCAGCCGCACCGCTCCGCGCGCGCTGTCAAACACCACTCCGCGCCAGTCCTTCAGCGTGGGATCGAACGCCCCATGCGACGCCCGCGCCACCGCCAACGCCTCGCGCAAAACCACGGCGAAGGTCTCGGAGACGCGCTCCGCGTCGCGCGTCCCGCGTCCCCGGTTGATGCGGCTGATTTCCGAGCTGTCGCGATAGGTCGAAAGCAGGGAATCGACCAGCCGCAACGAGTCGTATGCTTGGTCGAGGGCGCGGGTGAGGCGGCCCGTGTCGGCCCCCGCCCCCCCCTCCCCCTTCCTCCCCCCGCTCCAAGCCCCAACGGTCACCACCGTCCCCATGATCTCCCAGGCTCGAGCCACGGGAGGGGGGGGAGGCGCGTCGGACCCGCAGGCGATTCCGGCGAGGAGCGTTACGGCGAGCGCGCGAGCCACATCTCGTACAGGGGCACGGTGAGATAAATCAGCACGACGGCCGACAGCGCCGCCAGGTTCACGACCTGTACGGCCGCGAACGGGGCCCAGAGGAAGCGGCGGCGAACCTCGCGCTCAGAAGCTGCGGCTCGCGCCCACCTGGACCCAGCGAGGCGAGCCTGGGAGTAGTCCCCGGGTCCGGTCCGCGATGTACAACTCGTCGAACAGGTTCTTGACCGAGCTGAAGAAGGTCACGTCGAGCACCGGGACTAACCAGTTGGCGGTGATGTTCCACAGGGTCACGGCGGGCACCGGGCCCTGCTGACCATCGGGCACCGTCGTCCGGGTGTTCACAGGGTCGCCGAACTGCTCCGAGATATGGACCGCCTCGACGAGGACGTCGAAGCCGGCGGGCGACGCCCATCCGACGGCTGCCGAGAGCAGGTGACGGGGCGCGTAGGGGAGGCGGCGCCCCGTCACCGAGACCCGCGTGCGCGTCCCGCCGGCGTCCTGGTCGGCGTACACCTTGCCAAGGACGTCGGCGCCTCCCGTCCCGATGAAGGCGTACCGCTCACCCCGGAATTCGGCCACCGGGAGCCACGTGTAGGCCAGAGTCAGCGTCAGGTCGTGCCGCCATCCCCACCGTCCGCGGGCGCTCGCCTCGGCGGCGACCTCGATCCCTTCGTGCAGGGTGCGTCCGGCGCTTGTGAGCATGGCCCCCGTGCCCCCGGCGACGCTCGCGGGAATGATCTGATTGCCGAAATCCATCCGGAACGCGGTCGCCTCGAGCGAAACGCCCGAGGCGAGGCGGGCGCGGAGGCCTCCTTCGTAGTTCCAGCTGTGCTCGGCGTCGAGCTCGACCACGGCGCCGGTGCTGTTGCTGATGATGTCTTCCGTGCGCGGCGGCGCGAACCCGCGGTGTACGCCCGCGAAGAGCGTCACGCCCTCACCGCGGAGGAAGGTCAGACCGAGGCCGGGAATGAGCTCCGTGAGCGAGGTCGTGCCGCGCACGCCGTCCGGAGCCGTAGTGGTCGGCCGGCGGTTCACCCGCTCGAACCTCACGTGCTCCACCCGCAGCCCGCCGGTGACGCTCCAGCGGCCGGCCAGGACGCGGTGTTGGGCGAACGCCGAGACGGCGGTGTTCGTGCGGAGGTTGTCTTCGACGATCCCCGAGTTGACGTCCGTTGAGGGGCCGGCGGTGCGGGCGGTGGGAAACGCGCCGTTCACCTGCTGGCGGTTCTGCACCTCGTGGTGGAGCCGTGCGCCCAGATCGAGCTGATGGAGCCCCCCCGCGAAGTCGGCGCGGAGCCGCGGCTCGATGCCCATCACTTCGTAGGCGCGCAGGCGGCCCTGGTTGCCGCAAGTCGTGTAGAGGTTCGCCATCCCGCCGCAGCTCGGATCGGAGGCGTCATTGGGGCGCTCGGCGGAGTTGCTCGACTGGCGCCACCAGTGGCGCGTGATCCCATAGGCGTACCCCGCGGTGGTCAGGGTGAGCGACGGCGCGAGGTCCGCGCGGTGCGTCGCCGCAAACCCGATCCGGTCGAGGAGCATCGAGTCATCACGGAACGGGTTCTGGTACGCGGCCGCGGCCCACTCCGCCTCGGTCAGCCCCGAATAGGTCACCTGCGAGCGCTCGCGGTGGAAGCCGCCCTTCAGCACGAGGGACTGCCGCTCGCCGAGAGCGAGCGAGGTCTTGAGGGTTCCGTCGAGCAGCGTCGAGCCCACGTTGTCCCGGGCGCCGTCGGCCTGCTTCAGCCCGGCGTCGAGGAGCAGGCCAGCGCCGTTCCACGTGCCGCCGAACCGCACGCGACCGTTCGCGTATCCGCGGCCGCCTCCGGCGAGCTCAACCCGCCCCGCGGTCCGCCCAGGGATCTCAGGGGTGACGTAGTTGATGACCCCGCCCACGGTCCGCGGGCCGAAGAGGATCTGGCCCGAGCCCTTCAGGATCTCGATGCGATCGAACCGCTCCAACGCGGGATGATAGTAGGAGGCGTTGTCGCCGTAGGGGGCCAGCGTGAAGGGAATCCCGTCCTCGAGGAGGAGGACGGTCGTCGAGCGGGTCGGCGAGAGCCCGCGGAGCCCGATGTTGGGCCGCAGCGACAGCCCCTCTTCGTCGCGCACGTTGAGCCCGGGCGCTTTGCGCAGGACGTCGGTCAGGGTAACGGGCCGCCCTCGCTCGAGGGCGAGGCGGCTCAGGACGACGCCCGATCCCGGCACACGCGTCAGGCCCTCGACCACTCCGATCACTTGAACTGCGGGGAGGCGCACCGCCGACGATTCGGCAAGCGTATCTCGGCTCTGCGCGAGCGCGGGGGAGGCGACGGCGAACGCGACTGCGGTTGCGAGGCGCGTGGAGGAAGGCGGCAGCAAACCGGGGCTCCCGGCGGAGGGTGGAGAGGGTTAGTTGAGAACGACTATCATCTTACAATACCTGAATATAGTTGGCAGGTTTATCGCGGCAAGTTTGCTTTGAGAACTATTCTCATTGCCCGCTATGCTTAAGTTCGCAACGTGGATACACTCACCTACCCTCTGCTCGCGGCTCTAGCCGCGTTGGCGGGGCTCGCCGCCGTCGCCTGGGCGCGCCGGCTGCAGCACCGGCTCGACCAGAGCGAAGCCGAGCGCCGGCGCACCGCGGACGAGCTGAATCGCCGGCTCTCGGAGCTGTTCTCCCTGCAAGAGCTGTCCTACGTCCTGTCGGATTCCCTGCAGCTCGATCGGATCGTCGAGCAGGTGGTGCGCTATGCCATGCGATTCCTCGACGCGCGAGGCGCCCTGGTAGCCCTGGCGGACGAGGCGGCCGGCGCGCCCCTTCACGTGGCCGCGGCCGAGGGCACCCTGGCGGATCTGGCGGACCAGGCGATCGCCCGCGACGACCCCGGCCTCGTCGCCCGCTCGATCGGTAGCGAGCGTCTGGAGCTGATCCGTCGACCGGAGAGCGGCGGCGCAAGCGGCGAGCCGGTACGCATCGCCGGCGGCGTCGAGGCCGAATGCGCCGCTTCCGTGCCGCTGCGCGCGCACGGCGTCGTCGTGGGAACGCTCGTCATCGTCGAGCCCCACAGCGCCACCTTCGGGGCGGAGGACATCCGGCTCCTGTCCACCGTGGCCACCCATACCGCCGTCGTCCTCGCCAACGCCCGGTTCTTCGGGATGGTGCAGCACGCCAAGGAGCAATGGGAAACGGCGTTCGACGCGCTGAGCGAGGGGATCGCGGTGGTGGACGAAGAAGGCCGGATCCGACGCGCGAATCGCTCGCTGGCGGAACTGCTCGGGCGCCCGCTGCCGGCGGTGATCGGCGAGCACCTGTGTCACGCGCTGTTCGGCAAGTCGCTCGCGCTGATGACGCTGCTCGACGCCGCGCGGCGCGGGGACCGGCCCGCCGCCCTCGTCACACGCTCGGAGCGGCTGGGCCGGACGGTCCGTGTCAACGCGGCGCCCATCCCGATCGCGGGCGCCGACCAGAGCCTGGTCGTGCTGGTCGAGGACGTCACGGACCAGCAGGCGATGGAGGCGCAGCTGATCCAGAGCGAGAAGCTCGCGGCCGTGGGCCAGCTGATCTCGGGCATCGCGCACGAGCTCAACAACCCGCTCACCTCGATCGCCGGCCTCTCCGAGTTCCTCCTGGAGCAGAAGCAGCTGGGTCCCAACGATCGCGGCCATCTCAAGGTCATCCACGATCAGGCGCAGCGCGCGGGGCGCATCGTGCGCAACCTGCTCACCTTCGCCCGCAAGGGGCCCGCCGAGACCGAGCGGGTGGATCTGAACGATGTGGTGCAGCGCACCCTGCGCCTGATGAGCTACGATCTCAAGCTCAAGGACGTCGAGACCCGCAAGGAGCTGGCCGGCGGACTGCCGGACGTGTTGGGGGACCGGCACGCCCTGCAACAGGTCGTGTTGAACCTGCTCACCAACGCGGCGCAGGCCGTCGCGGCGAATCAGGCGCGCGGCGCGCGGCGCGTCACGGTCAAGACCTGGGTCGACGATCGGGTGCACCTGCGCGTCACCGACACTGGTCCGGGCATCCCCGACTCGGTCGTCCCGCAGATCTTCACGCCGTTCTTCACCACCAAGGAACCCGGGGAGGGCACGGGCCTCGGGCTGTCGATCACCTACTCGATCGTGGAAGCCCACGGGGGGCACGTCGCGTACGAGCGGGGACCGGAAGGCGGGGCGGCGTTCCGGGTGGATCTACCGCCCGCGCCGGCGCCCGCCCCCGCGAGCGCCCGCCCGGCGCGGGCGGGCCAGGAGCCCGACGCGACACGCCTCCCCCTGCCCGCCTCACCGTCGACGCCGGCGCGGCGGATCCTGCTCGTGGACGACGATCCCGCCGTCCGCCGGGTCGTGCAGGCCCTGTTCGGGCGGGAGGGGCACACGGTGGAAGCGGCGCGCAGTGCGCAGCATGCCCTGGAGCTGGCGCAGGCGCGGCACTACGACCTGGTCATTGCCGATGGGCGCGCCACGGCGCGGGGGAAGGGGGCGGGCCGGCTGCTCGTAGAAGAGCTGGTCGTGCGGTGGCCGGCGTTGCGGGACCGGATTCTCGTCGCCACGGGCGACGTGCGGCCCGCGACCGAGCAGGCGCTGGCGCGGCTGGGGCTGCGCTACGTGCGCAAGCCCTTCAACCTCCGGGACCTGCGCGAGGAGGCCGCGCGCGCCTGGGGGGGGGCCGCCACCACGCTGTCGTAGGCTTCGACCGGCCAGCCGTACGTCGTCAGGTTCACCGCGCCCCCCGGCGCGAACCGCACGCCCTCCCGCAACAGCAACGCGCGCTGGACCACGGCGCCGTGGTCGTGCGCGGCGAGCGAAATCCGGCCGGCCGCGTTGATCACGCGCCACCAGGGCACGTCGGCGTCGTCGGGAAGCGCGGAGAGGGCCCAGCCCACGGTCCGAGCGGCGCCGGGGCGGCCGGCGAGCCGGGCCACCACGCCGTAGGTCGCGACCCGCCCCCGAGGGATGTGCCGCACGACGCGGTAGATGCGGTGATAGAAGGGGTTCACGGTCGCCGCGCCTAGCATACCCTCAGTACGTCGTCCAGCAAGCCCCCGTCCCCGTCCCCCAGGGTTGACAACATGTCTTCCAGTGCTCTGCGCTCCCGGGGCCAGGAGAACTGCCGCGCGGCCGTCGCGGCGAGCAGCCATTCGGCGCGGTCGTGCTCCGCCGACAGCCGCGCCTCCGGGGGCGGGGACCCGTCGACGAAGGCGGCGAACACCGGAATGAGGGCCACCTCATCCGTGCGATGCTGGTAGAACGCCTCCACCCGACTCACGTTGTAGAGTCGCGCCGGCACCAGCCCGGTTTCCTCCCGCACTTCCCGCAGCGACGCCGAGACCGGCGTCTCGCCCGGCTCGATCGTGCCGTGGACCGTTTCCCACGAGCCCGGGCAGCGGCCACCCGGCCCGCGGCGCAACGCCAGCACCTCGAGCGTCTCTCGCCGACCCCGCAGGACGTAGGTGTCCACGAAACACACCCGCGCGCCGGTCACGGCCGAACTACAGGCGCCGGCGTCCGAGGACCGCCTCGAGCCGGGCCGACAGCGCGCGGGCGCGGAACGGCTTGGTCAGGAAGTCGTCCGCTCCCAGCTCGAAGACCCGGACCTCGTTGTCCTCGTCGCCTTTGGCGGTGAGGACGATGACCGGGATGCCGGCCGTCGCGGGCCGGGACCGCAGATGCGACAGGACGCCGTAGCCGTCGAGGCCCGGAAGGTTCAAGTCGAGCACGATGATATCGGGGCCGACCCGGTCGATCTGGTCCAGGGCCTGGACTCCGTCGCGCGCTTCAGCCACGATGTAGCCGTCGCGCTCCAGCAGGTCCTTCATCACGCGCCGCAAGCTGTCCTCGTCGTCGACGAGCAGGACCTTCCGGGCCGGCAGGCCGTGCGCCCCGCTGGTGCGCGGGGGAGCCGGCTCCTCCAACAACTCGAAGTGCGTCGCGACCGGCTCGGCCACGGTCGACGGGCCGCCTCTCCCCGGCGCGGGCGACAGCCGGCTGGCCGGGGT
>JBOHSA010000034.1:0-39161 GCA_050732995.1 Gemmatimonadales bacterium | reverse complement strand
GCCCCAGGGGAAGGAGGGGAAGGCCGGGCCCCGCGCGCTCGCGGCCCACGTGATGCCGGTGACGCAGATGAGCGTAAAGCCCGCGGCCACCGCGCTCACCGCCAGCCAGCGCCCGCAGGCCACGGTGCCGGGCGTCGTCGGGTGGGACAGCGTCAGGGAGAGCGCGAGGCGGTCCGGCGCCGATCCCGCGCCGAACGCGACCGTGAGGACCGCCGACAACGCTCCCGCGAGCACGGCGGTGGCCGCGAGCGCGACCCCGGTCGCCGGGAGCCCGAGCCCGACGAGCGCGGCGCCCAGCAGGAGCAGCCCGAGCCCGAGCCGGGTGCGCAGCAGGCGGACGCGCACCAGCTGCCATTCGGCGAGAATGCAGCGAAGCGTGTGCACGGCGGGGGGAAGCTAGAGCGACCGGCGGCGGGAACCGGTACCGGATCGCCGCGGGTGGGATCAAAACTACTTCGTCGCCATCGCCTCTCTGCTGATCGCGTCCACCAACGGAGCCGGATCGAAGCGCACGGGGTCGGTCGCGGGCAGGCCCGTCTCCTGCTCCGCTCGCCGCACCGCGTCGCGCGCCGCGCGGTCGGCCAGGTCGAACGTGTTGAGGCAGATGCCGATTACCTTGGTCGGGTGCACGGGCCGCGCGGCGTCTTCGTAGATCTGTACCAGGTCGGCGAGCGGCGGGATGCGCAGCCACGGCTCGCCGCCGGGGCGATAGTCGGCGATGAACTCGCGCGTGGCCTGGTGGCAGAGGATCAGCCCGTCGGGACATGATCCGTGCAGCAGCCCCAGCGTCACGCCCGAGTACCCCGGATGGATCAGGCTCCCCTGCCCCTCCACCAGGACGATGTCCGCATTCTCCGCGCCTTGGAGCACCAGCTGTTCGGCGGCGCCGGCGATGAAGTCCGCCACGACCGCGTCGACCGCCAGGCCCCAGCCCTCGATGAAGATGCCCGTCTGTCCGGTCGCCACGAAGCTGGTGCGGTGGCCGCGCTTGACCAACTGGTCCCGTAGCTGGAGCTGCGCAGTCATCTTGCCCACGTTGCAGTCCGACCCGACGGTGAGGATCACGTACGCCTCGACCTCAGCGGCGCGCCCGTCCGCGATCGGGAGATTGGGCGGCGGCTTGCGGGCGTCGAGGATCCGCACGCCGCGCGCGCGCGCCAGGGCCCCGAGCTCGGGGTCGTCGGCGATGAAGGTGTGCAAGCCGCTCCAGATCTCCAGGCCGCGCTCGATGGCGGCGCGGAGCCAGGCGCGCCATTCCTGCGGCAGCCGGCCGCCCATCGGCGCGATGCCGATCAGCACCGCGGTGGCGCCCCCGCCCAGTGCGAGCCCCTGCGCGAAGTCCCCCACGACCGGGATGGCGCCGCCGAAGCCAAGGACGTCCTGCGCGGTCTTGCCCGCCTGTGTGCGATCGAGCACGCCGACGATCCGCTCGGGGAAATACCGGATACAGGAATTGGCGGTCTTCGAGGTCAGGGGGTGGAACTGCCCGTCCGCAATGATGAGAAACCGATGCCCGGACGGCGTCGTCACGGAGCGGACGTCTTGGTCCTGGAGATCCGGAATTCGGCGCTCGTCCGGAGCACGGCCGGTTGCGCGTGCCCGGTGTCGCCATAGATCTCGCTCTGGACGATGTGGCGGATCAGCACCATGGTCACCGCCAGAATCGGGACGGCCACGACCAGCCCGATCGCGCCCAGCAGGGTCGCCATGATGAGGACGCTCGAGATCGTGAGCACTGGCGGGAGCGCCACCTTCCTCTCCATGATCCGCGGGACCACGACGTTGGCTTCGAACACGTGGACGACCACGCCCAGGAGCAGCACGGCCACGACTTTGAGCCAGTCGCCGGTGCCGACCACGAACAGCGCGGGCAGGGTGGTGGAGACGAGGGTGCCGAAGAACGGCACGACCGCCACGAGGCCGGTGAAGATTCCGAAGGCCAGCCAGTAGGGGACCTGCAGGATCCAGAGGCCGATGGCCGTGAGCACGCCGAGCACCATCATCGCGAGCAACTGGCCCACGACCCAGGCGCGGAGCGTCGCGCCCGCGTCCTCGATGATGCGCGCCGCCGCGGCGCGGTGTTTCGGGGCCACGAGCGCCACGATCCCGCCGCGATAGAGCTGCGGGGCGCGGGCAAGGTACAGCGCCATTACGACCACGCTCGCGCCCTCGATAAAGAGCTTCCCTCCCGCGCGCGCGTAGGGCAGGAGCGATCCCCGCAGGAAGTCCGTGGCGTCGTTCACGAGCCCTGCGACGAGGCCGGACTGCGGATCGGCGAGCTCCGTGCGGCGCAGCACCGGATACTGGCTCGCCAGCCGCGCGAGCACGTTCTGAATGTTGGTCAGTGTCTGGGGCAGCCCGCCGATCAGCGCCTGGGTCTGATCGATCACGGGGGGGACGAGCAGGGCCGCCAGGCCACCGAGCACGGCCAGGGTCGCCACGACGGCGGTGGTGAGGCCCAGCCAGCGCGCCAGGCCGAAGCGACGTTCGAGCAGGTCCGTGATCGCCGAGAGGTACACCGCCAGGAGGACGGCGATGAAGACCAGGAGCAGCACGTCGACGACCCGGATGACGAACCAGATCACCAGGGCCGCAACGAAGAGCGCCACCAACGTGGCGCCCGACGACCGTGACGCGGGAGGGTCAGCGCTCAGCGGGCCTGCTCGGCGTCGTCATCCTCAACCAGTTCGGCCTCCGCCGCGCCCTTCCCTAGCTGCTTCGACTGCGGGGGGGAGCCGGCGGGTAACAGCCCGAGCTTCTGCTTCAGGGCCAGGAGTTGCGTGTCGGCATCCGCGCCAACCTCGAGGGCCTGGAACTGCTTGACCAGCGTATCGCCCGACAGATCCTCGTTCACCTCGGCCGCCGCGATGAGCTTCCGCTCCTCGTGTTCGATCTGTTCGGCCATCCGCTCGAACGTCTCGAAGGCGCTCTTGTCGGAGATCGAGGACATCGTTTCCTGAATGCGCTTGTGCGCCTCCGCGCGCTTCTGCCGCGCGATGAGGATGTTCTTCTTGCGTTTGGCTTCCTCGATCTTGTCGTTGAGCTGCCGCAGCGACACCTTCAGCTTTTCGGTCTCTTCGCGGTGCTTGACCCAGGTCTCGTGGAGCTGGACGGCGTGCTGCCCGTGCTCGTTGTGCCGCAGCAGCGCCTGCTTGGCGAGGTCGTCCCGCCCTTCCTGGACCGCCAGGATCGCCCGCTTCTCCCAGTCCTCGGCCAGTTTCTTCTCCTGCTCGACCTGCGCCGAGAGTTTCTTTTCGTCGGCGATGGCGGACGCCACCTGCTGCTTCGCCTTGGCCAGCTGGCTCCGCATGTCGACGATCAGCTGGTTGAGCATCTTCTCCGGGTTCTCGGCGCGCGAGATCAGGTCGTTGATGTTCGACCGGATCAGCGTCGAGAGGCGGTCAAGAATTCCCATGTTGACCCTCTGGATGATGGCGGGCGTTCACTGTCCCGCGCCCAACTTTTGTCCCCGCCGGTCGGCGAGCACCCGCTCCGCGAAATCTAACCGCTCGGCCAGCTCGGCGACTTCGCCTTGCAGCGCAGCGACCTGCGCCTCGAGCGCCGCGACCCGCTCCCCGCCCGCACCCGTGATCTGTTTCGTCCCCGGTTGCCGATAGGATCGGATCCAGTCCGCGAGCGCCTCGCCGACGGGACTCCGGAACAGCCAGCGCAACCCGAGGCCGATCACCACCATGACCGCGATCGGCCCGACCCATTCCAGCACCTGCTGCCACGCCAGGTTGGGGTCCAGCCCGGGGGGCGGCGTGGGCAGCGGCGCGGACGGCGGCAGTGGCGGTGTCTGGATGATCACGTGCATGCCCTACGCCTCCTCGGCAGCTCCCGTTTCAACCCGTAACCCTCAGCGCGGCGGCCCCAGCCGATCGGCGTCCCGGGCGCGGGTCACGAGCCGCTCCGTAAAATCTACTCGCTCCGCCAGTTCCGCCACCTCGCGGCGCAGCTGGACCACGACGCCTTCCATCAGGCCCCCGGCCGGGGCAGCGCCTGCTGGCCCTCGCGCTGCCTGGCGAGCAACCGCTCGGCGAAGTCCAACCGCTCCTCGAGCTCCGCCACGCGCTGTTGCAGCGCTTGCAGCTCGGCCTCCATCCCCTCGCGCACCGCCGGATCCGGGCGCGGGCTGCGGCGGAGGCGCTCCGTCAGCGCTTTGCCGATCGGCGTCCACGAGAGCGAGACGGCACCGCTGATGATGACGAGCGCTAGCGCGAGGACGGCTTCCGGTTCCACGGGACTCAGGCTCCCGGTTTCGGCAGAAGGACGAACCCCCCGGTCAGCATGAGGACGAGCAGAAAGACTTCTTCACCGCGCATCGTGTCGCTCCTCGCCCCCCCGCGGGGCAGGCAGGGCCGGGTCCCGCTGCTTCGCGAGCAGCCGTTCATGGAAGTCCAACCGCTCCGCCAGCTCCGCGACTTCCCGCCGCAGGTCCTCCAAGGCTGCACCGCCGCCCGTCGACGCCGCCAATTCGTCACGCAGCCGCTTCAGGTCCTCGTTCACCTCGTCGTCGTCGAGCACGGGGGCGGTACGGCCGAGCATCCGCGCGGCGACCGCCTTGCCGATGGGCGAGATCGAGAGCAGGAACAGCGTGCCACCCCCGAACAGGAGGATGACCGCGACGAGGCCGATGATGTCGTCGTTCATGGATCCATCACGCTCCCGGTCCCAGTTGCTGGCCGGCATCGCGCGCTTTCGCGAGCAGCCGTTCGTTGAAATCCAGGCGCTCCTCCACCTCTGCGAGCCGCTCGCGGACCGCCGCCAGCTCCTGCAGGACGCGCGACGACTCGGCGCCGCCATCGCCGCCGGTGCGCCCGGCGATCCGATCGGCGAGCGCCTTGCCCAGCGGCCCGCGCAGGATGGCGATGGCCGCGATGGCGATGAACAACGTGACCGGCACGATGAACGGGCTGTAGAACACAGGCTAGTCTTTCGACCCGAGCGGCCAGGGCTCCGCGGGCCGCGCAAGCACGCGCTCGGCGAAGTCGAGCCGCTCTTGAACCGCCGTCACCTCGTCCCGCAACTGGTCGACCTCGGCGCGCAAGTCCGCGATCGCCCGCTCGTGGGACGGGGACCGGCCGGCCAACCGCTCGGCGAGCGCCTTCCCGAAGGGGCCGCGGAGCACGAAGATCGCGGCGAACGACAGGAAGAACACGATCATCGGGATGACGGGACTGTCGAACACCCTGCCTCCTCGCACCTGCGAATTCAACCTACGGTCTAGTCCCCCGCCTGCAACACCTTACGGAGGAACCGCCCGGTGTGCGAGCCTTTGGCCCGCGCGATGGCTTCCGGGGCACCGGCGACGACGACGCCCCCGCCCCCCTCCCCCCCCTCCGGGCCCAGGTCGATCACCCAATCCGCGGTCTTGACGACGTCCAGGTTGTGCTCGATCACGATCACCGTATTCCCTTTGTCCACCAGCCGGTGCAGGACCTCGAGCAGCAGCCGCACGTCCTCGAAATGCAGGCCGGTGGTCGGCTCGTCCAGGATGTAAAGGGTGCGGCCGGTGTCGCGCTTGGCCAGCTCCGTGGCGAGCTTGACCCGTTGCGCCTCGCCGCCCGACAGCGTGGTCGCCGACTGGCCGAGGTGGATGTACCCCAGCCCTACGTCGTTCAACAGTTCCAGTTTCGAACGGATCCGGGGCTGGCTGTCGAAGAACTCGAGGGCGTCGGCCACCGACAGGTCGAGCACGTCGGCGATCGACTTTCCTTTATAGCGCACCTCGAGTGTCTCCCGGTTGTAGCGCCGGCCTTTGCACACTTCGCACGGGACGTACACATCGGGCAGGAAGTGCATCTCGACCTTCACGAGGCCGTCGCCCTGGCAGGCCTCGCACCGCCCGCCTTTGACGTTGAACGAGAACCGGCCGGGCCCATAGCCCCGGATCTTCGATTCGGGCAGGAAGGTGAACAGCTCGCGGATGGGGGTGAACAGGCCCGTATAGGTCGCGGGGTTCGAGCGCGGCGTCCGACCGATGGGACTCTGATCGATGTCGATCACCTTGTCGACCTCGCCCAGGCCTTCGACGCGGTCGTGGGCCCCGGGCACGACCTTGGCCCGATAGAAATGGCGGGCCAGCGCCTGATACAGGATGTCGGTGACGAGGGTGGACTTGCCCGACCCCGAGACGCCGGTCACGGCGACGAACAACCCCAGCGGGAACTCGACCGTCAGGTTTTTGAGGTTATGCTGGCGGGCGCCGACCACGCGCAGGACGCGCGTCAGGTCCGGCACACGCCGTCGCGCGGCGGGCGGGACGGGGATCCGCAGCTCGCCGCGGAGGTAGCGGGCGGTCAGCGACTCGCGGTGCGCCAACACACGGGACAGCGGCCCGGTGGCGACGACCTCACCGCCGTGCCGGCCCGCCCGCGGTCCGAGGTCGACGACGTGGTCGGCGGCGCGGATCGTCTCTTCGTCGTGCTCCACGACCAGCACCGTGTTGCCCAGGTCGCGCAGCTCCCGGAGCGTCGCCAGGAGCCGCGCGTTGTCCCGCTGGTGCAGCCCGATCGACGGCTCGTCGAGGATGTAGAGCACCCCCACCAGCCGGCTGCCGATCTGGGTGGCGAGCCGGATCCGCTGGGCCTCGCCGCCCGAAAGCGACGCGGCCGAGCGGCTCAGGGTGAGATAATCGAGGCCGACGTTGCGCAGGAACCGGAGGCGATCAGTCACCTCCTTCAGGATCGGCCGCGCGATCTCCGGGTCGAGCCCGCCGCCGGGCCCGCCGTCACGGCGCAGCGGGAGGCCCTCGAATAAGGCAAGCGCGTCGGCGACCGACAGCTCCACGACCGCTCCAATGCTCTGGCCCGCGACGAACACCGACAGGCTTTCGGGGCGCAGCCGCTTGCCGCCGCACGCGGGGCAGGCCTGCTCGACCATGTACGCCTCGAGCTCCTCGCGCACGCTGTCGGACGCGGTTTCACGGTAGCGCTTCTCGACATACTTCAGCACGCCACTCCAGCCGGACTCGTAGGACCCGTGCCACCGGTCGCTCTCGTACTGGTAGGTGAAGGAGCGACCGGGGGCGCCCTGGAGCAGGGCCTTCTTCACCGCCGCCGGGACGTTCTTCCAGGGCGCGTCCAGATCGAACTTGTAGACGCGCGCGAGGGTCGGCAGGATCACCTTGCGGAGATAGCCGCTCGGCTCGCCCCACGGGAGGATCACGCCCTCGAGGATCGACAGGCTCGAGTCGCCCAGCACGAGATCGGCGTTTACCTCCCGGCGCGTGCCGAGGCCGGCGCACTCGGGGCAGGCGCCGAACGGGGAGTTGAACGAGAACTGACGCGGCTCCAGCTCGGAGAAGGACAGCCCGCATTTGGGACACGCGTAGCGCTCGGAAAACATCGTCGACCGCGCGGCGGACCCGCTCCTGGCCCCCCCCCCTCCCCCACCTCCCCCCCCGGCGCGGACGACCTCGACGACGCCGTCGGCCGCGCGCAGCGCTGTCTCGATCGAATCGGCGAGTCGGCTCCGGTCGGCGGCCCGCACGACGAGCCGGTCGACCACGACCGCGATGTCGTGGTTCTGGCGGCGGTTGAGCGCGGGAACCTCGGCCAAGTCGTGCGTCTCACTGTCCACGCGCACGCGGACGAACCCCTGCTTGCGCGCCCCCTCCAACAGATCGCGGAACTCGCCCTTGCGCCCGCGCACCAGCGGGGCCAGCACCTCGATCTTCGTCCCCTCGGGCCACTGCAGCACGAGCTCGGTGATCTGGCTCGCGCTCTGTCGCTGCACCGGCGTGCCGTCCTTCGGACAGTGCGGCGTGCCCACGCGCGCCCACAGCAGCCGCAAGTAATCGTACACCTCGGTGATGGTCCCGACCGTGGAGCGTGGGTTGGCGCCCGCCGTCTTCTGCTCGATGGAGATCGCCGGCGAGAGGCCCTCGATGGCGTCCACGTCCGGCTTCTCCATCAGCCCAAGGAACTGCCGGGCGTAGGCGGAAAGCGACTCGACGTAGCGGCGCTGGCCCTCGGCATAAATTGTATCGAAGGCGAGCGACGACTTGCCCGAGCCGGAGAGGCCCGTGATCACTGTCAGCGTCTGGCGGGGGATCTCGACCGTGATGTTCCGCAGATTGTGCTCGCGGGCGCCGCGCACGATCAACGCATCGCTCGACATATCCCGGTAGCCTAGACAGGGGACGGTTCGGAGGTCAACTCTCCCCACTCCGGGAGCGGGGAGCAGGGAGCGGTACGGTCCGGCAGCAACGGCCGGCACCGCTCCGTGCTCCCTGTTCCGGTGTTCTCTTGCTTAACTCCCTCATTTTTCCTACGTTAGCCCTCCCCCCATGGACTCGACGGCCCTAGTCGTGCTGACCACGCTCGGCAATCCCACGGACGCGCGGCGTTTCGTGACCGAGCTGGTGGAGGAGCGACTGGTCGCCTGCGGGACGCTGCTCGCGGGGGCGGCGTCGATCTACCGGTGGGACGGCGCACTGACGGAAGAGAGCGAGGTCGTGGTGCTTTTGAAAACCGACGCATCCCGGTGGGACGCCTTGTGCGCCGCCGTGCGGAAGCGGCATCCCTACGACATCCCCGAGCTCTTGGCGCTGCCGGTGGAGCGGGGACTCGAGGGCTATCTCGCCTGGCTCGCGGGAGAGGTGGTCGCGTGAACCGCAACCATCCGCGCCGCTGGCAGGCGGCGGCCGACCGAGCGCGCGTCGCGGCCGAGCTCATCGAGGAGGCCCAGTCGCTCACCGAGACCGCCGCGATCGCGACGCCGGCCGATCTCGAGCGCGCGGCGCTCCCCCCGCCCGTGCGGGTGACCTTGAGCGGCACCGCTGCGTCGGCCCCGGCTCCGGTCCCCCCTCCCGTTCCTCCCCAGCTCGCTGCCACGGGACCCACCGGGGGCGCCGAGCCCCCTCCCTCCCCACCCCCCGCTCCCCCCCAGCTTCCTGCCGAGGGCGCGTCGGAGTCGGCTCCCTCCCCCAGCGCGCCGAGTGCCGGCGGCACGGGCGGATCGGAGAGCCCGGTGTACGTCGAGGCCCGGGCGGCCACGGATCGCGGGGAGCTGGAGCACGCCGCCACGCTGTATCGCGAGCTCTTGGCGGCGGAGCCGGGGCACATCAAGGCGCGGAACAACCTGGCGCTGATTCTCGACGCCCGGGGCGACCGCGATGCGGCGCTAACCGAGCTGGACCGCGCCCTCGAGCGCGAGCCGGACAACCCCGGCCTATTACTGAACCGGGCCGCGATTCTCGCTGCCGGCGGCCGGCACGCCGCGGCGCAGCGCGACTTGGAACGGGCGCTGCGCGCCGAGCCCGAGCACGTCGAGGCAATGACCAATCTGGGCATCGTGCTGTCGCGCCGGGGTTTGTGGGCCGAGGCGGTGCCGCGGCTGCGGCGCGTGGTGGAGCTCGACGCCGGCCGGGCCACCGCCTGGTACTACCTGGGCGAAGCGCTGAACCACGTGGACGATCTGCCGGGCGCCCTCGCCGCATTCGAGCACGCCGCCGAGCTCCAACCGCAAAACCCCAAGGCCCTGTACGGCCTGGGCATCGTGCTCGATCGGCTCAACCGGCCGGCCGACGCGACCGTGATGTACCGCCGATCGCGGGAGCTGGCCGGCAGGTGATCGAGGTGGTGGTGGACGATCTCGCGTTGCGTGACGCCGACGCGATCGTCCGCCCCGCCACCGCCCGACTCGATCCCACGACGCCCACCGTGCGTCGCCTGGAGCAGGTGGGCGGCCAGGAGTTTCTGGGGCGCCTGCGGCTCCAGAAGGATCTGGCCGTGGGCGCCGCGGTCGTCACGGGCGGCGGGGGCGACCTCTCGGCCGAATTCGTGATCCACGCGGTGATCCAGAGCGACACGGAGCCGGTCTCGCGCGGGGGCGTGGCCCGGGCCTGGCTGTCTGCCTTGCAGCGCGCTCAGGAGTGGGAGTTCGCCCACCTCACGGTACCGCCGATGGGCACCGGCGCCGGGAATCTGTCGCTGGAAGACGCGGCCGAAATCATGGTGGTGGTGCTCAAGTCGCATCTCGGGACGGCCGCCTATCCCTCCGAGGTATCTTTCGTCGTCGAGACGGAGGAGGACCGGGCGGTGTTCGATGCGGCATTGCGGCGCGAGGCGGGAGGGATGCCGGCTTGACGCGCGGCCGCTGGGCGGCGGCGATTCTGGCCATCTGGGTGGTCGCGCTGGGGTGGCTGGCCAAGCGGGAGTTGTTCCAGTCGACCGGCGCGCGCCTCGCGGAAGCGGCGTTGTCCGTGCCTCCCGGCGCGACCTTCTATCGGTTCGACTTGGGCGGCCAACAGGTCGGTTTCGGCTCTTCCACCGTCGACACCCTTCCCGATTCGATCCGCGTCGAGGACTTTCTCGTACTCGACGTTCCCGTGCTCGGGCGCGTGCAGCGCACGTCGGCCCGGAGCACGGCGATGCTCACGCGGGCCCTGCGGCTGCGGCGCTTCGACGCCAGTTTCGACGGCGACGTCGGCGGCGGCAGCAATGCGGTGGGCGCCGGGGGCGGCCGATTCGACGCGAGCGGCGAGGTCGTCGGCGACAGCGTCCTGCGCGTGACGCTCGTGTCCGCCGGCGACACCCAGGTCGCCCGGGTGCCGTTGCCCCAGCCGATCGTGCTGCCGGCGCTCCTGCCCTTGCGCCTCGCATTCGGCGGGCGGTTCGCCGTCGGCCGGACGTTCGCCATCCGGCTGTTCGACCCGACGCTCCTGGCGGAGCAGGACGTCCGGGTCCGGATCGCCGCGGAGTCCACGCTGGTCGTGCCGGACAGCGCCGAATACGACTCCACCGCGATGGCCTGGGTGCCCGCCCACTTCGACACGGTGCGCGCCTTTCGGATCGAGCAGGCCGCGAGCGGGTTCGTGACGACCGCCTGGATCGACCCGCAGGGCAAGGTTGTACAGGCCGCGGGCCCGGTCGGGTTCACGATCAGTCGCTCCGCCTTCGAGATCGCCTATGAGAATTTTCGCCGGCGCGATACGGCGCGCGTCGCCCGCGCGAGCGCCCGTCCCGAGGCCGGCGCCATCGTCGCCGCGACGGCGCTGGCCGCGGGCGTGCTGGCGCGACCCGACACCCAGCCCCGGTTCCAGGTGCGGCTGGGCGGCGTCGATCTCGCCGGCTTCGACATTACGGGTGGGCGGCAGCGCTTGCGCGGGGATACACTGGTCGTCGAGCGGGAACGCCTCGGCCGCCTGGCCCGGGTCCGGCTCCCCGTGGCGGACACGGCGCTGGCACCATACCTCGCGCCGGAACCGCTGATCCAGAGCGCCGACCCACGGATCGCGGCGCAGGCACGCCAAATCGTGGGGCGGGAGCGCGACGCTGCCCGCGTCGCCGAGCGGCTCACGCACTGGGTGTACGGCCACTTGACGCGGGGAAGGAGCGCGGGTGCACCCAGCGCGGTGCAGGCGCTCGAGCGCCGGCGCGGGGACTGCAACGAGCACACGGCGCTGTTCGTCGCATTGGCCCGCGCCGCGGGCCTTCCGGCGCGCACGGCGGCGGGGCTCGTGTTCCTGGAGGGGCGCTTCTACTATCACGCCTGGCCCGAGGTCCATCTGGGCCAGTGGGTGGCGGTCGACCCCACGTTCGACCAGGTCCCCGCCGACGCCGTCCACTTGCGCTTCACCATCGGGGGGTTTGCACGCCAGGTGGAGCTCGTCCGGCACATCGGGACGCTCACCCTCGAGGCGCTATGATCCGGCTGGAGAACCTCACCAAGCTGTACGGCAGCTTCGTCGCCGTGGACGACATCGCCCTCCACGTGCCCCGGGGGGTGCTGTACGGCTTTCTCGGGCCGAACGGGGCGGGCAAGACGACCACCCTGCGCATGATCGCGGGGATCCTGCGGCCGACCGACGGCCGGGTGCTCCTGGGCGGCGACGACGTGCACCAGCGGCCCCTGGTGGCCAAGCGGCGCCTGGGCTTCATCCCCGACCGGCCGTTCGTTTACGACAAGCTGACGGGCGCGGAGTTCCTGCGGTTCGTGGCCGGGCTGTACGGCCAGGAGGGCGACGTGGTCGAGCGGCGCATCGCCGAGCTGCTCGAGGTGTTCGAGCTCGCGAGCTGGAAAGACGAGCTGGTCGAGGCCTATAGCCACGGCATGCGCCAGAAGCTGATCATCTCGAGCGCGCTGATCCACCGCCCCGAGTGCATCGTGGTGGACGAGCCTATGGTGGGGCTCGACCCGAAGGCGGCGCGGCTGCTGAAGGACATCTTCCGGCAGTTCGTCGGCAAGGGGGGGACGGTGCTGATGAGCACGCACACACTGGAGGTCGCCGAGGCGATGTGCGACCGGGTCGCGATCATCCAGCACGGCAAGATCGTGGCCGAGGGCACGGTGGACGATTTGCGGCGCCAGCACCGCGCGGGCGACGCGAGCCTGGAGGAGCTGTTCTTGAAGCTCACCGGTGGCGCCCACGTGCGGGAGCTGGCCGAGGTCCTGGGCGGCGGAGACGCGCCGTGACGCAGCCGTCGCTGTGGCACGTGCTGCAACCCAAGTGGCGCACGGCGCTGCAGCGCCTGCGCGAGGAGCGCTCGAGCGGCGGCAGCGGGAAGCTGCTCATCCTCACGGCGGTAGGGCTCATCTTCTGGTCCGGCGTCTTCCTGATCCTCTACCGGATCCTGAAGTACTTCCGCGGCGTCGAAGACCTGGGCCCCCTGCTCGCCGGGAAACTCCTGGGCCTGGCCTTGCTGTCGTTCATCTCCATTCTGATCCTGTCGAACGTGGTCACGGCCCTGTCGAGCTTCTTCCTCGCCAAAGACCTCGACCTCCTCGTCTCGGCGCCGGTGGACTGGTTGCGGCTCTACTGCGCCAAGCTGGGTGAGACGCTGTTGCACTCCTCATGGATGGTCGCGTTGATGGCGGTGCCGATCCTCAGCGCCTACGGGGTGATCTACCGGGGTGGCCCGCTCTTCCTCCCCTACGCGGTGCTCACCATCCTGCCCCTGTTGCTGCTCCCGGCGGTGGTCGGCAGCGCGATCACCCTGATCCTGGTGAACGTGTTCCCGGCCCGCCGCACCCGGGACCTGCTCTCGATTATCGCGCTCGGGGCGGCGGGGGGCGTGATCCTCCTGTTCCGGCTGATTCGCCCCGAGCAGCTCGCCCGTCCCGAGGGGTTCCGCAACCTGCTCGACTTCATCACGGTGCTGCGGACGCCGACCTCGCCCTTCCTCCCGAGCGAGTGGGCGACCGACGCGATCATGAACTACCTGCGCGGCAGCACCGACCCTTTCCCCCTGCTCCTCCTCTGGTCCACGGCGGCCGCGTTCGTGACCCTGGGCGCCCTCCTGCATCGCGCGCTCTTCGCGCCGGGCTTCACCAAGGCCCAGGAAGGCGCCGAGCGGTTCGTGCGGGGGACGCTGTGGCGCTGGACGGTCGGCCACCTGCTCCGGCCGCTGCCGGTGGCGAAGCGGGAGTTCGTCCTCAAGGACATCAAGCTGTTCTTCCGGGATACCACGCAATGGAGCCAGCTGATCCTGCTGGCCGTCCTCGTGGTCGTGTACCTCTTCAATATCAAGGCGCTGCCGCTGTTCCGCGGCGAGCAGGTGCCGTTCTTCTATGTGACACTCGTCTCGTTTCTGAACCTCGGGCTCTCGGGCTTCGTGCTCGCCTCGATCGCGGCCCGGTTCATTTTCCCAGCGGTGTCGCTCGAAGGCAGGCAGATGTGGCTGCTCCGGTCGTCGCCGCTCGACCTGCGGACGTTGTTGTGGTCCAAGTACTGGGTGGGCACCGTCCCGCTGCTCGTGCTGGCCCTGCTGCTCACCGGCCTGACGAACCTGCTCCTCAAAGTGACGCCGTTCATGATGACGGTGAGCTTGGCGACGATCTGCGCGCTGACGCTCGCGATCGGCGCGCTGGCGTTGGGGTTCGGGGCGCTCTACCCCCAGTTCGAAACGGAGAACGCCGCGCAGATCCCGACCTCGTTCGGCGGATTGCTGTTCATGATGGCGACGATCGCGCTCCTCGCCGCCGTGATCGTGGTGCTGGCCCGGCCGGTGATGGCCTATCTCCAGAGCGTCAACGCGGGCCAGCCGGTGCGCATCGACGTCTGGATGATCGGCGCGTTCGGCCTGGCCGCCGCTCTGTGCACGGCGGCCACGGTCATCCCGCTGCGGGTGGGCCTGAAGAAGATGGAGAGCTTCGAGTTTTAGCCGGCGCTCAGCGCCAGCTGAACCCGCCCACGATCTGGAACGCGTCCAGGCCCCCCAGGACCAGCCGCGCCTCGACATACGGCACCGTCCGCCCCCGCCGCCCTTCCAGTCCCGCCAGCAGGTTGAGCCCGGTCTCGGACCCGGCGCTCGCGCGGCTGTAGTTCAGGCCGCCGCCGAAATAGAACGCGCCGTAGCGGGTGGGTGGGCGGATCTTCACGTCGAGATTAAGGCTCCAGAGCGAGCCCGGATCGACGAAGTAGTAGTCGAAGGTGGGATACAACTCGACCCGCGGGGTGATGGGCCAGGAGAACTGGGCCCCGAGCACCAGCTCGTCCACGTCGAAGTTGTACCCCAGGTGCGGGCCGAAGCGCGGCCCGACCGCCGCGGCGGCGGCCCGCCGCCGGGCGCGCCGCTGCGCCTCGGCACTCTCACCCACCAGCGTCAGAGCGAGCACGACCAGCAGAACCCGCAAGGTCAGCGCTTTCACACCGGGCTCCTCACGCAAAAGGGGATGCCACTGATAGGACACGCCGCCGCGAAATGCAAGAGCGGCGGCGGGGGGATTGTCCGCCGGCCACCCGAAGCTACATTCGCGCAGCGTGATTCGTACGCGGCCGTGCGGCACTGAACCCATCTTCCGGACCCCGGGCCGACTCGCCACCGCGGCGCTCCTGCTGGCGGCCAGCGGCGCCACGGCATGCGGTCGAGGCCGTGAGCGTGCACCCCCTCGGGTGGGCGTTTCTCTCCCCACGGCGGCCACGGCCTTCTATCAGGACCTGACGCGCGGCCTGCAGGCCGCCGCGGACAGCCTCGGCTTGGAGCTCCACATTTCCCAGGCCGATGGCGACGCCACCCGACAGACGGCTCAGGTGGACAGTCTCCTGGCGCGCCGCGTGGATGCCCTCGTCCTCGCCCCGGTCAGCTCGCGCGGCAGCGGGAGCGCCGTCGAGGCGGCGAACCGCACGCGGATCCCGGTGTTCACGACGGATATCCCGGCTGACGCCGGGCGCGTGGTCACGCACGTCGTCAGCGATCACCGGCAAGGGGGGCGCTCGCTGGGCGAGTACGTCGCCCGGCGGCTGGACGGCGGCGGGAACGTCGTCATCCTCGACCAACCCACCGAGCCGATCGTGCGGGACCGCGTGGCCGGTTTCCTCGAAGCGCTGGCCCGCTACCCCAATATCCGCATCGTCGCCCGGCCGGCGGTCGAGCGCGGGCAACGGGACCTCGCCCGTCGGAGGATGGCCGATCTGCTCGCGACCGACCAGCGGATCGACGCGGTCTTCTGCACGAACGACGACTGCGCGCTGGGCGCGCTCGCCGCGGTCCAGACAGCGCGGCGTACTGGGTTGATCGTGGTGGGCTACGATGCCACGCCCGAAGCCCGGACGGCGATCAGCGGGGGAACTGCGCTGGTGGCGGATGCGGCCCAGGATCCGTTGACCATAGGCCGCCGGACGATCGAGGCCGTGGCCACGCACCTGCGGGGCGGGACCCTGCCGCCGCTCGTGCTGGTGAGGGTGGGGCTGGTGGAGCGCGAGTCGCGGCCGGCACTCTAGAAAGCAACGGATGTCCCTCGCGGGCCCCACCCCTTCCCCGTCCCTCCCGGACGCCGCCGGCCAGGCGCGGAGATCACTGCTCGTGCCCCAGGCCGAGGAGCCGAACCGGGAGGCCGAGCGGGCGCGCCGGATCGAGTCCGAAGTGGACCGGGCCCTGGTGGCGCAGCTCCTCGAGGGCCGGCCCACGGCCGAGCTGGCGCACCTCGTGTTGATTGCCGTCGTGGGAACCCTGCTCTGGGGTACCGTGGCGGTGGCGGTGCTCGGAGCCTGGGCCATCGCGCTGCTCGTTCCCGTCGTGATGCGATCTCGCTGGCGCCGACGGGCGCTGGGCCAGGCCCTCTCTCTCGATCGGGTCCGGCAGGGCACCCGCGTGACCGCCGCGCTCATCGGGGTGGCCTGGGGGCTGGGGGCCGCCGTCGTGGCGCCGCTCGTGCCGTTTCAGTACACGGCGTTGATTCTGGTGGTCTTGAGTGGGGTCGTGGCCGGGGCGGTGGCGAATCTGGTGGCGGATCGGCCCGGCTTCCAGTGGTTCCTCGCCGGGACCCTTGGCCCGCTGCCGGTTGGTGTGCTCGTCGGCGGCGTCGACCGGCCCCGCCTGGTCGCGCTGGTCCTGATCACCCTGTTTGGCTGGAGCATGCTCCGGATTCATCGGCGGGCGCACCGGACGCTGCTCGAGCGGATCCGCGCCACCGCGGAGCAGGCGATCGGCGAGGACCAAGCCAGAACCGAGCGCGCCTTCCTCGATGCGTTGTTCGCCAGCGCGCCGGTGGCGATCACCGTGTTGGACGCCGGCGGCCGTATCACCGGCGTGAATCCGCGGTTCGAGACGCTGTTCGGCTTCTCGGCGGAGGAAATCCGGGGACAGGACCTCAACGAGCTCATCGTGCCAAAATCCGAGCTTCCCAAGGCGGGGCAGATGGACCGGCGTGCCCGCAAGGGGCAGACGGTGCTGGAGGAGGTGGAGCGCCGCCGGAAGGACGGGCGGCATATCCCGGTGCGGGCGTTGGCCGGGCCGATCCGCGGGGCCGGCAAAGCGGGCCTCTTTGTGATGTACGAAGACATCACCGACTCGCGCCGGGCCCGGGACGCGCTGACGCAGCTCGCCAGTATCGTCGAATCCTCCGAGGACGCGATCATTGGACAGACGCTCGACGGCACCATCGTGTCGTGGAATGCCGCCGCCGAGCGGACGTTCGGCTATGCGATCAGGGAGGTAAAGGGCCGGCCAGCTGCAATGCTGGTCCCGGCCGACCGCTTGGCCGAAGTGGCCGGCATCCTCGACCGCATCCAGCGGCGCGAGCACGTGGAGCATTTCGAAACCGTGCGGCTGCATAAGGACGGCCGCCCCATTCCGGTGTCGCTCAGTGTCTCGCTGACCCGGGACATCGGCGGTCTGATCTCGGGCTTCTCCATGATCGCGCGCGACATCAGCGTTCAGGCCGCCGCCCGCCAGGCGCTGCAGGAGGGGCGCGACACGGCGGAGCGCGCGACTCAGGCGCGCAGCGCGTTTCTCGCCAACATGAGCCACGAGATTCGGACCCCGATGAACGCGATCCTCGGCCTGTCCGAGCTGCTGCTCGAAACGGAGCTCGCGCCCGAGCAGCGGCACTCGCTCGGGCTCATGCGCTCGTCGGCGGAAGGGCTGTTGACGCTCCTCAACGACATTCTGGATTTCTCCAAGATCGAGGCCGAGCACCTCGACCTCGAGAGGATCCGCTTCGACCTGTGGCATCTGGTGCAGTCCACGGTGGAGCTGCTGGCGGTGCGCGCGCGCGTGAAGCGGATCGAGCTCCTGACCGACCTCGCCCCGGCCGTCCCACACCAGGTCCGCGGGGACCCGACGCGCCTGCGCCAGATCCTGACGAATCTGATCAGCAACGCGCTCAAGTTCACCGAGCAGGGCGAGGTGGTCGTGTCGGTCGCGCGCGCGCGCACCGTCGACGACCGCACCGATGTGCGGATCGCCGTCCGGGACACCGGTATCGGGATCGCGGCGGACAAGCTGGAGACCATCTTCGAGGAGTTCAGCCAGGCGGATGCGTCGATGACACGGCGATACGGCGGGACGGGGCTGGGGCTGGCCATCGCCCGACGGTTGGTCACCCTGATGGGTGGCGAGCTCCGGGCCGCAAGCGAGCTCGGGAAAGGGAGCGAGTTCTCGTTCACCGTCACGCTGCCGGTCGAGTCCGGCGCTCCCGCGCCCGCCGCGCACCCGGGGCGGGCCGAGCTCGCCGGCCGCCGTGTGCTCGTGGTGGACGACAACGCCACCAACCGGCGGATCGTCCGGGAGATGCTCGAAGCGGTGGGGATGGCGGTGGCCGAAGCGCCGAGCGCCGCCGACGGGTTCGAGGCGCTGCGGCTCGGCCGCGCGGCCCAGGCGCCCTTCGCGCTCGCCATCCTCGACGCGCAGATGCCGGACGAGGACGGCTTCGCGCTCGCCGAACGCCTGCGGCGGGACCCGGAATTCGATGCGGTGCGCCTGATGCTCCTCACCTCGGCGGGACACCGCGGCGACGGCCAGCGGTGCCGGGAGCTCGGCGTGCAAGGCTACCTCACCAAGCCCGTCTCGCGCAGCGACCTGACCGAGGCCGTCGCGGCCGTGCTCACGGGCCCGCCCGTAGCCGGCGCTCCGGAGGTCGTCACCCGGCACGCCATCGTGGAATCGCGCCGGCGGCTCCACGTGCTCTTGGCGGAGGACAACCCCGTGAACCAGGAGGTGGCCTCCACCATGCTGCGCCGGCGCGGCCACGACGTGACCGTCGTGAGCACCGGGCGGGAAGCGGTCGAAGCGGTCGGCCGCGGACGCTACGATGTGGTGCTCATGGACGTCCAGATGCCGGAGATGGACGGGTTCACCGCCACGCGAGCCATTCGCGCGCTACCGGGGGGGAGCGCCCTCCCGATCGTCGCGTGCACGGCGCACGCTCTCTCCGGCGAGCGGGAGCGGTGCCTGGCCGAGGGCATGAGCGGATACCTCTCCAAACCGTTCAAGGCGCATGACCTGTTCGCGGCCGTGGAGGGGTGGGACGCAAGCCCGGCTTCTCCAAGTCCGCCCGCCCGAGACCCGCCCGCGCCGGCCGCGGCACCCCCGGTCGATCTCGACGGCTTTCGGAGGGACATGCGCGACGCGGGTGCCGAGGCCGCGGTGGACTCGATCCTGGACACGTTTCTCTCCGGCGCGGCCGACCGGCTCGCCGCCGTCACTGGAGCCATCGATGCCGGCGATGGCACGGCCATCGAGCGCCAGGCGCACGCCTACAAGTCGGCGGCGGCCACGATCGGCGCCAAAGAACTTGCGGCCGTCCTGCAGCAGCTGGAGGCCGCCGGGAAAGCCCGGGACGTGCCGCAGGCCCGGGGCCTGCGCGACCGGCTCGTGCGTGATAGCGACGCGGTCACTGATTACTTGCGTGCGGTTCGAGGAGCAAGCGCGCCCCGCGCCTAAGCCGCCACCCGCGCGCCGCACCGGGCGCAGTAGCGCGCGTCGACCTCAAGCGCCGTGCCGCAACGCGCGCAGTAGCCGGGGGCCGCTCCAAGCCGGCGACCGCAGGCCGAACAGAACTCGGCGTCGGGCTCGGGTCGGGGGCCGTCGAGCGGACAAACGGGAAGCGGGCGGCGGGACGCGGGAAGCGGAAGCCCGGGTGTCCGCTGAGGCTCCGCTTCCCGCGTCCCGCTGCCCGTTTCCCGCAGTGCTTCCAGCGCCGCCAGCGTGTACTTCGCCCGCAGGGCGTCGTAGTCGGCATCCGACAGCTTGCCGGTCGCGCGGTCGAACTCGATCTCCGTGAGGGCGCGCAGCGCGACGGCCCGGTGCGAGAGGTCGTCCTCGGGGTCTTGCCCCTCGTCCAGCGCCTGATCCGCGGCCCCGGCACTTTCCGGGGGTGCCGGGCGAAGGATCGGACGCAGGACCAAGTACACTGCGCCGGTCGCCAGCAGGACACCGAGCACCAGCTCGAGCACCTGGAGCGTCACCCCGGGAACCGATCCAGTTCCCGCCGCAGGCGCTCCAACTCGGCCGCGGAGGCGCCGGCGCCCGACGCGAGTAGGGGGGAGGGAGCGGCCGGAGCCGGGGCGCTCACCATCGCCGCGTCCCGCCGCGACCAGCGACGCAAGACGACCACCAGGGCCGCCGCCGCAGCCAGGATGGCGAGCGAGGGAACGAAATAGGCCGCGAGGTTGAACCCGCGCGGAGGGGGGGCCATCAGGATCGCCTCGCCGTGCCGCGCCACGAAGTCGGCCACGATCTCGTCGCCGGTCTTGCCCGCGTCGGCCAGGGCCACGACCTGCCGATGCATCTCCGGACTCACCCCGCACGTGAAATCGGTGGTGCGGCACGTGTAGATGTCGAGGTTGCACCCACAGGTGCACCGGAGCCGCTTTTCGATCGCCTGAATCGCCGCATCGGTGTCGCGGGCGGTGGTAGGGACGCGCGGCCGGCCGGCGCGCGACGGGTCGACGAGACGGCCGGACGGGCCAGGGGTGGACTCTTGGGCAAAGACAGCAGGACGGCGCAAGGATGGAATGACGGAAAGGAAGCCCACGGCGGCGAGGCCCAAGAAGTCGCGGCGCCCACATTCCGTCCTTCCGTCCTTCCGTCGCTTCATCGCACCGTCCCCACCAGCTTCACCGCATACCCTGCCTGGGCCCGCCGGACCGCCGGCGCGCCGGCGCCCGGCCACATCACGACCAGCCCGCCGAACACCACGATGTAGCCGCCGAACCACACCCACCACACGAGCGGGTTGATCGTGAAGCGGAACACCGCCTGCTCGGTGCCGTTCACCACGCCCGCCAAGACGCCGTAGAGATCCAGGCGCGGGCCGCTCATGATGCCAACCTCGGTCGAGGGCTCGAAGGTGGGCCGGCCCAGGGCATCCACGTGCTGGCGCTTCTCCGTCGCGAGCAGCCCGATCCGCCGGCCGTCCCGGGCCACCTCCACCAAGGCGGCGGTCACCTGCCGGTTGAGGGCGTCGTACTGGGAAATCCCGAGGTTGGTGAACGAGTAGGTATCGCCGTACGGGCTCTGCAGCGAGGCCGACTCGCCGGGCCGGAGCGTCGCCTGCGTCTCCGTCTTGAATGCCATCCCGGCGAAGGCGATGAACAGCACCACGATGCCGAGGTGCACGATGTAGCCGCCGTAGCGGCGCCGGTTGCGGCCGACGAGGTGCGTGAGCGCGGCCCAGGGGGATTCCCCGTACTGGCGCCGGCGCGCCCCCACCCCGCGCGCGAACTCCTGCCCGACGGTCCCCGTCACGAACGCGCCGAGGGCGAACGCGACGAGCGCGTACCCGTCCCGCATGCCAGCCGTGAGCAGCGCCAGCGCCATCAGGCCGCCTGCGGTGACGGGGGCGGCGAACTGGCGTTTCAAGTTCGGGACGGAGGCGCGGCGCCACGCGATGAGCGGCCCGATCCCCGTGAGCGCAAGCAGCGCGAGGCCGAGCGGCACGTTCACCAGATTGAAGAAGGGCGGCCCCACCGTGACCTTGGTTCCCTGCACCCATTCCGACAGGATCGGGAACAGCGTCCCCCACAGCACGGAGAAGGCGATCCCCACGAACATCAGGTTGTTGAACAAGAAGCTCGCCTCCCGGCTCACCATGGATTCGAGTCGCGCCTCGGCCGCGAGCAGCGGCAGCCGGCGCGCGTATAGCGTGAAGCTCAGCGCCGCGCCGAGGATCAAGAACCCGAGAAAGAAGTACCCGACGCGCGACTGCGTGAACGAGTGCACGCTGGCGATCACGCCGGACCGCGTGAGGAACGTGCCGAAGATGGAGAGGAGCCAGGAGCCGATGATCAGCGCCAGGTTCCATTTCTTCAGCATGCCCCGCTTCTCCTGGATCATCACGGAATGCAGGAAGGCGGTGATCGTGAGCCAGGGGAGCAGCGCGGCGTTCTCCACCGGATCCCAGGCCCAATACCCTCCCCAGCCGAGCTCGACGTACGCCCACCACATGCCCAGGAGGAGCCCGATCGAAAGGAACAACCAGGAAACGAGCGTCCACTTCCGGATCGCCACCAGCCAATCGCCCTCGAGCCGTTTCGAGAGGAGGGCCGCCATCGCGAAGGCGAAGGGGATGGTGATCGAGATATACCCGAGGTAGAGCATGGGAGGGTGGAACACCATGCCGGGATTCTGCAGCTGCGGGTTCATGCCCCGGCCGTCGACCGGCGTGTAGGGCAGCCGGTCGAAGGGGTTCGCCGCGAAGAGCAGCACGCTCACGAAGAAGGTCGTGACGAGGCAGCCCACCGCGGCGACGTAGGGGAGATACAGGCGATGACGCCGCGCGGTGAACACCTGGGCCAGCACGCCGAACAGCGACAGCACCGCGGCCCAGAACAGCAGGCTGCCTTGCTGCCCCGCGTACAGGGCCGACCAGGTGTAAAAGGTCGGCAGGTTACGGCTGGTGTAGGAGGCGACGTACTCGACGTTGAAGTCGTGCGCGAACAGCGCCACCTCGAGCGCGACGACGGCGACGAGCAGCGCGCCACACACGGCGAACACCGCGTGTCGCGCGCTGCGCTCGAGATCCGACCGACCCGTGAAACCCCCGATGAGTCCGGCCAGCCCACCCCAGAGCCCGAGGAGAAAGGCGAGCCACAGCGCCAAGTTGCCGAGCAGGGTCATCTACGCCTTGGGCACCGCTTCGTAGCGGGATCCGCACTTGGCGAGCACGTCGGTCGCGTGCAGCACGCCGTCGCGCTGCAGCCGTCCTTCCACGACCACTTCCACCGAGTCGGTGAAGGTGTCGGGAGGCAAGCCACGGAACACCACGGGATACGACGCACTCCCGTCCGTGATCCGGAAGCGGAGCGTCTGGGAGGCGACGTCTTTAGTGACGCTCCCGGGCACGACTCGAGCCCCCACCTTCAGGCCGAGGTCGTAGAGCGACGGATCGGCAGCGACCTTGCGGGACAGCTCGCTCGGGGTCAGGAAGAACTGGCCCGTTTCCCGGATTCCCGAAGCCATCAGGTAGCCGACCGACCCCACGATGAGGACCGCGCCGAGGGCGAACTTGGTGCCGGCATTCATGCGGGGATTATACCTGCTTTTCGGGGCGACGCTCCAGTATCTCCTGCCAGCCAGTCCAGAGTGGCCCGCAGCCCCGCGGCCAATGCCGTGCTCGGCCGCCAATTCAGCTCCCTTGCCACCTTCCCCACGGCCAGCTGGCTGTGCCGCAGCTCGCCCGCACGCTCCGGTGCGTGCCGGGCCGAGGGTCGCCGGCCGGCCACCTCCGCCAATTGGCCCACGAGCCCGTTGACCGACGTCGCGACTGCGGTGCCGATGTTGAGCGCCCGGGAATCCACGTCGCGCAGGGGCGGCGCAGCCCACCCGGCTGCCGCGAGGTTTGCCGCCGCGACGTCGGCCACGTACACGAAATCGCGCGTCTGCTCGCCGTCGCCGAAGATCGTCACCGGTTCGCCCGCCAGGAGCTGCCGGCCGAAGATCGCCACGACGCCGGCCTCGCCTGCGGCGCTCTGGTGAGGACCGTAGACGTTGGCGTAGCGCAATGCCACGGATTCGAGTCCGAACAAGCGCCCGTAAGTGACGAGGTAGTACTCGGCGGCCAGTTTGGCGACGCCGTAGGGGGATGCCGGGAGCTTCGGCGCGGCCTCATCGGTGGGCCGGGAGGCGCCGTCGCCGTACACCGTGCCGCCGGAGGAGGCGAACACCACGCGCCGCACGCCGCCGGCCCGCGCTCCCTCGAGCAGGTTGAGCAGGCCGAGGACATTGACGGAGGCGTCGAAGGACGGCTCGGCCACGGAGCGACGCACGTCCATCTGCGCGGCCTGGTGATTGAGCACGGTGAAGCCGCCGCCGGCGACCAGGGCGCGCGCCTCGGCCGAGCGCACGTCGCCCAGGACGAAGCGCGCGCCGGCGGGCACCTGGTCCCGCCGCCCCGACGACAGGTCATCCAGCACGGTCACTTCGTCGCCCGCGGCGAGATGCGCTTCCGCCACGTGCGACCCGATGAACCCGGCGCCACCCGTCACCAGCACCCGGAGTGTCACGCCGGGAAAGCTAGGGGCGCCGGCGCGTCCCAGACACCCGTGCGGCCGCCTGGCGCCCCTCCCGGCGGGGCGGCAAGTTGGACCATGCATCCGGGGGCCGGGCCTCCGTCCCGGAGGCCGCCCGGGGACAGGAGAGGCTTGCGCATGAACCGACGCGACCTGCTGCGGCTGCTCGGCAGTGCGGCCATCCCCACGCTCGCCGGGCTCGCGCCCGAGCAACTGCTGGCCCTCGGCCGGTCGCTCCACGTCCGGACGGCGACGCGCGGCCCGAGCGCCCTGCGCGTGCTCGACGACCATCAGAACGCGACGGTCGTGGCGCTCGCCGAGCTGATCATTCCCGAGACGGATACGCCGGGCGCCCGGACCGCCCGCGTCACCGAGTTCATCGATCTCCTGTTGGCCGAGTGGTACACGGAGGACGAGCGCGCGCGCTTCCTCGCGGGCCTCGCTGACGTGGATACGCGGAGCCGGGTCGCGTTCGGCGCGGAGTTCGTCGCCGCCGCCCCGGGGCAGCAGGCCGCGATCGTGAGCGGCCTCGACGCGGAGGTCGCCGCCCTGCGCGACGCGAACGCGGACCCCGCGCGCCTCTTCTTCCACCGGATGAAGTATCTGACGATCTACGGGTACTACACGTCCGAAGTCGGCGTGACCCAGGAGCTGCGCTACCAGGTGGTGCCGGGACGCTACGACCCGTGCGTGGCGACCGGGATCCCCTCCCCCGGAGGCGAGTGATGACCGCCGTCACCTACGATGCAATCGTGGTGGGCTCGGGGATCAGCGGGGGCTGGGCTGCCAAGGAGCTGACGGAGCGGGGATTGCGCACCCTCCTGCTCGAGGCCGGGCGCCCGATGGATCCCGCGAAGGACTACCTGGAGCACGAGCCGGTCTACGAGTTCAAGTTCCGCGGCCTGGGCGATCGCCGGCACGCGCAGGCCCGGCAGTTCATCCAGAGCAAGGCGGGGCCGTACGAAGAAGAGACCAAGCACTTCTTCGTGGACGACGTGGACAATCCCTACACCTACGACGCGGACAAGCCGTTCGTCTGGATCCGCGGGCGCCACCTCGGCGGGCGCTCGCTCATGTGGGGGCGCCAGACCTATCGCCTCAGCGACCTGGACTTCGACGCGAACGCCCGCGAGGGGTTCGGCGTGGACTGGCCAATCCGCTACGCCGACCTCGGACCGTGGTACGACTACGTAGATGACTTTATCGGTGTCAGCGGTGAGGCGCTGGGGCTCCCGCAGCTGCCCGATGGCAAGTTCCTCCCGCCGATGGGGTTGAACTGCGCCGAGCAGGTCGTGCGCGACGCGTTGACGCGGCACTTCGGTGGGGAGCGGGTGCTGACCATCGGTCGCTGCGCGATCCTCACGCGCCCGCACCGCGGCCGGGCGGCCTGCCATTACTGCGGCCCGTGCTGGCGGGGCTGCGCCACGCATTCCTATTTCAACAGTCTGGGCGTCACGCTGCCGGCTGCGCGGGCCACCGGACGACTCACCATCCGGCCGTACAGTGTCGTGCGCAGCGTCACCTACGACGCACGCCGCGCGCGCGCCGCCGGCGTGCGCGTGGTCGATGGCCGGACGCGGCAGGAGCTCGAGTTCAGCGGCCGCTTGATCTTCCTGTGCGCTTCAGCCCTGGAGTCGGCCCGCATCCTGCTCAATTCCACGAGCCCGCGCTTTTCGGCCGGGCTCGCCAACTCGAGCGGCGAGCTGGGCCGCAATCTCATGGACCATCCCATGGGCGGCGGCGCGCGCGGCGTGATTCCCGGAATGGAGGACCACGAAGTCTTCGGTCGCCGCCCGAACGGCATTTATGTGCCGCGGTTCCGCAACGTAAAGTCGCCGCATCCAGATTTCCTGCGGGGCTACGGCTTTCAGGGCGGCGCCAGCCGCCCCGGCTGGAGCCGCGGGAGCTCGCTGCCGGGCTTCGGCGCCGCCTTCAAGCACCGGCTGCGCACGCCGGGACCGTGGCGCTTCAGCCTGTACGGCTTCGGCGAGTGCCTCCCCCGGAGCACGAACTACGTCGAGATCGACACAGGGCGCGTCGATGCCTGGGGGATCCCGGTGCTCCACGTCCACTGCGTGTGGAGCGACAACGAGCGCAAGATGCTGCAGGACATGTCCGTGACGGCCGCGGAGATGCTCGAAGCTGCGGGGGCGAAGGACATCACGCCGTTCGTCGAGGACAACGCGCCCGGCCTCGCGATCCACGAGATGGGCACAGCGCGCATGGGCCGCGACCCGAAGACCTCCGTGCTGAACGCCTACTGCCAGGCGCACGACGTCCAGAACCTGTTCGTCACCGACGGTGCCGCAATGACCTCGTCGGGCTGCCAGAACCCCTCGATCACCTACATGGCGCTCACGGCCCGGGCGGCGGCCTACGCGGTGGACCAGCTGAAGCGGCGGGAGCTATAACGGCAGTGGGTGGCATGGGAGATGCGGGGCATGGGTCGACGATGGACCGGCGCGCGTTCCTCCAATTGTGCGCCGGGATGGCGCTGGTACCTCACACCCCGGTCCCCACGTCCCACGATGGTCTCGACCGCATCGGTATCCAGCTGTATACCGTCCGCACGCTCCTGCGCGACGACTTCGAGGGCACGCTCGCGCGTATCGCCGCGATCGGGTACCGGGAGGTCGAGTTCGCGGGGTATTTCGACCGCGGCCCCGCGCTGGTCAAGAGCGCTCTGGTCCGTGCCGGCCTGACGGCGCCGGGCACGCACCTGCCGCTCGCCGACCTGCGCGACGACCCGGACCGGACGCTCGCCTCCGCCGCGTCGATCGGACACCACTACGTCGTGGTCGCGTGGATTCCCGCGGAAGAGCGCCGGACGCGCGACGCCTGGAAGCGACTCGCGGACGACTTCAACCGGATCGGGGAGCGCTGCCGCGGGGCGGGCCTCCAGTTCGCCTACCACAACCACGACTACGAGTTCGTCCCCCTCGCGGGGCGCCTCCCGTTCGACCTGCTGCTCGGCGGCACCGACCCCACGCTCGTCCAGCTCGAGATCGACCTGTACTGGATCACCAAGGGCGGCCAGGACCCGCTACGCTATTTCGCGGAGTATCCCGGTCGCATCACGCTGGTCCATGTGAAGGATTCGGCGGGCGCGCCCGAGCACCGGATGGTGGACGTGGGTCGCGGCGCCATCGACTGGCCGCGGATCTTCGCCCGGCGGGCCCAGGCCGGGATCCGGCACGTCTTCGTGGAGCACGATCAGCCGTCGGACCCGCTGGCCTTCGCGCGGGCGAGTTACGAGTACTTGAAGCGGCTCGAGTTCTGATGGCGGGCGGGCGGGCGGCCGGTCGGTCGGTCACGCGGCGGGAGGCCATCATCGCGTCGGCGGCCGCCATGGTCAGGCTGCCGCTCGCGGAGGCCACGCCTGCTGCCGCCGACCGTCGGACCGCCGGACCGGGCGGCCGCCTCACGCAATCCGTTTCCCGCTGGCCCTACCGGGCCATCCCGCTGCCGGAGTTCTGCACGGCCGCCCGGGAGATCGGGCTCGCCGGGATCGACCTGCTCGGGCGGGACGATTGGCCCGTCGTGACCGACCACGGCCTCATCGTCACCATGGGCTACCCTACCGCCCGGCGCGATTTCATCGCCACCGGCTTCAACCACCGCGCGAACCACACGCTGCTCTTGCGTGAGCTCGAGGAGACGATCCCGTTCGCCGCCCGCCACCACGTGCCGAACGTGATCGCCATGTTCGGCAACCGGCGCGGCCGCAGCGACGCCGAGGGCATCGACGCTTGCGTCGCGGGGCTCGGGGCGATCCGGGCGCTCGCCGAAGAGCACGGGGTCACGATCTGTCTCGAGCTCCTGAACAGCAAGGTGGACCACGCGGACTACCAGGGCGATCGGACGGCGTTCGGCGTCGAGGTGGCGCGGGCCGTAGGCTCGCCGCAAGTGAAGCTGCTGTACGACATCTATCACATGCAGATCATGGAGGGCGATGTAATCCGCACGATCCGCGCGAACATCGCCCACATCGCCCATTTCCACACGGGCGGCGTACCGGGCCGGCACGAGCTGGACGAGACGCAGGAGCTGAACTGGCGCGCGGTCGCGCGGGCGATCGCGGACACCGGCTTCCAGGGATATGTTGCGCACGAGTTCGTGCCGACCCGCGACCCGCTGACCGCCCTGCGCGAGGCCGTGGCGGTGTGCGACGTGTGAGGGGAGGGGGGCCGATGCCCAAGCCGCCGCAGGGCACGTTGTTCGACGTCTGCATCGTCGGCTCCGGCGCCGGTGGGGGCATGGCCGCCTACGCGCTCACCTGGGCCGGCGCCGACGTCGTGCTGCTCGAAGCCGGCGGGCCCTGGGACAATGCCATCGATTCCGCGATGCTCACCTGGCCCTACGAGTCGCCCCGCCGGGGCGGCTCGACGGCGGAGCGGCCGTTCGGCGAGTTCGACGCCTGCATCGGCGGCTGGCAGATCGCGGGCGAGCCCTACACCCGCGCGCCCGGCACACAGTTCGACTGGTGGCGCGCCCGCATGGTCGGCGGCCGCACCAATCACTGGGGGCGCATCTCCCTCCGGTTCGGGCCGAACGACTTCCGGCGCAAGAGCCTCGACGGCTTGGGCGATGACTGGCCGATCGGCTACGACGACCTCAAGCCCTACTATGACCGGGTCGACCGGCTGGTGGGGATCTTCGGCAGTCGCGAGGGGCTCCCGAACGAGCCCGACGGGGTCTTTCTCCCTCCGCCCCGGCCCCGCTGCTACGAGCTGCTGGTGAAACAGGCGTGCGATCGGCTGGGAATCACCTGCGTCGCGTCACGCCTCTCCATCCTCACCCGTCCCCTGAACGGCCGGCCGTCGTGTCATTACTGCGGCCAGTGCAACCGCGGGTGCCGCACGCACGCGAACTTCTCTTCCACGAACGTCCTCCTCGCCCCGGCGCGGGCGACGGGGAAGCTGACGCTGCTCACGAACGCCATGGCCCGCGAAGTGACGCTCGACCCGTCCGGGCGCGTGACCGGCGTTTCCTACGTGGACAAGACGGCGGGTGCCGACCGCCATGTGCGGGCCCGAATCGTGGTGCTCGCCGCGAGCGCGTGCGAGTCGGCGCGGCTGCTCCTCAACTCGCGCTCCGGGCTGTTCCCCCAGGGACTCGCCAACTCGAGCGGCGTCGTGGGGAAGTACCTCACCGACACGACCGGCACCGATGTCGCCGGCTTCATCCCGCGCCTGGCCGACCACGTGCCCCACAACGAGGACGGCGTCGGCGGCGCCCACATCTATATGCCCTGGTGGCTCGACAACCGGCGGCTCGGGTTCCCGCGGGGCTATCACATCGAGGTGTGGGGCGGCCAGGGAGCGCCGGGTGCGGGCTTCATGGGCGGGATTCATCGCTATCCGCCGGGCGGCGGCTACGGCAAGCAGCTCAAGGACGACTACCGCCGCTATTACGGCACGACCATCGGCTTCTCGGGGCGCGGCGAGATGATCCCCAACCCGGAGTCCTACTGCGAGATCGATCCGAGCCTAGTCGACCGTTGGGGGATTCCGGTCCTGCGGTTCCACTGGAAATGGGCCGACCACGAATACCAGCAGGCGAAGCACATGCAGGAGACCTTCCGCGCGCTGGTCGCGGAGATGGGCGGGCAGGTGTTTTCCCCCATGCCCGCGGCGGAGCAGGGCTACGGGATCGCGGCGGGCGGGCGCATCATCCACGAACTCGGCACCACCCGGATGGGCGAAGACCCCAAGACGTCGGCCCTCAACCGCTGGTGCCAGGCGCATGACGCGAAGAATCTCTTCGTGGCGGACGGCGGCCCGTTCGTTTCGCAGGCCGACAAGAACCCCACGTGGACGATTCTCGCGCTGGCCTGGCGGACGGCGGATCACATCATCGACCTGCGCCGGTCGGGAGGCCTCTGATGGGACGGGCGACCGTGAACCAGATGAATCGCCGGGACGCCATCGAGCTGCTCGCACTCGGCTCGCTCGCCGCCGCACTGCCGTGGACCTCCGTGGAGCTGGAGCGCGCGACCGGACTCGCGCGCGCCGCCCGCGAGGCGGCTGGCGCCGGCCAGGCCTACTCGCCCCGGTTCTTCACCGCGCACGAGTGGGAGACGGTGCGCACGCTGGTGGACCTCATCATCCCCAAGGACGAGCGCTCGGGGAGCGCCACTGACGCCGGAGTCCCCGAGTTCATGGACTTCATCATGATCGACGGCTCGGAGGATCGACGGATCGCCATGCGCGGCGGCCTTGCCTGGCTCGACATCCAGTGTCGCCGGCGGTTCGAGCAGCCGTTCCTCGCCTGCGCCGCGGCCGAGCGCACCGCGGTGCTGGACGAGATCGCCTGGCCGGCGCGCGCCAAGCCCGACTTGAGCCAGGGGGTCGCCTTTTTCAACGGCTTCCGCGACCTCACCGCCGCCGGCTTCTGGTCGAGCCGGCTGGGCGTCGAGGACCTGCAGTATCGCGGCAACACCTTCGTGGCGGAGTGGCGGGGGTGCCCCGACGGGGCGCTCCGCAAGCTCGGTGTGCGCTACAACGACTGAGGGACGGGGGAAGGGAGACGGGGGACGGGTGGGTAAGCGGCTGGGAGTCGGATTCGTCGGAAGCGGCTTCAACGCCCGGTTCCATCTCCAGGCGTTCGTCGGCGTGCGCGACGCGGACGTCCGCGGCGTGTGGAGCCCCACGGGACGCCACGCCGAAGAGGCGGCGGCGCTCGCCCGCCAGCTCGACGTCGGGGAGGCCAAGGCCTTCCGCTCAATCACGGAGATGGTGGCCGATCCCACGATCGACGCCCTGTGGCTCTGCGGGCCGAACCACGCGCGGGTCGAGAACGTCGAGGAGATCGCGGACGCGGTCACGCGCGGCAAGGGCCGGCTCCAGGGTGTCGCGTGCGAGAAGCCCCTCGCCCGCAACGTGGCCGAAGCACGACGGGTGAGCGAACTCGTGACCGGCGCCGGGCTGCGCCATGGCTACCTCGAGAACCAGGCGTTCGCCCCGGCGGTGGCGCACGGGCGTGCTTTGCTCTGGGCGCGCGGCGCGGCGCTCACGGGTCGCCCATACCTCGCGCGCGCCGCCGAGGAGCACAGCGGCCCCCACAAGCCGTGGTTCTGGCGCGGCGACCTGCAGGGAGGCGGGGTCCTGAACGACATGATGTGCCATTCGGCCCTGGTGGTGCGCCACCTGCTCACGGCACCCGGGACGGCCCTGAGCTCAGTGCGCCCGGTGCACGTCACTGGGCACATCGCGAGCCTCAAATGGACGCGCCCGGAATACGCGCGTCGGTTGACCCAGCGGATGGGCAAGGACGTGGACTACACGCAGCGGCCGGCCGAGGACTTCGCCAGTGTCATGATCGAGTTCGAGACCGAGGACGGCGCCACCGTCCTGGGTGAAGCGACCACCTCCTGGAGTTTCGTGGGGGCCGGCCTCCGGCTCAGTGCCGAGCTCCTCGGCCCCGAGTACTCCATGGCCTGGAACTCGCTGGATTCGGGCCTCAAGCTCTTTTTCAGCCGCGAGGTCAAAGGCAAGGCGGGCGCGGATTTGGTCGAGAAGCAGAACGCCGAGATGGGGTTGATGCCGGTGGTAACGAACGAAGCGGCCGCCTACGGCTACGAGGCCGAAAACCGGCACTTCACCCGCGCGTTTCTCGGCCTCGAGCGGCCGGCGCTGACCTTCGACGACGGGGTGGAGGTCGTGCGACTGCTGATGGCGGCCTACATGAGCGCCGAGCAGGGACAGACCCTGGCGTTCCCGCCCAACGGCCTCGACGCGTTCGTGCCGGCGGTGGCGAAGGGGACTTGGCGGCCCTAGCCGCCTGAACCCGGCCATCGGCGGCGGCATCTAAGCTGGGAACGCCATGGAGGAGGAATCGATGCTCCGCACGTCTAGCCGATGCGTCCTGCTAGGCCTGGTGGTGCTCGTGCTGATCCCTGCCCACCCCGGCGCAGTGGGGGGATGGGCGACGATCACAGTGGAAGACCTGATTTCCCCATGCCGAACCTGAACCTCAAGCCGCCGGAGGTCGCGGCACTGGCCGCGTTCATCACTACCGAGCGTCAGGCGCTTCGGTAGCTCTCGCTTCGCGCGGCGCCCGGTCGCGCCACGGCAGCGGCGGCAGGGGCTGCTGCCGTGGCCACACCTCGTTCAGCGTCTCGGCCTCGTAAAGCCGCCCGTTCTTCATGACGTAGCGCAGACTCGTCGAGTGCCGCAGGCTGTCGAGCGGATTCTTGTTCAGCACCAGGATGTCGGCGAGCTTGCCCGGCTCGAGCGAACCGAGGTCCGCCCCCAGGCCGATCGCCTCGGCGCCGTAGATTGTCGCGGCGCGGAGCACGTCGTGGTTCGACATTCCCCCCGATCCCAAGGCCAACAGCTCCCAGTGGTAGCCGATCCCCTGGATCTGGCCGTGACTGCCCACCGCGGTGCGGGCCCCGCCCTCGATCAGCTTCTTGGCGAACTGGGCGTGCCTGGGGAACACGTACTCCTCGTCCAGGAACCAGCCGGCGGGACCCGGGCTACCGCCCGCGCCCGTCCCGCGGCGCCGGCTGCGCGCGTCGAGATTGTCCTCGGGGATGAACCGCCGCAGCTTGACGTTGCCGTGCACCTCTTCCTTCGTGTAGAAGTAGTTCTCGCCGAAGGGGCCGCCGTAGGATACGAGCAACGTGGGCGTGTTGGTGGTCTGCGACGCCTTGAACAGCTGAACCACGTCGTCGTAGATCGGCGCGATCGGCAGCGAGTGCTCGATTCCCGGGTAGCCGTCCAGCGCGTGCGTCAGCTCGAGCTTGAAGTCGAGCCCGCCCTCGGTGGTCGGCATCAGCTGTAGCTCGTGCGCCGCCTGGATGATCCACTGCCGCTGCTGGCGATTCCCCGCCATATACATCTTGAGCGTCTTGGTGTCGTAGTACTGACTGTAGCGCTTCAGGACGCTCTTCGCGTGCTCGAGGTTGCGGATGTTCTCGTTGATGAACACCCCCGGCCCGGTCGAAAAGATGCGCGGGCCGATCATCCCGCCGGTCTCCACGCGATCCTGGTAGCTCAGCACGTCGGTGCTCCCGGTCTGCGGGTCCCGGGTGGTGGTCACCCCGAACGCCAGCATCGTGAGGTACTGCCACGTCAAGCCGGGATGCACTTCCGGAATCAGCCACTGCGGGTGGTAGTGGGTGTCCACGAACCCGGGGAGGAGGGTCTTGCCGGACACGTCCACGACCTGGGCCCCGGCCGGGACGTCGACCTTCCCGCGGGCGCCGATCGCGACGATGCGGTTGTCCTTCACGACCACATCGGCGTCCTCGAGGATCTCGGTACCTTTCATGGTAACGGCGCGGCCGCCGCGCAGCACCACGACGCCGTGCGGCACGTCGCGCGCCAGCATGACGGTGAACCGCTTCTCGTCGGGCTTGTACCCCTTGGTCGTGTCGCCCTTCGCCTTCGCCGTGTCCAGCCCGGCCCGGATCGAATCCGACTTGGCCTTGATGGAATCGGCCTTTGCCTTGAGAGAATCGGAGCGCAGGAGCAGGGAATCCGCCCGGAGCCTGACGGAATCCGCCCGCAGCGTGTTGAGCCGGGTCTTCAGGGAATCCGGAATGGTCGCTTTGGCCTTGGTCAGGCTGTCGACCACGGCCCGCACGCGTTTCAGGCTGTCCACCACTGCTTTGGCCCGGGCCGTGCTGTCGGCCTTGGCCCGGGCGGCGGCCTTGGTGCTGTCCTCGATGGCCTTGACGCGGTCGAGGTCGTAGCTCAGGAACGCGTTGCCGATCGCGAAATAGACCTTGCGCCCGTCCGCGCTCCAGCTCGGGAACTCCCCGCCGATGTCGGTGAGCTTGCGCACCGGCACCGGCGCGCTCTGCGGGCTCGCGACCGAGATCGAGGGCGGCGGCCCGCCAACTTTCGGAATGGTCACCGTGTAGATGTCCATCCCGACCTGGGCCAGGGCCTGGTCGCCTTTGGGGGCGATGAGGATCAACCCTGCGGCCGGCGGTCCGCTGGCCTCGGCCGGCCCTTCCCCGCCCCCCGTGTCCGGGGCCGCGGCCGCCATCGGGAACACGCGGCGCGGGAGGAACTCAAAAGCGTCGGGATGCGGGTCGCCGCCCGTCGGCGGCGGGGGGCCGGTCACCTGGAGGTGGCGCCGGACGTCGGTGCCGTCCCACCGGAACGACACCAACCCCTCGACGAAGCTGTAGGCGTAGATGCGCTCCGGCTCGGCGGTCCGGAAGTGCGCCACGTCGCGCGAGCCCGTCGGCGCGATGAGCGTGACGTCCCCACCCGTGGCCGCCACCCACACGAACTCCGCACCGAGCGGGCCGAAGAAAATCCCGGCTGCTTCCTTGAGGTCGCGGGCCGCGCCGCGGCTCGCGACGATCCGCGCGCCGTCAGGCGACCAGGCGAGGTTGTAATAGAGCGCCGCGATGCGCGTCAGCTGCACCGGCCGCCCCCCAGCCGCGCCTCGCCCGCCACCGCCGAGCGGCGCCTTCCAGATGTGGCCGCCGCCCTGGTCATCCCAACTCACGTACGCCACCCACTGGCCGTCGGGCGACCACACGGGGTGGTACTCACCTACCTCCACGCCGGTGAGCCGGCGCGCCTGCCCCTCGGGCAGATCCTTCACCCACAGACGGTCGAAGGCCGTGAATACGACCCGCTTGCCGTTCGGGGAGACGGCGGGACTCCGGATCTGGTGCGCGGTCACGAGCGCCGCCGTGTCCACGTGGTAGGCGAACTTGACCTCGGGCCCCACATCGAGCTTCACCGGCGCCTCGAACGGGACCTTCGTCGCGGCGCTCCTGTCGAGCGGCACGCGCCAGATCTCGCCGCCATAGGAGACGACGATCGCCCGGCTGTCGGGCGTGAACGAATAGCCCGGCAGCACGTCGAGCGGCGCGCGCGACTCCATGTCGTCCCGCTGCACGGGATAGGCGATCCAGTCTTCCTCCCCGTTCTCGAGACTGCGCAGCCGGAGCCCGGTCTGGCTTCCCTGGCGCGTGCCGTACACCAGCCACTTCCCGTCGGGCGACACGGCGGGTCGGAAGCCCGAGCCGTACCGGGTTGACATCAGATTCGAGGTGCCGCGCTCGCGATCATAGCGATACAGTTGATACTGCGGGAAGATGGCGTTGTACTGCCAGTCTCCGGTGCGCCCGGCGTACCAGAGGTAGCGTCCGTCTGGTGTGAACGCCGCGCCCAGCATCTTGCGCGTTGCCGGGTCGCGGACGAGCGGGAGCGGCCCCTTCCCGTCAGCGTGATACATCTGGAGCTTGTGGGCGCCGCCGAGCCCGCCCGCCCGGCTCGCCACGATGTAGCTGCCGTCGGGCGTCCATTCGGGAGACACGTAGAGATTGCTGTTCCCCTGCGTGATCTGCGTCGTGTCCTTGAGATCGAGCGACAGGGTCCACACGTTGTCGCCGCCGCTCCGGTCGGACACGAACACGATCTTCTTCCCGTCGGGGCTGAAGCGCGGCTGCGCGTCGTAGGCGAGGCCCGTGGTGAGTGCGGTGGCCTTCCCGCCCGCGATCGGGACCGTATAGAGATCGCCCAGGAGATCGAACACGATCGTCTGGCCGTCGGGGCTCACGTCGAGCGAGATCCAGGTTCCCTGCTTGGCGGTGAACTCGGCCTTGCGGGCGGCTTCGAGCGGCAGCGGCTTCTGTTGCTGGCCGCCGGGGCCGCCACCCGGCCCCTGCGCCTGCAGCATCGAAGTGGTGGCGAGACCGACGAGCGCCAGCGAGATAATGCGGAACGTGGTCATGAGACGCCTCACCGGATGCCGTTCTGAACGTTGGGCGCGGTGTGGCGCCACGGTTCGTCGGGGGCCGGCCGGCGGCGGGGTGACACTTCATCCAGCGTATTCCCGTCGTACAGCCGGCCGTTCTTCATCACGTAGCGGATGGTGTTGGTGTTCCGGATGTTCTCGAGCGGGTTCGCGTCGAGCACGATCAGATCGGCGACCTTGCCCGGCTCGATCGACCCCAGGTCCTTCCCGAGCCCGATCGCCTCCGCGCCGAGAATCGTGGCGACGCGCAACGCGTCATGCGGCGTCATCCCGCCGCTCTGGATCGCCCAGAGCTCCCAGTGATAGCCCAGGCCCTGGAGCTGGCCGTGGCTCCCGACACCCGCCCGACCGCCACCTTCCACCAGCTGCTTGATCCAGGCGGCATGCTTGTGGAAGGCGTACTCGTCTTCGCGGAACCAGCCGCCCGGCCCGGGCCCGGGATTCCGCCGTCGCGCCTTGGGATCGAGCTCGCCCTCGGGTGTGTAATGCGTGAGCTTCTTGTCCCCCACCACGTTCTCGTGCGTGTAGTACCAGTTCTCGGCCCACGGCCCACCGTAGGAGACGAGCAACGTGGGGGTATTCGTCGTCTGCGAGGCCTTGAACAACTCGACCACGTCGTTGTAGGCTGGGATGATGGGCATCGTATGCTCGACGCCCGGATAGCCGTCCATGGCGTGGGTCATATTGAGCCGGTAATCGAGCCCGCCCTCCGTGGTCGGCATCAACTTCAGCTCGCGGGCTGCCATGATCAGGTACTGCCGCGTCTGCCGGTTGCCGGCGAGGTACATCTTGAAGGTCTTGGTGTCGTAGTAGTCACTGTAGCGCCGCAGGACCGAGCGCGCGCGGTCGAGGTCGTGGATCCCCTCGATCCAGAATACGCCCGGGCCCGTAGAGTAGACCCGGGGGCCCGGGATGGTGCCCGCCTCCACGCGGTCGGCGTAAGCGAGCACGTCGGTCGTGGCGGTCTGCGGATCCCGCGTGGTCGTGACACCGTAAGCCAGATTGGCGAGATAGATCCAGGGCCGGGTCCAGTGCAGCCCCCACAGGTTCCACATGTGGGAGTGCGTGTCCACGAAGCCCGGAATGATCGTCTTCCCACTCACGTCGATCACCTGCGCGCCGGCGGGCGGTGACCCGCGGGGGCCGACGCTCGTGATCCGGTTGTTCTGCACCACGACGTCCGCGTTCTCGACGACTTCGGTGCCTTTCATAGTGATGACCCGCGCGCCGCGCAGCACGACCGTGCCCTGGGGGATGTCCCGCGGGGCGCTCACCACGATGCGCCGCTCCTCGGGCCGGTAGGCCGCGCGGACGCGCGCGGCCGAGTCCGCCTGCGCGGCGCGCAAGCTGTCGTCCACCGACTCGGCGCGGTCGAGGCGATAGGTGACGAACGCGTTCCCGATCGCCCAGTGGACCGTGCGGCCGTCCGCGCCCCAGGCAGGGAACTCGCCGCCGATGTCGGTGAGCCGGCGGACCGGCACCGGCGCGCTGTCCGGCCGGGTCACGAGCACGACGGGCGCCGCGGCGCCGGTTTTCGGCACGGTGACGACGTAGAAGTCGTTGTTGACCTGCACGAGCGCCAGATCACCTTTCGGGGCCATCAGCGCGAAGTCGGCCGGGATCTGCGGAATCGCGGGCTCGCGCTCGAAGTCACGGGGCATGACGAGGTCGGAGGTGCGGGAGACCGCCCGCCCGCCGGGATTGAGCGGCAGGCGCCAGTTCACCCGCAGGTGCTGCTTGAGGTCGGTTCCGTCGAGCCGCGTGGAGACGAGGGCGACGACGCCGGTCGCCCCCGGGGTCCCGGCCGGGGCTTCACCCGGCACCAAGCCGTAGCTGTAGAGGCGCTCCGGATCGCTCGTGAAATGGGGGAACACGCGGCCGCCCGTGGGGCCGATCACCGTGACCTCGCCGCCTTCGGCCGGGACCCAGACGAACTCCGCGCCGAGGCCGTCGAACACGAACGGGTCCACCGCTTCCTTGAGGTCGCGCGCCGCCGCCCGCATCGCGACGATCCGCCGGCCGTCGGGCGACCACACGGTGCGCTGGTAGTACGCGGAAACGCGCGTGAGCCGGGTCGGTGCGCCGCCGGTCGCGCGCGCCTTCATGATGCTGCCACCCGCGTCGTCCCACGTGACGTACGCGACCCACGCGCCGTCGGGGGACCAGGTGGGGTAGTACTCGCCCACGTTCTGATCGGTGAGGCGCCGCGGCGCGCCCGCCGGCAAGTCCATCACGTACAGCCGGTCCAGCGCGGTGAACGCGATCCGGCGCCCGTCGGGCGACGGCACGGCGTCCCGGATCTGCTTCAGGGTGAAGCTTGCCGAGTCCGAAATCGGATAGTCGAACCGCACTTCCGGGCCGACCGCGACCTCCGCGTCTACCGTGAAGCGGATCTTGGCCGCGGGCGAGCCGTCCGCCGGCACCCGCCAGATCTCGCCGCCGTACGAGATGACCAGCGCGCGGCCATCGGGCGTCCAGGAATAGCCGGGGAGTACGTCCATGTTGGCCAGGGATTCCTGCTCATCGCGCTGGATCGGGTAGGCCAGCCAGCGCTCCTCGCCGCTCGCGAGCTCGCGGACTCGCAGGCCGGTTTCGGCGTCGTGGCGCGAGGCGTAGGCGAGCCACTTACCGTCGGGCGAGACGGCGGGCCGAATCGCCGAGCCGTAGCGCGCGCTCATGATCGTCCGCGTCCCTGTCTCGCGGTCGTACACGCCCAGCTGGTACTGAGGGAAGACGGCGTTGTATTGCCAGGCACCGTTTCGCTGGGCGTACCAGATGTAGCGCGGGTCGGGGCCGAACGTGGGCCCCATCATGCGGAGGCCGGGGAGCCCCTCCACCAGCGGCAGTCCGCGACCGCCCTTCACGTGAAAGAGGTAGAGCTTCTCGTTCGAGAACGGCGTGGCCTTCGCGACGACGACGTACTGCCCGTCGGGCGCCCAGTCGGGGGAGAGATAAGTGACGTCGATACCGGTCGTGAGCTGGAGGGTATCGCGCCCGTTGAGCGAGATGATCCACAGGTTGTCGTCGCCGCTGCGATCGGAGACGAACACGATGCGCTTGCCGTCAGGGCTGAAGCGCGGCTGCATGTCGTGGGCGAAACCGTGGGTCAGCCGCGTCGCCTGGCCGCCCGCGATCGGCAGCGTGTAGAGGTCGCCCAGCAGGTCGAACACGAGGGTCTGGCCGTCGGGAGACACGTCCAGCGAGGTCCAGGTGCCCTCGTCGGTGGTGAACTCGATCGTGTCGGTCGGCTTGAGCGGCAGCTCCTCCTCTTCCTTCTTCTTGTCCTTGTCGTCCTCCTTCTTCTTTTCCTGCTTCTTTTCGGTCGCTCCCGCGAACGTGAGGACGGCATCGGGCAGGGCCATGAGACCGGAGGCCAGGAGACACATGGCCACCACGATGCGGCCGAGCGCGCGACGGGCTGAGTCATCCGAGCACCTCTGGAAAGGAGCGCGATGATGGCACACGAAGCTCGGGCGAGGGAAGAGGACACGCCGGCAGTCCAGCCGCTTGAACGAGTGTTCCGGATCGGTCGGCTATTTGCCCGGAGGCGGGTGGAGCGAGAACAGCTTCCGACCCGAGTCGGGGTCCGCTCTCAGGGCTGCGACGGAGGCTTCGGGGCAGCTCCTGCCCGGGCCTTCTCGACGTGGCCCACGAGGAAACGCGCCAGCCGGCCGGCCATCGCGGCCGGGCCGCCGGTGTAGTCGAGTGTCCAGCGTGTCGGCTCTCGGCCCACCGAGAGCCAGAGGGTCAT
>JBOHSA010000033.1:0-4208 GCA_050732995.1 Gemmatimonadales bacterium | reverse complement strand
GGGAGCGCGCGCGCCGGGTGCTGGGCGCCGCGCAGGTCCTGGTCGCGCTCGCGCTGCTGCACCGCGCGCAGCCCGAGCCTCCGGCGGACCCCAGTCCGCTCCGCTGGTTCCTGCTCGGCGAGTTCCTCGGGGTCCGGCGGCTGGCGCGGCTGACGCGCCCCGGCTTCTCCCCGGCGTTGAATAGTGCGCCGCGTGGCCACGCCCCGTAAACGGAGAGCATGGCCACTGACCGCGAGGATCGCGACGCCCGCCGCCGCCAGGTCGCCCTCTTCCGCCACGCCATCATCGGCGAGCTCGACATCGAGGCGCTGCCCCGTGGGGAGCGGTCCGCCCGCATCGCCGAGCTGGCCGCGCGCTCCTACCGGATGCCCGACGGCCGCGAGCGCCGCGTCACCGCGCGCACGTTGTGGGCGTGGTGGAGTGTGTTCAAGAGGGCCGGGCTCGAGGGCTTGCTGCCCAACGTCCGGCAGGATCGCGGCCAGCTCAAGGCCGTGGCCCCGGCGATTCTCACGGCCGCCATCGCGCTCCGGCGCGAGGTGCCCTCGCGCTCCACCGCGACCCTGATCCACATCCTCGAAACCCAGGACCGGGTGGTCCGCGGCCAGCTCCGCCGCGCCACCCTCGATCGCCATCTCGCCCAGGCCGGCGTCTCCCGCCGCCGGCTCAAGACCCTCGGCGACAAACGCTACATCCGCCTCCTCTTCCAGCGCCCCAATCAGTTCTGGGTCGGCGACTACCACGAAGCCCCGCTCCTGTGGGACCCCCAGCGCGCGCGCTACCGCACCCTGCACCTCTGCGCCGTCATCGACCACTACTCCAAGATCGTCCCCCACGGCGAGTGGTACGCCAACGAGCAGCTGGCCACCTTGGAGGACTGCCTCAAGCAGGCGATCCTCACCCGCGGCCTGCCCGAGGCGCTCTACGTCGACAATGGGGCCGCCTACCGCGCTGACCAGTTCGCCTTCGCCTGCGCCCACTTCGGCATCCGCCTGCGTCACAGCAAGCCCTACGCGAGCGAGGGCCGCGGCGCCATCGAGCGCTGGAATCGCACTGTGGCCGAGCAGTTCGAGCCCGAGATCCGGGCCTTACGCCTCACCGACCATCGCGAGATCCAGCTCCGCTTCGAGGCCTGGCTCGAGCAGCGCTACCACCTCACGCGGCACGAGGCCACGGGCCAGCCGCCGCTCGACCGCTTTGCCCCGCCCGACTTCGTCCCACGCTTTCCCGATCCGGTGGTCGTCGCCGAGACCTTCCGGGTGCGCGGCCGCCGCAAGGTCCACCCCAAGACCTCCACTGTCGAGGTCGAGGGCGTCGTGTTCGTCGTCGAGGCGCACCTGCGCGGGCGCTGGGTCTCCGTGCACTACGATCCCCACGACCTCTCGGATGTCCTGATCTATCTCAATGGCGAGCGGATCCAGCGCGCCCGGCCCCCGCGCCCCAACGAACCGCCGACGCCGCGCCCCGAGCGGCCGACCGTTACCCCGCCGGCGTTCGATTACCTCGGCGCGCTCCGCGCCGAGTACGATCGCCGGATCGTCGCCGAGGCCCGGCGCCTGTCCTTCGCCGACTGGACGCCCGGGCCGAGCTTCACGCTGCCGGCCTTCCTGGCCCTCGTCGCCGAGTATCTCGGCAAGGCCCCGGCGCCCTACGAGCGGGACGCCCTCACCGCCGCCTACCACACCGTGGGGCCATTCGCCGACGCCACCACGCGACTGGCCCTCGAGCACGCCCTCCGGGTGCGCGGCCGTGGGCTGCATGTCTCGGTGTACACCCACTACCTCAAGGTCTTTCACCTGAGCGCCGAGCACGCGCTCCACGGAAAGGAGCCCCCCCAATGACGACGCTCGACAACCTCCTGCACCACTTTGGCCTGACCGCGCTGCCGTTCGATCGCGCCGTGCCGCCCGAGGGGCTACTGCAGCACGCCAGCTTCGTCGAAGCCCTCGAACGCCTCCGCTTCGCCGTCGACCTCCGCGGCCCCGCCCTCCTCGTCGCCCCACCCGGCACCGGCAAGTCCGTCCTCCTGGAGGCGCTGTGCGGCGGGCTCTCTGCCAGCGAGATCCGCGTCATCGCCACCCAGCTCACCACGTGCGGCCCCTTCGGCCTCGTCGGGCAGCTCGCCACGCGCTACGGCACCCCGCTCCGGCGCACCACCGCCCAGACCGCCGCCGCCTTGCTCGACGAGCTGGCGCGCTCGCCCAAGATGGAGCTGCTCGTCCTCGACGAAGCCCATCGGCTGCCCAATGCGTCCCTCGAAGAGCTCCGCCTCCTGGGCCAACTCGACTTCGATCGCCGCGCCCCCTTCGCCCTGCTCCTGGCCGGCCAGCCGGTCCTGCGCGAGCGCCTGCAGCAGCTCGACTTCGACGCCCTCTGGCAGCGGCTGGCCGTGCGCACTTCCCTGGCCCCGCTCACCGATCGCGAGAGCGCCGAGTACCTCGACCGCCGCCCCCGCGCCGTCGGGGCCCGCGCCCCGCTCTTCCGCCCCGGCGCCGTCGACCTCCTCTTCCAGCACAGCCGCGGCATCATGCGCCGGCTCAATCATCTTGCCACCGGGGCCCTGCTCGCGGCCGCCCGCGCCGGCCGCCGCCACGTCGACAGCGCCGATGTGCAAGCCGCGGTCTTCGATGATGAGCACGCCTGAGCCCGCCGCGCCCTATCGCACGCTGCCCGCGGCACGGGTCGCCGACCCCACGGTGCCCTTGCGCTGGCTGCTCGCCGATCTCTTCCTCGCCGGCGCCGCCGGCATCCTCGGCGGCGCCCCCAAGACCGGCAAGAGCTTCTTCGCCCTGGAGCTCGCCGTCGCCGTCGCCTCCGGCACGCCCGGTGCCGGTCGCTTCCCAGTCGCCGCGCCCGGCCCCGTCCTGCTCTGCGCCGCCGAGGATCCGCCCGCGGTCGTCGTCCAGCGTCTTGCCGCCCTCGCGGCCGCCCGCGATCAGGCGCTGACGACGCTGCCCGTGGAGGTGATCGTCGAGCCCGGCGTCCGGCTCCCTGACGGGCTCGACCGCCTCGGCGCCACCGTCGCGCAGCGCCAGCCCCGCCTCCTCATCCTCGACCCGCTGATCCGCCTGCACCGCGCCGACGAGAACTCCGCTGCCGAAATGGCCGTCGTCCTCGATGGGCTCCGCACCCTCGCCCGCGCCACCGACTGCGCGGTCCTCCTCGTCCACCACACCCGCAAGGCGCCCGCCGGCGGTGTCCCCGGCCACGGCCTGCGCGGCTCCAGCGACCTGCACGCCTTCGGCGACACCAACCTCTACCTCCGCCGCCTCGCCAGCGACGGCCTGCTCGAGCTCCGCATCGAACACCGCGCCGCGGTCTGCCCGCCGCCCCTCCGCCTGCGGCTGCGCGTGGACGAGGGCCCTGTCCTCCACGCCCGCTTTGTCTGTGAGGACGGGGACCATCCCGACCCCTTGCGCGAGCGCACCCTCACGCTCGTGCGCCAGGCCGCGACCCCCCTGCCCACCGGCACGCTCCGCACCACCCTCGGCGTCCGCAAGCAGACGCTCCTCGCCCTGCTGCACCGCCTCGCCACCGACGGCGCCATCCGCCGCGCCGGCCGCGACGGCTGGATGCCCGCACCCCGGACGGTTCCAGTTCCGGACCCTATCGAGGGGAACCGGAACCCCCCGACGCGCTGACCTCGATGCGGCCCCCGCGGCCGCCCGGCTCACTCGGCTGCCGTGGGGTACCTCACACTACTGAAGCGGAGGGCGAGCAACACACTGAAGCGGAGTACGCGCGGCTACATCCGGAGCAAGATGCTTGCTATCGGCTTTCAGTATCAGGACGAGGCGGACCCGTCCTTCCGGAACGAGAAGAACGTCTGATGTACCACCTCCTCTTCTTCTCCCAGGACCCCGCCGGACTGACCATCTGGCAAAACATCAAGAGGATCGAGCCGACCGGGCAGCGCACGCTGCCGTTTGGCGACCGCTAAGGCGGCCGGTTCCCTACGAGGCACTCAGGACGGACAGGCGGGGAGACGCCTCGCTCGCTGCGGGTCTTTGGCGGGCAGGGCTGAGCCTTGGTTCCGCGGCCCGCCGGTACTAGAATCGGGCTCACAATGGTCTCGTCTGGGGAGGCCGTCTCCGACCTCTGCCGCACCACCACTCTGCGAGCGCCTCCAGTCCGCCTTGCGGGGCCTGCTTCCCGGACGCCGTGTGCATGGAGGGGCTGCATCCGTGAGCCGATCGAGGCGAGGGTAGAAC
>JBOHSA010000032.1:0-6199 GCA_050732995.1 Gemmatimonadales bacterium | reverse complement strand
CCCCGTCGGCCAGCGCGAGAATCAGGCGCGCGCGCTGCACCAGGCCCGCCGGGGTACGGGTCGAGCGCGCGATCGCCTCCAACTCCGCCCGCGCCGGGGCGGGAAGGACCAGCGGGATAGGCATGGGGCATGTCCCAACATACGGCCCGCACAGTACTAGCACAACTTTAGAGACGCTCCACTAGCAGCGTGACCAGCGGGATTCTACCGGCGTTCTAGCAGGATTCCACCGACGTTCTAGCCGGGATTCTAGCCGTATTTGACCAGCAGAATGGAGCGCAATATGAGGACGAAGATCGTGAAAACGAAGCCGCCGCGGCCGTTTCGGAACTTCCCCAATGCGATCGATGAGATTCTCCATGGCTACGGATCGCGAGCGCGCGTGGTTCAGCTGTGGCGCCAGGTGGACTGGACGCGGGACGAGTGGACGTACCTCGGCCGGCTGCTGCCGGAGCAGTGCGAGATCGAGCTGATCGCGGACCGCTTCGGGGGAGGCTGGTACCGGGCGAAGATCTTCGGCGCATGGGACCGCGAGTGGCGGCGCGAGGAATACTTCGAGCAGGTCGCGTTCGGAATCAACCAGCAGTGGTGGCCGATGACGGCCGAGACGCGTGAGCGCATCAGGAAGCAGCACGGCGTGTAGCATGCCCGACGCGCGGGCGGTTGGTCTCGATCTGCCTGACAGCCTCCCGTCATGGCTCGCTGCCTTCATCCACGAACCGCAGCGCGAGACCGATATGCTCCGCGACAACGGCGCGGAACAGGCCGCCGCGGCTCGGGTGGCTCTGCTCAGGAAGCTCATCGCTGCGGTTGCAGCGCATTTCGACGACGAGATCGACATTCACGAGGCCGCCCGCGAGAAAGGTGTTTGTGAGGAGACGATCCGGCGCGCCGTCCGCGACGGCGGCATGCCCGACCGTCGCGCGAACCCCAAGGGGCGTCACCGCGTCCGCCGCGGCGACCTGGACCGCGCGAACGCGCTCGGTCGCCCGCAATCCTTCGCCACCAAGTGCGAACTGGGCGAGCGACGTGACCGGGAAGGACTCACGACACAACTCACGACGCAACTAGACACGGAGTGCAAGGGAAGAAAAAGCCCCACCGCGGAAGCCGCGGTGAGGCTTGATCGTTAATCAGTCACGAGGGATCCTGATGGCCGAATCTGGCCTACAAGCAGGACACGTCGCCCTTCGCTATGGAGCCGTCGGACGTCGGCGCGCTGAAGGTGCACTGGATGGTCAAGACCACCGTGCCGACGGGTTGCTCCACCGTAATCGTCGCGGAAGTGAACGCAAGATCATCGATCGACTCGGTCCAGTTGGGATTGGAACAACCGGGTGCCCCCGGGATGGGCGTCGTGGGCGATGCCGTCGTCACAGAGAACGGCGTGGTCCCGTTCTTAATCTCGCCCTCGGGAATCGCTACGCTGCCCGTCACGGTGGTCGGCGCGGGATTTTGGCCCGGGGCCGGATTGCCACCCTGATTGGTACAAGTCGACGCCACATTGGCCGTCGCCGTCAGGGACACCAAGACGTCCCCGCCTCCGAGACCGGAGAGCGCTCCGGACACGGCCAGCGACAACCCGTTGTCTATGAAGGAGGGCTCGGCGTTGGCACCGCCCTTCAGGTGAACGCTACTCGCGCTGATTCCGGGCTGGGAGACGGTCGTCGGGTTGTCACTACACGCCACGGCCGCGATGAAGGCGAGCGCGGTCGCAGGCAGGGCCATCGTAGGGCGCACCATAGGTCATTTCCTCTCTTCATATTCGAGATGTGGGTTTCTCAAGGAACAGTCGTAGGGAGCAGTCGCAGGGGGCGGCGCCCGTGCACGGTGGGCGGAGTGCTTCCTGACGCGGAAGGCTGCAACGCTACACGCTCGCCTAACGACGCGGCTCGTCGAGCGGCGGTCCAGAAGACCTCCCCTCAGGCAGGATCCTGAGTGCGACTCGAAGGCGTAGGGCATCCGAGCGGCCTCCAGATACCCTTCGAGGCTGAAACTGTTCTGAAAGTCGGAGGATGGCAAGCGCGTGCGTTAACGCCTAAAGGACCCGCAGGCTCGTACCAGCAGCCCGATGCCGAGACGGTACGGCGAATGGTGTTGCGCCGACGCAGCACATCATCGGAACTCGATGTCACAACACAGGGTGCAGTCGAAGAAAAAGCCCTACAGCGAAAGTCGCTGCTGGGCTTGCTCTTCACTCAGTCGGGACGGCGGGATTTGAACCCGCGACCCCCTGAACCCCGTGCGACTCATTAGAGGACCGAGTTACGACACCAAGTAGCATTCACGCGAAGTCCTGGGCATCGGTGTCGTAACAGCAGGCCCGAAGATCAACCGAGTGTATGAGAAACTCACAGCAGAACTCACAGCACGGCGACCCACTGCACAGTCTCCAGGGGGTCGGCTCATTTCTTCGGCTACGACGACCCGATCGGTTGCAGGGTTGATCGCGACCACTTGGCCTCGCTTCTGCCAAACCGTGCGGATGCAGCATAAGCCAGCGTCGACGGTGTTCTCACCCTCCCCGCCTAGAGCGATCTCAGGAACTCCACCAGATCCGCTTTCTGCTGGGCCGTCAGGTTCAGGGTCCAGCACTTCTCGTAGTGCTCCACCACATCCGCCAGAGTCGCGGCGCTGCCATCGTGGAAGTACGGCGGATGCTGCCACACCCCGTGCAGTGGCGTCGTCCGGTACTTGCCGGTCGACCCGCGCTGCGCGAGCCCAGGGTCCGAGCACGTCTCCGCTGGCGCGTGCAGCCCGAGGCCGGGTTCGGTGTAGATCGGCGGAACGTGGCAGCTCGCGCACCGCGTCGCGGTGAAGACCTGCTCACCGCGCCGTGCCGCCGCGAGGTTGAAGCTCCCGGCGGGCGGCTTCGGAGCCGCCAAGCTTAGTTGATACCGATGCAGCGCGGGGAGCTTCGCCGTCACCAAGTCGGGCACCCGGCGCACATCGTCCCCGATTCGCGGGTCCACGAACGTCCCCCGGCCATGCATCTGGGTCACCGCCACGTAGGCGTTCCAGTAGGTGACGCTGCCTTGGCCGGTGTAGGTCGCCAGGTTGACGCCGGCGAGTCCATAGGCCGGCGGGATCACGACTGGACCGTTCTTCCCGTCGTGGTTCCAGCGGGCGTCATACCGACCGGCGCCCCAGGACTTCAGCACCGCCTGCACCGCCGAGTCCTGCAGGGCTGGCGAGAGCGAGAGTATCACCCCCGGATTGAGATCGCGGTTCGCCCAGCCGTCGAGCCGGCTCCCGATCCCGGGCGCCAAGGAATTGTTTACCGTCGAGTGGCACAGGGCGCAGGTGACGCCGAACTTCGTGATCCGGTTGCTAGCGTCTACCATGGCCTGCACGCCCACCACCGCGTTGAGCTTGAGCAACGCGAGCGTGGTCGCTGGATCGTCCAGGTTAACCTGACCCGCCTTGAGTTGCTGGACCAGCGCCGGCGGCAGCGCGTCCACGTCTACCTTCAGGCCGACCGCGAGGGCTGTCTTCGGGCTCACCCCCGGCCCCACGCCGCCGTGCGCGGTCCCTTCGATCACCTCGTGCATCCGCAGCGTGTCGGTCCAGAACACTTCGTCACCGAAGGTGTCGAACCGGAAGATCTGCCTGCCGTCAAGCTGCTGCTGCGCGGCCGGGCTGGCCGTCCGCCCTGAGCGCGGGGCCACTCCTTGCAGCAGAGCCACCGCCGCCAAGCAAGCGCCGGTAATCGCAAACGGAGTCCTCATACGCTCCTCACTCTTGGGAAGCTGTGCGATGGGTGCAACACAGAAACTGTCGAAGACTCGCGGCGGTCCGGTGTCTCTATCAGGAGCCGCCGCTACGTGTATCGGTGGCGGGCCGAGCCGATCGTACGGTTTGCGGTGGGCAGGAGGTGAGAGCTGCTCATATGTGAACATACAATTTGAACCACCGAACCGCTCAGGTCCAGTTATCCGGAGCACATTAGCCGGCGACCCCAGAGCAATGTTATCTGGCTCACATGCCATCCGATCAGCTTGATGCTAGGGCAGCGAGGTAGCGCCGCAGAGCGGCTGTATCGACCTTGATGGGGCCCCGGCGGACGTAGTTGACGAGGCCCTCCTCGCGCAGGCGATTCAGCAGCCCGGAGACCACTTCGCGCCTTGCGCCGATCATTCGCGCTAGCTCCCCCTGCCCGATGTGGTGCCCGATCTGCAGGCCCCCTGGCCCGGCCTCCCCCAGCTGGTCCGCAAGCTTGAGCAGCGCGCGCACCAAACGCTCAATCGTGAGGTCGAACGAGAAGCTGCGGAGCTGATCATAGGCATCGGCCAACCGCTCGCACACCACCGCTAGGAAGTCGAGCATGGCCTGCCGGTCTTGACCTAATCGGGCGATGAGCTCATCCAACGGAAGTTCCACTACTTCGCTCGGCTCCAGAGCCACGGCTTGCTCGCGGCGCTCCCCGGTGCTGAAGCAGAGCTCGCCCACGATCTCCCCCGGCTTGTAGACCCGCAGCACCAGCTCCTGGCCGGTGGGCGAGAGCATGCTGGACTTGACGAGTCCGCTGCGCACGAAAAAAACGCTGCGCGCCGCGGTGCCGGAGACGTACAGGAACTGGCGCGCCCCCAGATGCCGCCCGGGACGCCCAGCCAGAACCTCGGCTAGCCTCTGGGGGGTCATGCGCCCGGCTTCAAGCCGGCAACCGTCCCTTGATGTTCTCCGTCCGGAACGGTCCCGGCTCGGCGATCAGCGCGCGGGCGGCGTCCACCTGACCCCAGGTGTTCCACAGCAGCACGCCGCGCACGCGGCCGTCCTTGAGGTAGTAGACGACGCCCTCGCGGAATGGCTCCTTCCAATCGGCCACGGTTTCGAGCCGCGGGTCGAGTTCTCCCACAGCCTCGTAGCCCAGCGCGAACAGGTCCGAGTAGAAGAACGGCAGGTGTGTGTATGGCGCCCCCTGCCCGGCCATCGCCCGGCCCGCCGCGGCGCCCATCGTGTTGGCGTTGTCCTCGTGCTCCACCCGCAACCACGTGCCGAGCGCGGGATTGAAGAAGTTGGCGACATCACCCGCGGCGAAGACATCGGGCACGCTGGTGCGCAGTAGCTCGTCCACCACGATGCCGTTCTCCACCCGCAGCCCCGCCTGCTCGGCGAGGTCGACGTTCGGCTGGATGCCAAGCCCCGCCACGACGACATCGACCGGTAGCTCCTGGCCGCTCGTCGTTTTCACGACCACTGCACCAGCGCGCGGCGTGAGGCCGGCCAGCCCCTCGCCCGTCCGCAGCTCCACGCCCTGCTCGCGGTAGTAGCCCACGAGGTAGCGCGACAGGTCGGCCGGAAACACCCGCGCGCCGACGCCGACCTCGGGGATGAGCATCACCACGTCGCGGCCCGCCGTCCGGAGCGCCGCGGCGATCTCCGAGCCGATGAAGCCGCCGCCCAGCACGGCGAACCGGAGGCGTTCGTTCGCGAGTGCCCTCAGCCGGCGGTAGTCGTCGTAGGTGCGGAAGTAGATGATCTGCTCCGTCTCGAGCGGCAGCCGTCGCGGGGTGCCGCCGGTCGCGAGCAGCAGCTTGCCGTAGCTGACGGCGGCGCCTCGCTCGTCGGTCACGGTCTTTCCCTTCACGTCGATCGCCGTGACCCGTCGGGACAGTCGCAACTCCACGCCTGCGGTCTCGGTGCCGCGCCAGATGCCCGACTCCGGGTCGCCCTTCCAGAGTCCTTTGGAGAGCGGGGGGCGGGCATAGGGTGGGTGGGGCTCGGCGGAGATCAGGCCGACCCCGCCGGTCGGATCGGCCTCGCGGATGGCGCGTGCGGCCGCGTCGGCCGTCATCCCACCGCCGATGATCAAGTACCGGTAGTCTGCCATCAGTAGCCTCCGAGGTGGTCGGCGGCAACCTTCGCGGCGACCTTGAGAATCCTGGCGTCGGCAACGGGCTCTTCGTCGCGCGTGAAATCATCCTCGGCGTGCCATGCCGCGTGCTCGCCGGCTCGCCGACCACCATCAGCGACTTTCAGTCCTCGTCGTTCCGCTCGCGGCATTGCTTCAGGCTCTCCTCTCGCAGACGGTGGTCGCTAGTCACGGGGCGGCCGTGACGGATGCACGCGGCGCTCGGCGAGGATCCGCGCCACGCTCGGCAAGGTCTCGCGGGCGGGGGCGGGGACGTGGCGCCAGCCGTCGGTCCCCGGCCTGCCCACCCAGTAGTCGAACGGCTCGGCGCCCGGCCCGAGCGATTCC
>JBOHSA010000031.1:0-1762 GCA_050732995.1 Gemmatimonadales bacterium | reverse complement strand
CGCCAACGCGGCGAGCGCGCGGGCGCACGCCACCGTCAACGCCGAGGAGGACGACAGACCGGCCCCCACCGCCAGCTCGCTGGCCACCGCGACGCGCGCGCCGCCGCCGGGCGGCGCCAGTTCGAGCGCCCACAGCTCGCGCAGCACCCCGGCGACGTAGGCCGCCCCGGAGCGCCGGTCCGGCAGCGGGTCCGTCCACCGGAGGCGCTCGGGCCGGCCGTCGCGCGTCGAAACGAATTCCAGCACATCCGGCTCGCCGGGCCCGGCGACGGCGATCGTGCGCGCCGGCGTCGCGATCGGCAGCACCGGGCCGCCGTTGTAGTCGGTGTGCTCGCCGATGAGGTTGACGCGCCCGGGGGCGGACGCCGCGGCGGTGGGCGCGCCGCCGAAGCTGGCCCGGAACAACTCGCTCGCGGCTCGCCGCATCATCCCGCGTGACATGGGTTTGACAAGGATTCCGGCCAATGGTACCGTATGCGGGCCGGTTACACCATCTCCTCTAATTGCTTTCCGGAGACACACGTATGCGGCGGTTCGCGTTGTGGCTGTGCGCCGGGTTCCCCTCCCTGCTCGCCGCGCAAGGCTTCGGGATCTACGAGCACAACACCTGCACGATGGGACGCTCCGGCGTGGCGGCCGCGAGCCCGTGCCCGGACGGGTCCGCGGCCTTTTTCAATCCCGCCGGGCTCGTCCAGATCTCCGGCAACCGGCTGAGCTTCGGCGCCACGCTGATCCGCCCGTCCGGCGGCTTCACCGACGACCTGCTCGGCCGGACCACCGACATGGAGGACGTGAACCTCCTGGTGCCGAACGTCTTCGTCGCCCGCCGGCTGTCCCCGAAGCTCGGCGTCGGCCTGGGCGTCTTCGCCCCCTACGGGCTCGGCACCGAATGGCCCACGGACGGGTTCGAGGGGCGATTCCTGGGCTACAAGACGTCGCTGCGAACGATCTACGTGCAGCCAACGGTCGGCTATCAGCTGACCGACAAGTTCTGGATCTTCGACGGCCTGCAAGTGGGCATCGGCGTGGCCTACGTCCGCAGCACGGTGGAGCTGCACCAGCGGCTCGATCTCTCCAGTCAGACCGTGCCGCTCCAGCCGTTCACCTTCGCCGCGCTGGGGATCCCGCGGGGCACCGACTTCGGCGACGCCGCGCTCGACGCGAGCGGCAACGGGTTCGCGGTGAACTTCGGCGCGATTCTCAAGGTCAACGACCGCTTGAGCGTGGGCGGACACTGGCTCACGCGCAAGACCATCACGTTCGACGGAACCGCGGTGTTCAACCAGATCAACACGAACATCCGGCTGCCGGTCGGGAACCCGCTGGGCCTCCCGGCGGGGACGCTGCTCGACACCTTGCCCACGATCGAGGGGCTGTTCGCTCCGGGAGGGCCGCTCGAGAGCGGCCCCGCCACCACGAAGATCACGTTGCCGCCGCAAGGGTCGATCGGGGTCGCCTACAAGGTGCGCGACGACTGGACCATCATGGCGGACTACCAGCTCGTCGTCTGGGGCTGGTTCAACTCGATCCTCCTGGACTTCGAGAACGCGACGACGCCCGATATCACGCTGTACGAGGGCTACACCGACAGCCACGGGTTCCGCTTCGGCACCGAGTATCGGTACTCGCCCAAGGTGACCCTGCGCGGCGGGTACTTGTATCACACAGCCGCCGCGCCGGATGAGACGGTGACGCCATTGCTGCCGGAAGGGGCGCGCAACGAGTTCACCGCCGGCCTGGGGCTGAACCTGACGGACAAGCT
>JBOHSA010000030.1:0-17484 GCA_050732995.1 Gemmatimonadales bacterium | reverse complement strand
CCCCCCCCCCCCCCCCCCCCCCCATCCCCGGATTCGATGGATCAGCACCCCGTACGCGATCAGATTGACCGCGAGCACGGCGCTCCCGAGCACCAGCTGCACGCGGGGCGTCAGCCCACCCGGGTAGATCAGCGGCAGGACGTAGTGCTCGACGAACCCGCCGCTGTACCCGGCCTGCCCCGCCCGGGCGCGGAAGTGGTTCTCCAGCGGCGTCAGGGGGCAGACCCACCCCCGGTACTCGATGAGCACGCCCCAGACGGCGAACGGGACGTGCACCCACGCCACCGCGCGCCAGCGCCAGGTCAGGAACCCGCCCAGGACGATGAAGGCGATCGCCAGGGCGTGCAGCAGCACCGTGAGGTTCGCGAGCAGGCGCCAGAGCACCTCTAGGTAATACGGCAAAACCCCCCGCCGGGCCAGAGCCCGACGGGGGGGGATTGCGGAACCTGCGACCGGTCAGGGCGCGGAGACGGTGATCACCGGCCCGAACAGCCCGAGGAAGATCTCGGTGACTGTGCCCACGGCGTCCGCGATCGCCTGGAGCGCCACTTCCTCGTCGGCGTTCAGGCCGTCCGCGTCCGCGCCCTCGCACGTGACCGTGTAGCTCGAGGCGCTGACCTCCGCGCTGCACGTGGCGAACAGGCCGCCGTTGACCTTGACCGTCACCCGGCCCGTCGCGGTCTGGCTCACCTGGTCTACGTCGAACAGCGCCGCCAGCGTGACGACCTCGTCGCCGTGCTCGAAGCGGAAGTTGACTCGCAACGTGATGGTGGTTTCGGTGAGCGTCACGCGCTCGACGTTGCGGATGTAGATGTCCCGCGAGTTCACGTCGAAGGAGACGTCCTGCGTGACAGTCGCGCTGGTTTGGGTGCCGCTCACGGTCACGACGCCTGCGAACCGGAGCGTGTCGGGGGCGCCGGCCCCGTTGGTGACGTACCCGGCCGCGGCGATGCGCCCGGACACGAGCGTCGCGCTCACGGTGATCGTGTACTCGACGTACACCGGCGTGCCGCCGACGCCGGCGACCCGGATCAGGAGCTTCGAGGTCGCGCTCGTGCTTTGGTCGATGAGATCGACGAGACCCACCTCGACCAGGGGGTCGGCCGGGAACCCGGTCAGCGGGTCGATCGCGTACAGGATGTACCGCACGCCGTCGCTCGGCGCGCCGGTCCGCGCGGTGAGATCGTACTGGTGGGTCGTCAGGTTCCACTCAAACGTCTTCCCGAGGTACTCGGGCGGGATGATCGCGGCCTCGGCCAGGGCGGGGACGAGCTGGCGCAGCACCTGGGCCTGCTCGATGCTCTGACTGTAGGGCCGCAGCGCGCCGGCGCGGTTCAACGGGTTGCTCGCGCGCACGGCCGCGCGCAGCGCCCCGACCTGCGGGGCGGCGGCCGGGGAAATGTCGCCGGAGAGCGCGGTGAAGCTGTTCAGCACCTCGACGTCGAACAGGTCGTCGAGCGCCGCCAGCTGGGCCGTGGTCGCCTGCGGGTCGGCCAGCGACCGGGGGCCGATGGGATCATCGCCGCAGGCCGCCGACAAGATCAGCGCCGCACCGCCGGCGACCGCGCGCAAACGCTTGGTGAAGAGCTTCATGCTACGCCTCCAAGAGGGGAGTGCGGGGATCCAGGGCGCAGAGCGGCTAAACTGCGCCTCCCCCGGGGCACCGGATGTGATCCAGCGCACGTGGAGGGGAGGAGTCACGCGATCACGCCGCCTCCGAGCAGCCGTCCGCTCTCGTCGTACAGGGCCCCCGACTGGCCCGGGGTGATCGCCCGGACCGGCTCTGCGAGCCGGAGCGTGATGCGGCCGTTTCGAATCGCATCAATCGTGCCGGGCACGGCGCGGGCCCGGTACCGGCACTGCACCCACAGGGGATCCCCGGGGCCGGGGAGGGGAGGGTCGGCCAACCAGTTGACCTCCTCCAGGGACACGGTGTGTCCGAACAACTCCGTGCTTCGACCGATGACGACTTCGCGAGACCCTGGGCGGATGGCGACCACGTACCACGGCTCGGCAAACCCGCCGGGCAGCCCCTTGCGCTGGCCCACGGTGAAGCGCGCGAACCCGTCATGCTCGCCGATCACGTCGCCGCCGGTGGTCACGAGCGGCCCCGGCGCGAGCGCGGGGGCGTCGGCCGGAAGGTGGCGCTCCAGGACGGCGACGTAGTCGTCGTCGGGCACGAAACAGATCTCCACCGACTCGGGCTTGTCGGCGGTGACGAGGCCCAGGCGCCGCGCCGCGGCGCGGGTCTCCGGCTTGGTCAGCGCGCCGACGGGGGTGAGCATCCGCCGGACGACGGCCCGATCGATCCCCCACAGGAAGTACGACTGGTCCTTCTGCGGGTCGCGGCCCCGGTACAGGGCGCCGTCCCGGGCGATCGCGTAGTGCCCCGTCGCGATATGCGCGCAGTCCAGGGCATCGGCATGATAGAGGAAGTCGCGGAACTTGGTGAACGAGTTGCACCGCACGCACGGGATCGGAGTCCGCCCCCGGGCGTACTCGGCGACGAAATTGTCGATCACGTCGTGGCCGAACCGGTCCTCGAAGCTCAGCACGTAGTGCGGGATGCCGAGCCGGTGGGCCACGAGCTTGGCGTCAGTGATCGAGTCGAGCGAGCAGCACGGACGGTCGGGGACGGCGTCGCCGTAGCAGAACAGCTTCATGGTGGCGCCGATGACCTCGTAGCCCGCCTCGACGAGCAGCGCCGCGGCGACGGAGCTGTCCACCCCCCCCGACATGGCGACGAGCACCCTCCCCTTCGCCGCCTCTGTTCCGCGTTCCGCGTTCCCACTTCCGCGTTCCTTCAGGCTCATCGATGCAGGACTGCGGCCAGCGCTCTGACCTTCTCCACGATCTTCGGAAGGGCCCCGATGAGCGCCTCGACGTCCTCGTCGGCGCTGTCCTTGCCGAAGGAGAAGCGCAGGGCGGCGACCCCCAGGTCGCGCGGCACGCCCATCGCCGTCAGGACGTGGGACGGCTCCACGGCCCCCGTGCTGCAGGCCGAGCCCGAGGAGCAGGCGATTCCCGCGAGATCCAGGTGCATCAGCAACGCCTCGCTGTCGGTGCCCGGCAGCGAGACGTTCGAGACGTGCGGCGCGCGCTCGGCCTGCCAGCCGTTGATCACCGCGTCCGGCACGACGGCCAGCAGCCGCCGCTCCAGGGTGTCGCGCAGCGCGCCCAGGCGCCGGGCCGCGTCCGCCCGCTCCTGCGCGGCCAGCTCCGCCGCCTTTCCCAGCGCCACGATGCCCGGGACGTTCTCGGTTCCCGGCCGGATGCCGTACTGCTGGCCGCCGCCGTGGATGATCGCCTCGACCGCGTGGCGGTCGCGCACGATCAGGGCGCCGATCCCCTTCGGAGCGCCGATCTTGTGGCCGGAGAGCGTGAGGAGCGTGCACGGCACATCGTGGAGGGAAACCGGAACCTTGCCGAACGCCTGGACGGCGTCCGAGTGGAACCCGACGCCGGCCTCGCGACATCGGCCGGCGATTCGCTCCACCGGCTGCACCGTGCCCACCTCGTTGTTGACCCACATCACGCTCACGAGCGCTACTCCCCCCCCCCTCGCCAGCGCGTCGTCCAGCGCCGCTTCCTCCACGACGCCGGAGGCGCTGACCGGCAGGATGATCTCCTCCCCACCCAGGTGGCGTACCGCGTGCGCCGCGGCCAGGACGGCCTTGTGCTCGACCGCCGACACGGCGACCCGGAACGGCCCGCCGCGGTCACGCGCGGCGAGCGCCGCCCCGATGATCGCTAGGTTGTCGGCTTCCGTGCCGCCCGAGGTGAACACGACCTGGTTGGGCTCGGCCCCGACCGCCTCGGCGATGGCGCGCTTCGCCTCCTCGATCCCCGCCCGCGCGGCCCGGCCGAACCGGTGGGCCGAGGACGGATTCCCGAACGCGTCCCGCCCGAGGTAGGGCAGCATCGCGTCCAGGACTTCGGGTCGCACCGGCGTGGTCGCCGCGCTGTCGAGATACACCAGGCGCTTCGGCATCGCCGAGCAATCTACCGACTAGAGGGACTGCACGCCAAGCGCGAGCACGTCGTCGACCTCGACGGTCTCGTGCGTGAAGAAGGGCTCCCCGTACGGCTTTCGGATCAGCGAGCCGTAGTGCGCCGACTGGACGCGGATCAGCTCGTACAGATCCTGGCCCGTGGGGTGAATCTCCCCGGCCGCCCGGGCGCCGTCGAACTGCGAAGTGTAGCAGCGGATCGCCTGCAGCTTGACCTCGAACGTGGCCGAGATGTCCACCACGAACGTCGGCTTGACCGGGTCTTCGCGGTAGGCCAGCGCGTACAGCACCTTGAACGGGCGGTGGGCGGCGGGCGGCGGCTGGGGGGGCGGGGCTGGCGGGGGGGGCGCGTACTTGGCGAGTCCCGCGAGGTAGCAGGCGTCGCGTCCCAGCTCCGACGCCACGCGGTGGTCCGGGTGCCGGCCGACGGGGTAGGGGAGGATCACGACGCTGGGCCGGAGGGTGCGTAGGAACTCCACCAGCAGGGCCCGCGACGGCTCGTCATTCGCCAGGTGCGCGTCGGGTAACCCGGCGTTCAGACGCGTGTGCACCCCGAGGAGCTGGGCGGCCCGCTCTGCTTCCGCAGCCCGCGTGGCGGTGTCGCCCCGCGTGCCGGCCTCGCCCTGCGTCAGGTCGAGGATGCCCACGCGATGGCCCGCGCGCACCGCCTTCGCCAGGGTCCCGCCGCACGTCAGCTCGACGTCGTCGCGGTGGGCGGCGATGGCGAGGAGATCGACGGGGTCGCTTCCGCGTTTCGTCATTCGTATCTCAGGGCTTCGACCGGATCCAGCCTCGCCGCCCGTCCCGCCGGCACGACGCCGAACACCAGGCCGATGACGATGGAGACGAGGCAGGCGACCACCGCGCTCCAGATCGGGACGGTCAGCTCGAGATCCATGAGCACCCGGAGCACCTGGCCGAGCGTGAGGCCGACGAGCACGCCCACGAGGCCACCGAGCAGGGTCAGGGTCGACGCTTCGACCAGGAACTGCCACAGGATCTCGCGCTGCGTGGCGCCCAGCGCCTTGCGGACCCCGATCTCGCGCGTCCGATCCGTGACCGAGACCATCATGATCGCCATCACCCCGATGCCGCCCACGAGCAACGCGACGCTCGAGAGCGCGAGCATCACGGCGAAGAACGCGCCCGTGAGCTGGTTGAACACGTCCAGGATCTGGTCCTGGGTGATCAGGTCGAAGGTGTTCGGCTCGCCGGCCTTGATGCCCCGAATCCGCCGCAGGTGCAGGGTGACGGCATCCATGGCCTGCGTGACGGAGACGCTCGCCCTGGGCTTCACGACGATGAACAGCGCGTTGGTCTCGTCGTAGCGGAAAAAGCGCCGCGCCGTCTCGAACGGGAGAATGGCGCCGATTTCCTGGCTCGGCGGCTGGAAGATGTTCTCGGGATTCTGGTACAGGCCGATCACGCGCAGCGACTTGCCCGCGACCCGGACGTAGCGGCCCACGGGATTGATCCGCCCGTAGAGCCGCTCGGCCGGCCCGCGCTCGAGCACCACCACCGGCGCGCCGCCGTTCAGCTCGGCCGGCGTGAAGAACCGGCCCGCGAGCAGCTGGCCGCCCTGGATCTCCATGTAGCGGTCGTCCGCCCCGAACTGGGTCAAGATCTGCGTGCGGGTGCCCTCGTATTCCATCCGCTGAAACAGCTGGACCCAGATCCCGGAGTAGCGGATCTCGGGCAGCCGGGCGATCGCCTCGGCTTCGTCGGCGGCGAGCACGGGGCGGATGCGCACTTCTTTCGGCAGGGCGTCGGGGTTCAGGGGCGTCTGCGACAGGAAGCGCACCACGTAGAACGTCGTGGGGCCCGCGACCTCGATCGTGTTGATGATCTGGTCGCGGATGCCCTGGACGATGGACGCCATGGCCATCACCGTGGACACGCCGATCACCACACCGAGCATGGTGAGCCCGGAGCGCAGCTTGTTGGCGCGCAGTTGGTCCAGCGCGATCCCCAGCCCTTCCCCGAGCGAATGGAGCTTCATTCGTAGCGCAGCGCTTCGACTGGATCGAGCCGGGCGGCCCGGGTCGCCGGGTAGACGCCGAACACGATGCCGACGCTCGCGCCCAGGCTGAGCGCGACCGCCACCGACCAGAGCGTCACGCGGGCGGGCAGCGGCGAGAGGACGTTGACCAGGGTTGCCAGCGCCATGCCGGCGACGAGCCCGAGCACGCCGCCGAGCAGGGCGAGCGTAACCGCTTCGGCCAGGAACTGGTTGCGGATGTCGCGGCGCCGCGCGCCCAGCGACTTGCGGAGCCCGATCTCGCGGGTGCGCTCGTTCACGCTCATCAGCATGATGTTCATGATGACGATCCCGCCCACCACGATCCCGATCGCGACGACCACCGGGATCACGGTGAACAGGATGCGCGTGAGGTTCTCCCAGAAGCTCACGAGCGCGTCGGCGGTGTCCACGGTGAAGTCGTTCGGCTCGCCCGGCCGCAGCCGGTGCGCGATGCGCATCGCCTCCTCGGCGCGCTGCATGCCCTGCTGCACGAGCGCGGCCTCATGCATCTTCACCGAGATCACCGTCGTCTGGCGACGTCCGTACAGCGCCTCGAACGTGGTCAGCGGGAGCATCACGAAGCCGTCCCAGGACTGCCCCAGCACCCGCCCTTTCTGCGCGATCACGCCTTTGATCGTGAACTGCTGGCCGAGGATCCGGATCCTCTGCCCGATGGCCTGCGCCGGGCTGTCGAACAGCTTGTCGGCGACGTCCCATCCGAGCGCGGCGACCGGGCGGCGCTCGCGGACGTCGACGTCCGCCAGGGCGTCGCCGGCGGCGAACGCGTAGTCCTGCACGATCTGGTACGGCGCGGTCACGCCGAAGACGAACACGTCGCCGATCGTCTTGTTGCGCCAGACGAGGTCCGCCTGCGGCGTCGGCCAGCCCGACTGCAACGCGATCGCCCGGGCCTCCGGCAGGGCGCGCGTCACGTAGCGCACGTCCTCCGGCGCGATGATGGGCCGGCGCTGGATCGCGCGCCACTCCTCGTCGTCGATCAGCCCGACGGCGATCGGCGTGCGCCGGACCTGGAAAGCGTTCACCCCGACGATCGCCCCGCCGATGCGCTCGCGCACGTAGGCGTTCATCCCCTGGATCACCGCCACGACGGCCACCAGGAACGCCACCGACACGATGATCCCGAGCAGCGTGAAGAACGACCGGAGCTTGTGGCTCCAGGCCGCGTGCAGGGCGAGCAGCACGGATTCGGTGAACTGCATGGGAGAAAGCTAATTGTTTGATTGCGGACGGATCGCGGGGCGGGATCAATCCGCAATCCGCATTCCGCAATCCGCAATCATTCGTAGCGCAGCGCTTCAACCGGATCGAGCCGCGCCGCCCGGTTCGCCGGGTAGAGCCCGAAGCCCACGCCGGTCAGCGCCGACGCCGCCAGGGCGACCACGATCGACCAGATCGGCACGAAGGCCGGGATCGGCGTCACGCGCGACAGGGTCCAGGCGATCACCCCGCCGACGAGCATCCCGATCGCCCCGCCCACGAGCGTCAGCGTGGAGGCCTCGACGAGGAACTGCCACAGGATCTCGCGTTTCGTGGCGCCCAGGGCCTTGCGCACGCCGATCTCCCGCGTGCGCTCGGTCACGGAGATCATCATGATCGCCACGACGCCGACGCCCCCCACCATCAGGCCGATGGACGAGAGCGCGATCATCACCAGGAAAAACACGCCCGTCACCTGCTTCCAGCTGTCGAGCAGCTTGTCCTGGGTGATGATCGAGAAGGTGTTCTCCTGCGCGGGCTTCAGGCCGCGCATCGAGCGGAGCAGGGCCGCCACCTCGTCGATCGCCCGCTGCTGGGGCACGTCCTCGACCGGCGCGACGGCCAGCCGCATCCAGCCCTTCCAGTAGGGCACGTATTTCTCGAACGCGCCGTGGGGGATGCCGGCGAACGGGGAGCTGCCGCCGCCGAACAGGTTGGGCGGCGGCGTGTAGACCCCGATCACCTCGAAGGGCACGCCGGCGATCTTGATCGTGCGGCCGATCGGGTCGCGGCCGCGGAACAGCTGGGCCTCGAGCTTCCGGTTGATCACCACGACCCGGCTGTTCGCCAGGTCCTCGAGCCGCGTGAACGACCGGCCGGGATACACGTCGCCGCCGTTCACCTCGACCCATTGCGCGGAGAGCCCGGAGATGTTCACCGACTCGAGCGCCAGGTCGCCGAACTCCACCCGCGCCGCGCTCTCGTCCCGGCGGGTCACGTAGCGCACGCTGGGCAATTGCGTGATCCGGTCCGCTTCCTCGTTGGAGATCGGCGGGTTGCGCCGCCAGGGGCTCGTCTCCTCCGAGCCGTCGGAGATGTTCACCCCGGCCTGGAACCAGCGCCACACGAGAAAGGTGCGCGGCGCGATCGACTCGAAGGTCTGCTGCACGCTGCGGTTGATGCCGCTGATCATCGACGCGATGATCATGACGACCATGACGCCGATGGCGATGCCCAGGATGGTGAGCGCGGCCCGGCCCTTGTTGGCCCGGAGCGAGCCGAGCGCGATGCCGATCCCTTCGAACAGCTGGGTCACGGGTTACTCCTGCCGCAGGGCCGCGATGGGATCGAGCCGCGCGGCGCGGCTGGCCGGATAGACCCCGGCCGCGATCCCGACGCCCGCCCCGAGCGCCACCCCCACGGCGATCGACCACGGCGCCACGCTCGCCGGCAGCGGCGTGACGGCCGAGATCAGGCCGGCGAGGCCGATCCCCGTCCCGACGCCCACCGCGGCGCCGACCGTGGCGAGCGTGGTCGCCTCCACCAGGAACTGCCGCAAGATGTCGCTGCGCCGGGCGCCGAGCGATTTCCGCAACCCGATCTCGCGGGTACGCTCCGCCACCGCCATCAGCATGATGTTCATGATGACGATCCCGCCGACCACGAGCGAGATCGCGACGAGACCGGGGAGGGCGAGAAACAGCACGCGGCTGATCTTGCCCCAGAAGTCCAGCACCTCGTCCGCGGTCTCGAGCGCGAAGTCGTTCGCCTCCCGAGGCCGCAGGTGGCGGCGGCTGCGCAGGATCGCCTCGGCCTGGGCCATCGCCTCGCGCATCGCGTCCGGCGTGGCCGCCTTCACCGCCAGCGCGTCGATCACGCGGGGCGGGTTGACGTAGCGCTTCACGGGCGACGACGCGGGCGCGATCGCGAACTTGTCGAGCGACAGCCCCAGCAGGTTACCCTGCCGCTCGACGATCCCGATCACCCGGAACGCCAGGTCGAAGATCTTCACATCCTTGCCGATCGCATCCCGTCCCTCGAACAGCTTGTCGGCCAGCTCGAACCCCAGGACCACCACCGGGAGGCCGTTCTCTTCCTCCTGCGCCGTGAACGCGCGGCCCTGCGCGATGCGGAAACTGCGGATGTCGAAGTACGCCTCGGTCGCGCCCGTGAGCGCGACGTCCTTGGCCTGTTTGCGCCCGTACGTGAGCGTCGCCCGGGTGCTCGATTCCCAGGCGGTGATCACCGGCACCGTGATGCCGCGCGCCACGGCCGCCGCGTCGTCGTAGCTGATCCGCGGCCGGCGCGTCCAGGCGCGCCACATCGAATCGGTCGTTTCGCCGAGCTGCACGTCGGGGAACTGCCGCAAGCGGAACGTGTTCACGCCGAGCAGGGTCCCGGCGAACTTGTCGGTCATGTAGCGGTTCATGCCCTGGACGATCGACACGACGGCGATGAGGAACATGACGCCGATGAACACGCCGATCAACGAGAAGGCGCTCTTCAGCTTTTGGGAGCGGATCGTCTGGAAGGCGAGGCGGATCGCCTCGAAGAACGGCATGTCGCGCTATTCGTACCGGAGGGCTTCGACCGGGTCGAGCCGCGCCGCCTTGGTGGCGGGATAGATGCCGAAGAGCAGTCCGGTCACGGCGGCGGCGCCCAGCGCCGCGACCAGGGACCCCAGCGGGACGTAGGCCGGGATCGGCGTCGCCGCGGCGAGCAACAGCGAGATCGAGCCCCCGGCGATCATCCCGATCACCCCCCCCACCAGCGTCAGCGTGGCGGCTTCCACCAGGAACTGCCACAGCACTTCGCGCCGCGTGGCGCCCAGCGCCTTGCGTACGCCGATCTCCCGCGTGCGCTCGGTCACCGAGATCATCATGATCGCGACCACGCCGATGCCGCCGACCATGAGGCCGACCATCGACAGCACGATCATGATGACTTTGAAGACGCTCGTCATGCTGTTGATCGTCTCCAGATACTTTTCCTGCGTGACGACGTCGAAATTGTTGGGTTGTCCCGGCCGGAGGCCCCGCATGGTTCGCAGGGCCATGGTCACGTCATCGATGGCGCGATCAACCGGGACGCTGTCTTCCGGGGCCACGAACAGGTCCATCCACCCCGGCCAGAACGGAATGTTTTTCACCAGCGTGCCGTAGGGGATGAACACCTCGTTCTGGTCGCCTTCCCCGAACAGGCCCGTGGGCGGGTCGTAGACCCCGATGACGTCGTAGGGGAGGCCGGCGATCTTGACGCGCCGACCGATCGGGTCCCGCTCGGCGAAGAGTTGTTCGGCGACCTTGGTGTTGATCACGACCACGAAGGCGTTGGCCCGGTCCTCGAGGGCGCTGAAGGAGCGGCCGGGGTAGATGGCCCCGCCGGAGACCTTGGGCCAATCGGCGTCCCGGCCTTGAATGCTCACCGAGCCGAGCCGCTTCCCTTCGAAGACGATGTCGGCGTTGGCGTTCTCGTCGACCACGGCGAACTTGATCGTGGGCAGCGCCTCGAGGCGCTCGGCCTCCGCGATGGTGAGCGGGGGGCGCCGCTGCCAGGGGTTGGGATCGTCGGGGTCTTCGTTGCCGGTGCCGCCCCAATACCGGCCGACGTAGAAGGTCTTGGGGCCGAGAGTCTCGAGCATGTCGGACAGACCCTTGTTGAACCCGGCGATCAGCGCGCCGATCACCATCACCACCATCACCCCGATCGCCACGCCCAGGATGGTGAGCGCCGCCCGCATCTTGTGCGCGCGCAGCGAGGACAGCGCGATGCCGACGCCTTCGAAGAGAGCGGTCATCGGGTCACTCCTGCCGCAGCGCGACGATCGGGTCCAGCCGGGCCGCCCGGCTGGCCGGGTACACGCCGGCCACGATGCCCGTCAGGCCGCCGAGCATCAATCCCAGCACGATCGACACGCCGGAGAGGGTGGTCGGCAGGGGCGACACGGCCTTGAGCCCGAAGGTCAGCAGCACGCCGGTGGCCACGCCGAGCGCGCCACCGACTCCGGCGAGCGTCACCGACTCGACCAGAAACTGCCGCATGATGTCCCGACGCCGGGCCCCGAGGGATTTTCGCAGGCCGATCTCCCGCGTGCGCTCCGCGACCGCCATCAGCATGATGTTCATGATGACGATGCCGCCGACCACGAGGGAGATGGACACGAGCATGGGGCCGAAGAAGAACAGGATGCGCTGGATCCCGCCCCAGAATTCGAGCACGCCCTCGGAGGTCTCGAGGACGAAGTTGTTCGCCTGCTGCGGCCGGAGGTGCCGCCGGCTGCGCATGATGCCTTCGGCCTGGGCCATCGCGTCGCGCATCTCGACGACCGTGCTGGCCTGGACGATCAGCGCGTCCACCACCCCCGGCGGGTTCACGAGATCCTGGACGGGGGAGAGCGCCGGCGCGACGGCGAAGCGGTCGAGCGAGAACCCGAACAGCTTGCCCTGCTCGGCGACGACCCCCACCACCCGGTAGGGTCGCCCGCCAATGCGCACCGCCTTGCCGACGGGGTCGCGCCGGGGGTAGAGCTTCTCCGCTACTTCACTCCCGATCACCACCACGGGCACGCCTCCGCGGACCTCCTGCGCGGTGAACGGTCGGCCCTGGACGATGGTCAGGTTCTTGATGTCGAAGTAGCGCTCGGTGGCGCCGGTAATCTCCGCCCCCCGGACGGTCTTGCCGTTCGCCTCGATATCGCCTTGGTCCGTCGACTGCCACGCCGTGAGGACGGGAAGGGTGATGCCGGCGGCGACGGCCTCCGCGTCGCGGAAGCGGATCCGCGGCCGGCGCGCCCAGGCGCGCCAGGTGGAGTCGCTGATGTTCGGGGTGAAGTTCGGGCGGCGGCGCAGGTGGAAGGTGTTCACGCCGATGATCGTCCCGGCGAACTTCTCGGTCATGTACACATTGATGCCGTTCGTGATCGACCAGGCCCCGATGAAGAAGGCCACGCCGATGAACACGCCGATGAGCGAGAACCCGCTCTTGAGCTTCTGCGCGCGCAGCGTCTGGAGCGCGAGCCGAATGGCGTCGAGAAACGCCACTCAGGCTGCCTGGCGCTGGTCGGTCGCCACCAGCCCGTCGCGCAGCGTCACCACCCGCGCCGCGTGCGCCGCGATGTCGTGCTCGTGGGTGACCATCACGATCGTCTGGCCCTGCCGGTGCAGGTCCGCGAACACGTGCATGATCTCGCCGCTCGTGGTCGAGTCGAGATTGCCGGTGGGCTCGTCGGCGAGCAGGATGCTGGGCGTGTTCACCAGCGCCCGCGCGATGGCCACGCGCTGGCGCTGGCCGCCCGACAGCTCGTTCGGCTTGTGGTCCATCCGGTCGCCCAGGCCCACCCGCTCCAGGGCGTGGGCCGCCTGGGCCCGACGCTCCCGCGCCGCGAGACCCGCGTAGATCAGCGGCAGCTCGGCGTTGTGCAGGGCGTTGGCGCGCGGCAGCAGATTGAACGTCTGAAAGACGAACCCGATCTCCTTGCTCCGGATCCGCGCGAGCTCGTCGTCCACCAGGTGGGACACGTGCTGCCCGTTCAGCCAGTACTCGCCGCTCGTGGGCGTGTCGAGACAGCCGATGAGGTTCATCAGCGTCGACTTCCCCGAGCCCGACGGCCCCATGACGGCCACGTACTCGTTCCGCCGGATCTGGAGATTCACCCCGCGCAGCGCCCGCACGACTTCCGACCCCATGTCGTAGTCGCGCGTCAGCTTGTGCGTGAGGATGATGACGTCGGGGAGCGGCCGGTCCCCGGTGTGGAACTCCTGCACCGGCGTCACGACGTCCGCCGCGCGGCGGTCGTATCCCCCTGCTGGCGGGACTTGCGCACCGGGGCGCCGTCCTTCAGATCGCGGATGGCCTGGTAGGGACCGGCCACGATCGTCTCGCCTTCCTGGACGCCGTCCACGACCTCGAAGTACTCGTCGCCCGCGATCCCCACCTTCACGGGGCGGAAGGTCGCCTTGCCGGCGGTCACCACGAACACGCCCTCGGTCTCCTTCTTTTTCCCGGCCAGGGCGGTGTCGGCCGGGCGGGTTTCGGTCGAGACGGGCGCGTGCTCGCGCACGGTGAGCGCGATGATCGGGACGGCCAGCGCCTGCTGGCGCGTGTCGGTGATGATCCGAGCCGTGGCCGAGAGGTCCGGCCGCACGTCCGCGGGAGGATTGCCCAGCGTGATCTCGACCTCGTAGTCCACGGCGCGGTCGTTGGACCCCGGCGTCGAAGCGGCCGCCGTGAGGATCGCGCTGTCCGAGACCTTCGTCACCCGGCCGATGAAGGTCGTGTCGGGGAACGCGTCGATCGTGACCTCGACCGAATCGGCCAGGTGCAGCCGCACGACGTCGGTCTCGTCCACCTGGACTTCGACCTGGATGACCGACAGGTCGGAGATCGTGAGGAGCAGGCCGGTCTCGCGCGAGAACGTGCCCGGGACCGCCACCTCCCCCTCCTCGACCGCGAGCCGGGTGACCCGGCCCGCCATGGGGGCGACGAGGTGCGTCTTGGACAGCTGGTCCCGGGTTTCCTGGACGGCGGCCCGCGACTGGTCCACCTGGTGCTGGGCCGAATTCGCGAGGGCGTCGGCGACCTCGAAGGCCGTCTGCGCCTGCTCCGCCTGTTCCGGCGAGACCAGGTTGGGGTTCTGCTCGCGCAGCTCCCGGGTGCGCTTCAGGGCGCGCTCGGCCTGGGCCCGATTGGCCTTGGCCTGGACGGCTGAGGCTTCGGCCGAGGCGAGGCCGGCGCGGGCGCGCTGCAGGTTCGCCTGGTAGATGGTCGCATCGATCTGCAGCAGGAACTGCCCCTTCTGCACGTAGTCCCCCTCCCGCACGACGATCCGCGTGATTCGCCCCGTGATGTCGGCGCTCACGTCCACCTTGCGCTTGGGCTGGACCTTACCGCTCGCGGTGACGGCCGCGACGAGGTCGCGCCGGCCCACGTCCTCGAACCGGACCTCGGCCCCCTTCTCGCGCTTCGCGCTGGCGCTGACGATCACGACCCCGACCAGCAACACCCCCAGCCCGACGCCCACCAGCACCTTGTTCCGCTTGGACATGATCCCCCGATCCTCTCGTTAGCGCAGCGGCCGGCCGACCGCCGACTCCAGCGCGGCTACCGCCTTGTGATAGTCGTACACAGCACTGATGTAATCGTACTCGGCCCGCAGGGACGCCACCTGCGCGTCCAGCAGCTCGAAGAACGTTCCCGATCCCACCCGGTAGCGCTCCGTGGCCAGCTGGAGCTGCTCGCGCGCCGCGGCCCGGCTCGTGTCCTGGATCGCGATCGTCCGGTGCGCGGTCTCGAGCGTGAGATGGGCCTGGCTCACGTCGGTTTGCACCGCCAGACCCCGCGCGCGCACCGACTCCTCGAGATCGCCGTGCTGCGCCTTCGCCTCGGACACGCGCAGCGGGCGCGAGAAATTCGTGAACAGCGGCAGCGTCAGCGTGAACCGGGCCTGGAACGGCTGGCGCGTGAACTCGAAGGGGAACACCGAATTCTGGGCCCGCAGCGCCCGCTCGTTCTGCGCGCCCCAGACGTAGATGTTGCAGTCCCGCGGCGGCAGCCCGTTGTTCGTCCGGATGATGTTGTCCTCGTCGCACTGGGCCTTCTGGAGATCGAACGCCGTTTGCTGATCCGAGATGATCGGATCGACGTCGGTGAACTGCTGGGTGAAGCCGGACCAGCCGGCCGACACCGACAGCGTCGGGCCGTAGCTCGCCGTGGCGGCGCGCACGCCCCAGGTGGCCGCCTGCTCGCGGGCGCGCAGCGCGGCCAACGCGGGGTTCTGCTGCTCCGCCGTCCGCAGCAGATCCTCGAGCTTCCACGCGGGCGCCTGAACGGTGAACGTCTCGGTGAGCCGGACGCCCTTGACGTCCACCGGCGCGCTCACCCCGAGCCCCTGGAACAGGCGCAACTTCTCGATGCTCACCGCTGTCTCCGCGCGCAGCAGCGCCACCTCAGCCGTCCCCCGGGCTACCTGCGCCTGGCGGACGTCGATCAGGGTCGCCTGGCCCACGTCGAACCGCGCCTGGGCGAGCTTCTGGAACTCCTGATTGCGCTCGAGCTGCTTGCGGGCGACTTCGGCGTTCTCGATCGCCTGGAGCACGGTCAGGTACTGCTGCGTCACCACGGTGACCAGCGTGGTCGCCGCGCCGGCGATGTCCATGTCCGTCGCCCGCTGCTGCGCCCGCTGGAGGCCGGGCTGCGATAGCGTCGCCCCCGAGAGCTGCCAGGAGAGTCCGATGTCGTACGAGGACGAAACGGTCGACACGCTCTGCGAGAAACTCGAGGTCAGGAACGTCTGCTTGCCCGGCCCGGTGTAGGTGACGCCACCCGACGCGGTCACCGTCGGGAGCAGCATCGCACTCCAGGCGTTGCGCACGCCCCAGGCGGCGGGGCCGCGGTCGTTCTGCACCTGCCGGTAGGTCGGGTTGTGCTCACGGGCGATGGCGATGGCGTCGGCGAGCGACAGTGTCGCCGGAGTCTGCGCGGGCGCGGACTGCTGAGCGGTCGCGAAGGCTGGCCAGCACACCAACCCCGCGACAAACAACGCGTGTTTCATGGGTTTCCTTAGTCTCTGGGCGTGAGGTCGAACCCCATACGCGAGCCTCCGGTCCCCGGTTTCGACCTGCGACGCCCGTAGCCCCGGTCGGATAACGCTTTGCCAAACCAAAACTTACTCGACGAACCCGGAGGGTCAATCGGCCGGCAGCCGCTCCACCGTGAGCGCGCGGGACGGGATTTCGACTTTGAGCAGGCGACCCGCCGGGTCGAGCCACAGGTGCACGAGCTCGTGCTGGCCGCCGGTGAGCGTCACGTGGCGCAGCGTCACGGGATCGCCGTGCAGGGTCGTGGGCTCGAGGCCGTGCTCCTGGACCGTCAACGCCTCGCGGCGCGCGGCGCGCGGGAACAGGGCGGTCAGGGCTTGCGGCTCCGGCGCCGCGCGCCACGCGGCGAACACGTAGAGCGCGAAGACGGAATCGTCCAGCACCACGGTGGGACCGCGCACGGGGAACTCGCGCGCGCGCTCGATCGCCTGCGCCACGAACCGCACCGTGAACCGCCCGCGGCCGAGTTGGCCGAGGATGCGGAGCGGCGCGCTCGGGTCGGCGACGTCGTATTGCAGCTTTACGGGGAGGGAATCCAGGCCGACCTCGAGGATCGGGGCGAGCACCACGACGGGCCGCGTGCGGTCGTAGCGCGCGGTCGTCGCCAGCGTCCAACCGGTCCCGCCGCCCGCCAGGCGGCCGGCCGCGAACCGGAAGCTTTCGCGGCCCAGCTCGGCCGTGTCGCGGCGGATGATGAACGTGCCTTCGTCCAGCAGGGGCGGGGCCCCGGCCTGCAGCACGGCGAGCGCGACGAGCAGCGGGTTCAGGCGACCGCTCCCTCTCTCCCCCCCACCCCCCCACCTCCACCCCCACCCCCTCCCCCCCCACCCCCGCCGAGAACTCGCGCGGCCACCCGCTCATAAATCATCTTATACAACCGTTCCCCCTTTTCGGGCGACGCGATGGTGGGCCGGCCTAGGGAGCCGGGACTGAGGGCCGGTAGGGCGCCGGTCCCGCCGCGGCGGTAACGTGCCAGCGCCCGGTCCGGCAGGGCGAAGTCCTGGGCGACCTCCATGTGGACGAGCTCCGGGGCGAGGTACAAGAGTAACGAAGTGTCCAGCTCGCCGCCGTGCATCGGGCCGGCGGCGTCGTCCAGGTGGCCGGTGAAGTCCAGCGCGAAGACGTCCACGGTGAACACGCGGGCGCGATGGGTCCGGAGCGTGGTGAGCGCTTCCTGGTGCGGGTCGTGCCCGTGCGCGGTGAGTATGATGAAGCTGCCGACGCCCGCCTGCTCCCACGACCCGAGCAGGTCGTTCATCCAGCGGTGCAGTGTCTTGCGGCGCACCGCCGCGTTGCCGGGGTATTGGCGCTTGGTGGCGGTGTTCACGCCGTATTCGACGGTCGGGGCCCGGAGGATGCCGAAGGCGGCCGAGAGCTCGTCGGCGAGGCGCTCGACGATGAGGGTGTCGCAGCCCAGGGGGAGATGGGGGCCGTGTTGCTCACAGGTGCCCACGGGCACCAGCAGGCGCGGATCCCGCGCGAGCGCGGCGCGGACCTGGTCCGGGACAAGGAGCTTGAGGTGCAGCGGCTTGCTCATGTCGTGATCGCGGGCGGCGTCGCGGTGGTCGTCGCGGCCGAGTGGCTGCACGGCGGCGGCGAGGGCGCGGCGGTCTGGGCCTGGCTCTCGGGCGCCGCGGGGGCG
>JBOHSA010000029.1:0-2390 GCA_050732995.1 Gemmatimonadales bacterium | reverse complement strand
GGGATCCTGAATCCGCGGTAGGGTGGGGTGAACGGCTGGGAGATTCGTGCTGCGGAGCCCGAAGTCGTGGAGGTGAGGCTCGACGTGGCCGGCCGCCGGTGTTCGGAGCGCGACCTCGCGGCATGGGTGCGCGCGCCGGGGATCAGCGCGCCTTCACTGGCTGCCGAGCACCATAGCGTCCGGCAGGGGATCCGAATAGCCCTGGGTGAGTTCCGTGATGGTCCCCAGCTTGGTCAACGTCGGCGTCTCATACGGCTTCCGACTCCCATCGGGGAGGCGAGTCAGCTGGTCAGGCGTCCTGGGCTCGGTCATCGCGCCTCCTGTGTCGCTGCCTGGGCCGGCGTGAGCGCGCGTGCACCGCGCGCCCGCCACTGGGCGACCGACTCTACGAATAACCCTAGCTGGGCGAGGCCGCAAGCGTCCCACAGATCCAGCACGGCCGGCGGCCGCGGCAGCCAGTCCGCGCGCACCACGGCCCCGACCGCCTCGGGAAGCGCCGCGTCCCAGGCAAGCCGCGCGCCCCGGAGGTGAGCGCTCCACAGGCCCTTATGCGAGCGATACAGATTGCGCGGCGGCACGTGGCCGTCCAGCGCGGCGCGGAGCAGTCGCTTGGGGCCCGGCCCCACGAGCTCGTGCGGATGGCAGTCGCAAGCGAGCTCGAGCATTTCGCGATTGAAGAACGGGAACGACCGCCGCACGCCGAGGGCGCTCGCCACTTCCCAGTTCATCGCCACGAAGCCGTGCAGCTCGGTCCGCAGGCTGAGGTAGGACAGGGGGCGCCGATCGTCGACCGCCGCTCGACGCCGGCGGGCCAGCCACTCCCGGTACTCTGCCTGCAGCTCCGGCCGGATGAACGCGAACAGCCTCGGCGGGAACGGCATGCGGGGCCGCCGCGCCAGGACCCGGGCGCGGTGCATGACCCAGCGCACCAGCGTGCGCGGCCCGAACGGCAGCGCCCGGAGGCGCGCCGCCAGGGCGGCCGGGGAGGTGTGCGCCGTCCAGTCCGGCAGCGTGAGGGCGGACCCGCAGACTTCATCGGCGAACTCGCCACCGAACAGCACGCGCACTTCGGCCTGCCGCACGATCTCGGGAAGGGCGCACAGCGCCGGGTGCGCGACGTGGAACGCCACGGACGGCGCGGCGCGCAGCAGCTCCACGCGGGTGGTCTCCCGCAGGCGGACGATCCAGGAGCGCGTGAAGCCGTACCGGTGGGCGAGCGGGCGGATGTAGGACATCTCGTCCGCGAACCAGTCCGCCTGATCGGGCAGCATGCTCCACGTCCACACGGGGCGCCCCACAGCGCCCGCCGCGAGCGCGCCGAGCGCCGAGGAGTCCACCCCGCCGCTGAGCGTGAGCAGGTTGCCGTCCTCGGGATCGAGGTCGCGCTCCAGCCGGCGGAGCAGGAGGTCCCGCAGCCGGTGGGCGTGCGCGTGCGCGCGCGCGGGCGAGGGCGGCGTCAGGCGCGCTGGCCGGGGGTCCCAGTAGCGGCCCAGCGCGGCCGGCCGGCCGGCCTCGAGCCGCGCGTGGCAACCCCGATCGAGAATCGCGACCCCTTCGAGGAACGTGCGCCCGTCGGCGAACACGCCGTAACCGCTGGTCCAGATGGCGTTGACCAGGGGATCGAGCCGCGGCTCGTCGGGCAGGAAGCGCACCAGGTAGCCCAGGCGGGTCGCCACGGCCCAACGGCCGTCGGCACCCCCGCCGCAGAGGTAGAACGGCACCAGGCCGCCGCAGGAGCGCACGACCGTCGCCCGGCCACGCGGCCGGAACCGGATGAACCCGAAATCGCCGGGGAGCGCGGCCAGCCGGTCGGGGTCGGCGTCCGCGAGCCGGGCGGCCTCGGACGGCGGGCCGATCACGTCCCGCCCTTCGGCGAACGCGAGGCCGAGGCGGCGGGCTTCGGCGCCGTCCGGCGGGCTGCGCGGCAGCGGGGCCGCCGCCGCCACCCACGTCGGATCGGGCCGCCAGACCTCGGCGAACTCGCCGCTCCGCTCGAGCGCGCCGGCGAGGTCGTCGAGCCAGGCCGGGTCCGGGCTGTGCGCCGCGAACAGGTTCGCGAGCGGCGGGCGCGTCAGGCGCGTGCCTCCGTCACAGCGGTGTCGAGTCCGGTGCGGGCGAGCAGGTCGGCCGCGAGCGCCGGGTCGAACGGCGGCCCCCACGGGATGTCCGCGGCATAGACCGGGACGTGGTGCACGAGGTGCGCGCAGGCGAGGAAGTGAGCGCGCAGCACGGCCGGAGCTTGCCAGCCGAGGACGCGCGGGGCGGCGAGGAGTGTCGCGAGCGCCTCGACCGGCGGCAGGCGGGTCACCCGCAGCTCGGGCGCTGTGCGCGCCGGGCGCGGCGCGACGATCGCCCGGAGCGGGACCGGCGCCTCCGCCCCGGGCAGGCGC
>JBOHSA010000028.1:0-1635 GCA_050732995.1 Gemmatimonadales bacterium | reverse complement strand
TGGGGCGCAAGGGCCGCTCACCCGGCGCGCCCGCGTTGAGGACGAGCGCGCCTTTGCCGCCCGGCCCGCCGCCGGCCAGGCCCCAGGGCGCGATCCGCGCGCGATCCAGCGTGCCGAGGAACGTCGCCTCCTCGCCCAGCACGCGGATGGTGCGCCGGAGCCCCATGCCGCCCCGATGGCGACCGGCGCCCGCGGACTCGGGCACCAGGCCGTACTCCTCGACGAGCAGTGGGTACTCCATCTCCAGCGCCTCCACGGGCAGGTTCGAGGTGTTCGTGATGTGCACCTGCACGGCGTCGAGGCCGTCCTTGGTGGCCCGCGCGCCGGAGCCGCCGGCCAGCGTCTCCAGATAGACGTAGTACTGGCCGGTGCGGGGGTCCATGCCGCTGAAGACCCACGCCGAGTTGGCGCCGTTGGTGGCGGCGATGACGCGCTCCGGGAGCGCTCCCGCCAGCGCGCCGAAGACGACATCGGCGATGCGCTGGCAGGTCTGCGTGCGCCAGGCCACCGCGGCGGGCGGGCGCGCGTTGACGATCGAGCCCTCGGGGGCGCTCACGCGGATGGCACGGTAGAAGCCGCCGTTGGCGGGGATGGTGGGGTCGAGCAGCGCTTTCAGCGCGTAGTACACCGTGGCGACGAGGGCCAGGTACACGACGTTGATGTCGCCCGGGACCTGGGGGCCGCTGCCGGTCCAGTCGAGCGCGATCGCGTCCCCCGTCACGGTGATCGTGACGCGGATGGGCACGGGGGGCCCGTCGGCGCCGTCGTCGTCCATCCAGTCCTCGAAGGCGTAGACGCCGTCGGGGATACTGCGCAGCGCGGTGCGGATCTTCCGCTCGCCGTAGGCCAGGAGCTCGGCCATGGCCGCCTCGCAGGTGGCGCGGCCGTACCGGGCGAACAGCTCGGCCACGCGCTCGCCCCCGATCCGGTTGGCGGCGAACTGGGCGCGAAAGTCGCCCCGCCGCTCCCGCGGCAGGCGGAAGTTCAGCAGGAGCAGCTCCATCAGGTCCTCGCGCAGCACGCCGGCCTCGACGAGGCGCAGGGGCGGGATGCGCAGCCCCTCGTCCCAGATGGACCGGGTCTCGCGCCCGGAGCCGTCGGCGTGGTGCGCGATGTTGGCCACGAAGGCCACGATCTCGCCGCCGACGAACACCGGCGAGGCCACCGTGATGTCGGGCAGGTGCGTGCTGCCGCCGGTGTAGGGATCGTTGCCGATGAAGAGGTCGCCCGCGCGCATGCCGGCCAGCGGGTACCGGCGCAGCACCTCCTGCACGATCATGATCAGCGAGCCGAGGTGCATGGGGATGTGCTCGGCCTGGGCGATGACCTCCCCGCGCGGGTCGAAGACGGCCGTCGAGCAGTCCTGGCGCTCCTTGATATTGGTCGAGTACGAGGACCGGATGAGCACCTGGCCCATCTCCTCGGCGGCCGAGAGCAGGGCGGCGCCGATGACCTCGAGCGTGATGCGGTCCATGGCGCGGGGCTCCTCCGGGCTCACCTGTGGATCCGGATGTTCGCGTGCGCGTCGATGGCGGCCCACTGGCCCGGCAGGAGCACCGTCGTCGAGTCCATCTGCTCCACGATGGCCGGGCCGTCGAGGCGGTGGCCGGCCCGCAGCCGCTCGCGCCGGTACAC
>JBOHSA010000027.1:0-13039 GCA_050732995.1 Gemmatimonadales bacterium | reverse complement strand
GGGGACGCCCGCTTCCGGCACCGCCCGCGGCCGGCGCCGCCGCGCGCAGGCGGGGCGCGTTCGTCACCCTGATGGCCGGCGGGACGCTCCGGGGGTGCATCGGCCATCTGGCGGCGGACCGCCCCCTAGGGGACATCGTGCGCGATATGACGGTCGCCGCGGCCCGCGACGATCCCCGGTTTCCCCCCGTGAGCGCGGACGAGCTCGCCGGCGTCCGCGTGGAGATCTCCGCGCTCACCCCCCCCGCGCCGCTCGTCCCCGTGGACGTCACCCGCATCGTGGTGGGGCGGGACGGCCTCGTGGTGCGGCGGGGCAGCGCCCAGGGTGTGCTACTCCCCCAAGTGGCCCCGGAGTATCATTGGGGGCCCGATGCCTTCCTGGCGGCCACCTGTCGCAAGGCCGGGCTGGCGCCGGAGGTGTGGGCGGAGCCCGGCACCGAAGTATTCACGTTCCAGGCGGAGGTGTTCGGCGAGTGAGGATCGTGGCGACGCCCATCGCGCCGCCGGTGCCGCCCGCCGATGGCCGGCCGCGCCGCGTCGCGCCGGACGTGATTGCCGCCGCGCTGCCCGGCCCGGCCCGCGACCGGCTGGCGCACGGTGAGGTCCTGGTCGTCACCACCGGCCAGCAACCCGGCCTGTTCACGGGGCCGCTCTACACCATCTACAAGGCCTTCTCCGCCGTCGCGCTGGCGCGCCGCCTGGCGCGCGAAAGGGCGGCCCCCGTCGTGCCCGTGTTCTGGGTCGCGGGCGACGATCACGACTTTGCCGAAGCCAATCATGCGTGGGTGCTGAACGCGGCCGGCGACCTCGCCCAGATCGTGCTGCGCGAGCGCCCCTCGGACGCCCCGTCGCTGCCCCTCGCGCGCGAACCCTGCGGACCTGAGATCACCGCCGCCCTCACGACGCTGCGCGCCGGAACGCCGGACACCGAGTTCAAAGGGCCGGTCCTGGACTGGCTCGCGAACGCCTATCGGCCGGACGTCTCGCTCGCGGACGCGTTCGCGCACGCGCTGGCGACGCTGCCAGGCCCCCGAGGAAACACGGCGCAGGGCGGGGAGTTGGTGATCTTTCGAGCCCACGATCCCGCCGCGAAGCGCGCCATGGCCCCGTGGCTGCTCAAGGCGCTGGCGGTTACGCTGCCGGACGGACTCAGTCCGGTGATGGTCGAGGGGCGGGCCGGCCGCGATCGGCTGCGTCCCGAGGGCGCCGGCTTCGTCACGCGGCGTGGCGAGGAGCGCTTTTCCCGGGCCGAGCTGGAACGGATCGCCGCCGAGGCGCCTGAACGGCTGTCGCCCAACGTGTTGCTGCGACCCGCCGTCGAGGCGGCGCTGTTCCCCACTGTGGCGTACGCGGCCGGCCCGGGTGAGTTCGCGTACTTGCCGGAGGCCGCGCCCCTGTACGCCGCCCTCGGGGCCGACCTCCGCGCACCGGCGGCCGTGCCCCGCTGGTCGGGCGTGCTGGTGGAAGGGCGCGTCGAGAAGATGATGGAGAAGCACGGACTGCGGCTCGAGGACTTCGCCGGGGCGCCCGGGGCGCTGGAAGCGCGCCTGGTGCGGGAAACGCTCCCGCCCGAAGTGAGCGAGTCGTTCGCCGCCCTGCGGGCCCGGTTGGACGACGACTACGGGCGTCTCGCGCGCACGGTGGCCGGCATCGACCCCACCCTCGAGCGGCCGGTCCAGACGGCGCGCAACACCGCGGTGGGGGGGACGCAGGAGATCGAGAAGAAGCTCATCGCCAGCCTCAAGCGCGGCAACGAGACCCTCCTGGGACAGCTCGCGCGGGCCCGCGCCACGGTGTACCCCAATGGGAAGCCGCAGGAGCGCGTGCTGACGATCGCATCGTTCCTCATCCGCCACGGCCCGGCACTGCTGGACGCGCTCGACGCGGAGGTGGCGCGCTGGGCGGAGGCTTCGTAGAATCCGGTATGTGGGCTGCGGTGCTTCTGGTCGTGCTTGGCGGTGCGATCCTCATTACCGTGACGGCGATCTTCCTCGATTCGCCGCTCGGCCGCACGTTCGCCCGCCGCTTCGACGTGCACGGCGACGGGGGCGGGGAAGGAGCCGTGGGGGCGGGGACGCGCGGCGACGTGAAACTGCTGCAGCAGAAGGTGGAGCTCCTCGAAGGTGACCTGGACGAGCTGAACCGCACCGTGTCCGGCATGCGCGACGAGATCCAGTTCGTCCAGCGGCTGTTGGAAGATCCCACCCGCAAGAAATCGTCCTGACCGCGCCGGAGCGTAGCGGGAGCGCAGCGGCACAGGGGGGCGGCCGCCAGGCGGCCCGCGTCGCCGCCGGAATCCTCGTGACCCGCATCTTGGGCTACGTCCGGGAGCGGGTCTTCGCCCACTATTTCGGCAACGAGTACGCGGCGGACGCGTTCCGCGCCGCCCTGCGCATCCCCAACGCCCTGCGTAACCTCCTGGGCGAGGGCACGCTCTCCGCCTCGTTCATACCGGTCTACACCGCCCTCAACGAGCGCGACCAGGCGGCGGCCCGCTCGCTGGCCGGAGCCGTGCTCGGCCTCCTGCTGCTCGGCACGGCCGCGCTCGCGCTCGCGGGCATCGCCTTGGCCCCGGCGCTCGCGACCGTGCTCGCCCCGGGATTCGATGCGCCCACCCGGCGTCTCACCATCACCCTGCTCAGGTTGCTCTTCCCCATGTCGGGCCTCATGGTGGTGTCGGCCTGGTGCCTCGGGATCCTCAACACCCACCGCCGGTTCTTCCTGCCCTACGCCGCGCCCGCCCTCTGGAACGTGGCGGGCATCGCCGCCCTGGTCGCGGCCGGTGCCTGGCTCGTCACGCCGGAGCTGCCGCTGGGCGAGCGCATGGAGCGGCTCTCGCTCGCGCTCGCCTGGGGAACGGTGGCGGGCAGCGTGCTCCAGGTCGGGGTCCAGCTGCCCACCTGCTGGAGGCTGCTGGGGAGGAGCATCGCCATCCGGGTCACCACGGCGACCGAAGGAGTACGGAACGTGCTCGGCGCCTGGGCGCCGCTGGTGCTGGGCGCCGGCGTGGCACAGATCTCCGGGCTGGTAGACACGGTGCTCGGGTCCCTGTGGGGCGTCGGAGGCGTGGCCAGCCTCACCTACGCGCAGCTCGTGCAGGTCCTGCCCATCAGTCTGTTCGGCGTCTCCGTGGCCGCCGTGGCGCTCCCCGAGCTGTCCCGCGACGCCGCCCAAAGGATGAGTGAGGGAACGAAGGGGGAGGCGTCTGGCGACGTGCTGCGCGCGCGGGTGGGGACGGGGTTCCGGCGCATCGCCTATTTCGTGCTGCCGTCCGCCTTCGCGTTCGTGGCGCTGGGCGACTACATCATCGGTGCGCTGTTTGAAACCGGCCGGTTCGCCGCCCAGGACACGGCGCTGGTAGGCGGCGTGCTTGCCGCCTACGGGATCGGCATCCTGTGGCAGGGGAGCCTCAAGCTCCTCTCGTCGGGTTTCTATGCGCTGCGGGATACGCGAACCCCCGTCCGGATCGGCGTGTTCTCGTTGGCCGTCTCGACAGGACTCGCCGCGCTGCTGATGCGCGTCTACGGGCCGGCTGGGATCGCTCTCGGCTCGTCGCTGGGAGGCGCGCTGAACTTCGTCCTCCTGCTGCGCGGCCTCGACCGCCGGCTGAGCGGTGGGGAGGGGAGGGGCCGGGCGGGGAGCGGTATTCTGGACCGGGCCCTGTGGCGCGCGGTCGCCATCTCGGTCGTGGCGGCCCTCGCAGCGGCCGCGGCGGCGAGCGCAGCCGCCCGGTGGGCGTTACCTGCCGGCTTGGCGGCCCTCCCCGTGGGGGGCCTCGTCCTGGCTATCTTTGGCGTCACGTATCTCGTCCTGACGCTGGTGTTAAGACACCCCGACGCCGCATCCCTGTGGAAGCTCCTGCGCCCATCACCCGCAAGCTAGAGACCCTGCCGGATCGGGCGGGGGTGTATCTCTGGAAAAACGCCGCCGGGGAGATCCTGTATGTGGGGAAGGCGAAGAGTCTCCGCTCCCGCGTGCCGAGTTATTTCGGGCCCGACGCCGAGGCGAGTGCCGAGCGCGCCGCCCTCGCGCGGCAGATCGCCGACCTCGAAACGATCGTCGTCCCGAGCGAGGCGCAGGCGTTGCTGCTCGAGAACAATCTCATCAAGGTGCATCAGCCGCGGTTCAACATCCGCCTGCGGGACGACAAGAGCTATCCGCGCATCGCGGTCACGCTGACCGAGCCGTTTCCCCGCGTCCTCGTCGTGCGCCGCGTCAACATCGAGGGCGCCCGCTACTTCGGGCCCTACACCGACGTGGGCACGCTGCGGCAGACGCTGAAGATCATCCGGCGGATTTTCACCGTGCGTTCGTGCCACTACGCCTTGCCCCGCGAGGCGCCGGACCGTCCCTGTCTCGACTACCACATCGACCGCTGCCGCGCGCCGTGCGTGGGTTACCAGAGCCGGGAGGACTACCGCCGCATGATCGACGACGTCCTGCTCTTTCTCGAGGGCAAGACGGTCGACGTGCGGCTCCGGCTGCGGGAGCGGATGCAGCAGGCGAGCCAGGCGCTGGACTTCGAGCGCGCCGCGCAGCTGCGGGACGCGATCCAGTGGCTGGATCAGCTGGAGCGGCCGCAGGCGGTGGAACTGGTCGGCGGGGGCAATGCGGACGCGGTCGGATTCGCGCGCGACGGCGACGATGCCTGCGGCGTCGTGCTCCGGGTGCGCGACGGGCGGCTGGTCGCCCGCGACCACCGGTTTCTCGAGAACGTGGAGCACGCGCCCGAGGCGGCGGTGTTGAGCGCGTTCCTGGTGCGCTATTACCTGCCGCTCGAGAGCCGGGCGGCGCGCGTGCTCCTGCCGTTCGCGCCGGACGACGTCGGCTCGTTCAGCGAGCTCGCCCCGGGCGTGGAGTGGCTCCTCCCCCAGCGCGGGGTGAACGCCAAGCTCGCCGAGCTGGCCGATCAGAACGCGCGCCACCTCCTGGACAGCCTGATGATCGAGGCGTTCGACATCGAGGAGCGGGCCGCCGATCCCGTGTTCGCGCTCGGGCGCGACCTCGGGCTGTCCGCGGTCCCGCGCGCGCTGGTGTGCATCGACGTGTCGACCAACCAGGGACGGGACACCGTCGGGTCGCTGGTCTGGTTCGACGGGGGCCGCCCGAAGAAGGCGGAATACCGGCGCTACCGGATCAAGGGGCCGGGCCAGCAGGACGACTTCGCGGCGGTGCAGGAGGTGGTCACCCGGTTCCTGTCGCGCCGGCTCGCCGAGCAGGTCGTGCTGCCGGATCTGGTGGTGATCGACGGCGGCAAGGGGCAGCTGGGCGCGGCGCTCGAAGCCGCGCGTGCGCTGGGCGACCGCGCCGGGCAGCTCCCGATCATCAGCCTCGCGAAACGCGACGAGGAGATCTTCCTCCCCGGCCGAGCCGAGCCGCTGCGCCTGTCGCGGCGCAGCCCGTCGCTCAAGCTGCTGCAGCGTGCGCGCGACGAGGCGCACCGGTTCGCCGTGAGCTACAGCCGGAAGCGTCGCGCCCAACGCACCATCACGTCGGAGCTGCTCCGCATCCCGGGCATCGGGCCGAACCGCCGGCGCAAGCTGCTCGAACGCTTCGGCTCCCTCGCCGCGGTCAAGACCGCCTCGCCCGCTGAGATCGCGGCCCTGCCGGGATTCTCCACCACGCTCGCCGAGCGCATTCTCGACCGCCTCCGGGCTGAATGATGGGGCTCCCCTGGACGCTGGAGTGTTCGTCCTGCGGCCGCACGCGCGAAGCCGACGGGCTGCCCGGCGTCTGTCCGGCTCCGTGCGGCGCCCCGTATCTGGTACGTTACCACACCGCCCCGCCCCCGCGCTCCGAAGTCCGCTTCGACCCGGAGACTCGGCAGGGCGGCATGTGGCGCTATCGCGAATTCCTCCCGATCGCCGCTCGAGAGTCTCCCATCACCCTCGGCGAAGGCGGGACGCCGCTCCTGCGGGCGCCCCGCCTCGAAGCTACGCACGGGTTCGAGAGGCTCATGGTCAAGGACGAGGGCACGAACCCAACCGGCTCGTTCAAAGCCCGTGGCCTGTCCGCCGCCGTGACGCGGGCGGTGCTCGCGGGGGCGACGCGGCTCGTGGTCCCGACCGCCGGCAACGCCGGGATCGCCTTGGCCGCCTACGCCGCCCGCGCCGGCGTAGCCGCGCGCGTCTACGCGCCGGCCGGCACCCCGAAGACGATCCTGTCGCAGATCCGGAGCTTCGGCGCCGATCTGGTGCTCTTGGACGGCCACATCGGCGATTGCGGCTCGGCGGCGCGCGCTTACGCCACCGAAGCAGGCGCCGTGGACGTCTCCACGCTCCGGGAACCCTACCGCATCGAGGGCAAGAAGACGCTGGGCCTGGAGCTCGCAGAACAACTGGGGTGGACCCTGCCGGACGCGATCGTGTATCCCACCGGGGGCGGGACGGGCCTGATCGGGATGTGGAAGGCGTTCCAGGAGTTGCGAGACTGTGGGTGGGTTCAAGGAGCGCGGAAACTGCCGCGGATGTACACCGTGCAATCCACCGGGTGCGCCCCGGTGGTGCAAGCGTTCACGTCGGGGGCCGATCGGTGTACGCCGTGGCCCGATCCGCAAACTATCGCGGCGGGGCTCCGCGTCCCGGGTCCGCTGGGTGACCGGCTCATGTTGCGCGCGCTGCGGGAGAGCGGTGGCGGGGCCGTGGCAGTGAGCGACGACGCCCTCGCCGCGTGCGCCCGGGAGCTACAGACCCTCGAAGGGATCGATGCCGCGCCCGAAGGGGGTGCGGCCCTGGCGGGGGCCCTCGAGCTCAAGCGGCGTGGGGACTTACAGGCACGCGACCACGTGGTGCTGTTCAATACCGGTGCCGGGTGGCTCTACCGGGCCTAACCCGTTTATATTTGCTCACTTCGCGCATGCGCATCGCTATCATCGATCCCGCCACCGGCATCAGCGGTGACATGACCCTGGGTGCGTTGATCGCCCTCGGGCTGCCGGTCGGATGGCTGGAAGAGTTGCCGCACCGGCTGGGACTCGAGGGGGTCCGGGTCACGGTGCGGGACGTGAGCCGCGCGGGCGTCGGTTGCCGGCAGGTCGAGTTCGCCATCCCGCCACAGCCGCACGGCCGGCATGTCGGCGAGCTGGTGCGGCTGGTGGAGCGGGCGCCCGTGTCCGACTGGGTGCGGCAACGCGCGGTACGTGCCTTCCAGCTGATCGGGGAGGCGGAAGGACGGGTCCACGGCGTGGCGCCCGAGCAGGTGCACCTGCACGAAGTCGGGGCCGTCGACGCGGTGCTCGACGTTGTCGGGGCGATCGAGGGGTTCGAGCAGCTTGGCGTCGAAGCAGTGTATCACCTGCCGGTGGCCCTGGGGACGGGGTGGGTGGAAGCGGCGCACGGCCGGCTACCGGTGCCCGCGCCGGCTACGGCGATCCTGCTGGAGGGCTTGGAGGTCGCCGGGGCAGCCGGGCCGGTCGAAGGGGAGGCGACGACACCCACGGGTGCGGCGTTACTCCGCGTGCTGTCGTCGGGCTCGCCCCCCGCGCGCTGGCGGCTGGTGCAGAGCGGGTGGGGGGCGGGCCAGCGCGACCCCGAGCGCTATCCGAACGCGCTGCGAGTGTTCGTGGCGGAGGAGGCGACCGAGGCCGGCCGGGTCGCGCTGCTCGCGACGGATGTGGACGATATGAGCCCTGAGTACGTGGAACCGCTCCGGCAGGCTCTGGTGACGGCTGGGGCATTGGACGTGCAGACCTGGCCGGTGCAGATGAAAAAGGGCCGAGCGGGGTTTCGGGTCGAAATCGTGGCCCCTGAGGCGGTGGCGGACGCGGTGACGGCCACGCTGTTCCGCCATAGCACGACGGCCGGCGTCCGGCGCTGGGTGGCGGAGCGCGCCACGCTGCCGCGCCACCAGCTGACCGTGCAGCTCGGCCCTGACGTCGCGGTACGAGTGAAGGTGCTGGAGCCGGTGGGTGGTGGCGACCCCCGGGTGAAGCCGGAATACGACGATGTCCTCGCGGCGGCGCGGGCATTGGGGAAGCCGCCGCTCGAGGTGGCGCGCGCCGCGCAGCGCGACGCCGAGGTCCAGATCGCGAAACACAAGGAGTAGCCTGATGAGCGTGAAGTACGCCGTCGCACTGCTCGGAGCCGCGCTGGTCGGCGCCGCGCCGGCTCCGGCGCAGACCACCCCGTGGGTGGGGCCGCGCTGCGATCTCAAGCCGGGCCACACGCTGGTGAACCGGGCCCAACAGTACTTGAAAAACGCAGCCACGACCCAGCACGCGGACCAGCGGCAGCGCGACCTCACCGATGCGAGCCGGATGTTGACGCAGGCGCTGACCACGGGCGAGCAGGGGCAAAACCCGGCCGCCTGGTACTACCTGGCCCGCTACCACGTGCTCCTGGACGACCCCGTGGGCGCCGACTCGGCCTTCACCAAAGCCGAGGAGCTCAGCGTGGCCTGCCGGGGCGACATCGCCATCTGGCGCCACTCGCTATGGGTGCCCTCATACAACGGCGGCGTGCAGGCGTGGCAGGCCGGAAACACCGATTCCGCGATCGCCGGCTTCAGCCGCGCGGCCGCGATCTTCAAGGACGACGCGAACACCTTCATCTACCTGGCGACGCTGTACGCCAACGCCGAGCAGCCGGATTCCTCGGTGAAATACTTCCAGATCGGCGCCAAGGTCGCCGCGGAGTCGGCCGACACGGCCGCCCCGCGGCAAAAGCGCGAAGCGCTGTTCAACGTCGCCCGCGTGTACCACCGGGCGAGCCGGTGGGACGACGCCGGCGCGGCGTACCGTGAGTACCTCAAGAGCTACCCCAACGACGCGCAAGCGGTGGTGGGCCTCGCGCTCATCCATAGCGCTCAGAACCGGCCCGATTCGGCGGTGGCGCTGTACAGCCGGGTGATCGATCGCGCCGATTCGGTGGACGCCATCGAGCTGTTCGAAGCCGGCGCGGCGATCTACAACAGCGTGTCGCAGGCCCCGGATACCGGCGACACGGGTACCGCGTGCCGGAGCCAGCGGCGGCGCCAGAATCCCCGGATCACCGCGCAGGCCCTCACCGCACAGTGCGACTCCGTGTCCAAGGCGAACAAGGCCAAGATGCAGGAGTACAGCAGCACGAGTCGGCAGACCTATCGCATGGCCGAACGCGCTTTCAAGGCGGGGTTGGAAAAGAACCCATTCTATCGGGACGGCTGGTTCAACCTGTCGCACACGTATTTCGCCCTGCGCGACACGGCCAACATGCTCCCCGCGGCGCAGCAGCTCGTCGCGCTCGACCCGATGAATCGGAACGGCCTGCGGCTGCTGGCGCAGGGGTGGAACTTCCGCGGCAAGGGTGACTCGGCCTATTACTACCTCGTGTTGGCGGACTCGCTGTTGCCGGTCGAAGTGAACGTCACCCGTTTCAATCCGGAGGACGATACCGCGTCGCTCAAAGGGATGATCACGGATTACCATCCCAAAAAGAAGAGCGAGCCCTGGAGCATGGTCGTGGAATTCCTCGACGCCAAGGGCCAGGTTGTGGTCACGCAGACGGTGCCGGTCCCGGCGCTCGACCCCGAGGGCAACCATCCGTTCGAGGTGCAGGCGGCGGGCAAGGGAATCACCGCTTGGCGGTATCGCAAGGGGTAGGGAACACGTTGACAGGCGGCGGGGTGTGGCGCCACATTCCGCCGCAGCACGCGGGCGTAATTCAGGGGTAGAATGCCAGCTTCCCAAGACGAGACGGCCGTCGCTCACCAGCGACGGCCGTTGAGTTTTCAACGAGTTACGCGACGCGAGCGCCGGGCAGCGACGGCCAGCAACGCCCGCGTTGGCACCACCTATGGTACCACGGCGCGGTCACGCGGTGTCGCGTGCAGGTCCGGGTCTCGTGTTGCTGCGGCGAGCGCCAGCGGCGCCCGCGGCGCCAACGCGTGGCGTGATCAACGCCGGCGCGGCAGCGTGCACGGTCTTCCGTGTGAGCGGGGCGCAGCCTCTCGTGTCCCTGAACCTCAGTCCTTCAAAGCGAACTGACGAAGGTGCTCGATGGATTCTGAGGACAACCCCGCTTCTCGCCCAAAGGCTTGAGCCCAGGCTTCGGTGCGCGCTGCGTCCGCCTTCCACCCGGCTCTCCTCAGGATGTCCGCATAGTGGAACGCCGCGACCACCAGGGTTTCCGGTATCCAGCTCCCGCGCCGTATGGGGCTTCTGTCCTTCGGACTCACCACAGGCAGCCCGAAGTCGGCGCCGCGAACGCCGTCGAAGGCGCGTCGGATGACTGCCGTGTCGGCAATGCTGTCGCGCCCCGTCAGTAACCAGTAGGAGCCGGCAAAGGCGAACCGGCCGGGACCCGAGGGCTGGGGAATGGTCGCGGCGAGCGGACGCCGCAGGATCCCTTCCAGGCTTTTCGCCCGCAAGTCGGAGATGATCGTGTCCGACACCCCGCTTGCAGCCTGAGCGGGAGCCGCAAGCGGCAATCCATGCCTTTCGCTCATCAGCTTCGCATACCAGTCGAGGTTCAACAGGCTCGTATTGACAATTGCGACGTCTGTTCTGAACCGCTCGACGGTCTGAATCGCCAGCACGCCCCAGGTGTTTAGGTCTCCAGCGGTCAAGAGCACAGCGTTTTCCGGCAGCCCCCGAAGAAGCCAGCGGCCGTAGGCAAGGGCCGAGCGCGCGAGGAAATGCCTTTCGACCAGGCGACGCAAGGCTCTGGACTCCATGGACGCGTCCCCGCGACGCATCGCCTCACCCCAGATTCCAGTCCACGGATTCCCATCGGTGGAGTCGCACTCGGCAGCTTGCAGGAGGTGGGTCCAGGCCGAGTCGGCATTCACTTTTTCCCAGTCGCTCCATTGGGGGCGATACAGATCGCCCAACACGTTGTGGGCGAAGGCATGACACGGTGCGAGGCGCAACGCGGTCCGCGCCGCTTCCGCGGCCCGGTCGAATTCGTGCAGTCGCCTAGCTGTTTCGGCCAACCACGCGCGCGCATCCCCGCTCTGTGGCTCCTTCGCGGCGACGGCTTGGAAGATCGGGAGGGCTTCGCCCAGCTTGTTCTGCATGTACAGGGCCCGTGCCTGAGCGAGACTGTCGGGTGACTGTTGGCGAACCTGGACGGCACAAGCCGTCGAATACACTCCCGGCGTGAGCAGCACCGCCGCCAACAGGACCAGCAGCGCAGCGCTCGAACGGCCTTCTTGCGATGACATGGTAGCTCCACCGTCAGGGTTCGACTACGTCTCCTTCTTCAAGTGCTCGAAGCCCGATTCGCTGGTCAGAATCTGCTCATCCAACCAGCGATCGATGATGCTCTTCCGAAAGCGCCACTCCTTCCCCAGCTTCGCTGCCGGAATCCGTTTCTCCTGCGCCCACTTGTAGATGGTCTGCGGTGTGAGCCGCAGGTACCGAGCGACCTCTTCAATGGTCAGAATCTCGTTGTCGAGAAGGGGACCCCTGCCACCATCCCGTGTCATGGACGTTTGTGTCGGTCTGTGGTGTCGGCGACCGTGTCGACTGGAGGGATGACGAGACCGCGAAACCGGGGTATCGTATCAAGCCTGCTTGGTGACGCAGCTGGCTTCTCTTCTCCCTGCATCAGCTTGTTCACGGCGTAGATGATCGCCGCGTAGAAATTGCCCTGGTACGTTCCAAACACACGGAAGGGTTGATTGCGATCGCCGAGGAACGGGCGAAGATTCCAGGCCAACTGGATTCCGACGAAGGCGAACAACAACGCCCACGCTCGCATGATGGTGAGCGCCTTTCTTGGGTACACGCCGCGCTTCTCGCAGACCACCCTCAGCCCCTCGTGAAGGGCGTACATGCCGAAAAGTCCGGCAACGCTTGCGATGGCGATATTCAGAAGGTGCTGGAAGTAGTAATTGGCGCCGGTAATGAGAAAGAACGCCGTGATCGGCACGAACGCGGCCAAGAGCACGGACGTGAGCGCGAGGGCGCCGAACACCAACACGACCACCTGCAGCAGGCGCAACCGAGAACCAACCAGAACCTGCACCACGAACAACGCTGGAAAGCAGACCGCGAACGTCGCGAAGAACAGAAAAGGCAGCTTGACACCTGCGGACACCGCCTGCGCGGGGCCAGAATAGGCGCCTGCGACCAGTCCGAAGAATCCAGAGAGCACGACGATCGTGACGACCGCATATCGAAGTTTGTCACGGAGGGCCGCGCCTTCGACGACCTCCTCGAAGAACCGCTCTCTGTCGCTGAGGAGCGACTTCAGGAAATCCGGGTAGCTGGCCATTGGCGGCCTAGGGACTGCGGCGTCCGGGCGTACGGCCACGGTTCAGGGCCTCTCCATATAAGCCCAAACTGGAGCCGTAATACTGTTTTGTCAACTTTTGTATTGTTTACTAGTGTTTGACTTGCGATTTGTTCGCCCGTCACAAGGTGGGGACGGAGCGCTAAGCCCTGGGAGCCGTTCCGGCCAGCCCCAGGAACACCAGCATGGTCCGATTCAAGCGGTCTAGATCTCGCCGCGTCTCATGCCGAGACCGCGTCAATGAAGGCTTGGTCCTCCGTGGCGCGCAGGCTTCTGGCGACGGCCAGCGACTGTCGATGCGCCTCGGCAATGAAGGCCGGCGAGCGAACGTCGGGGACCCAGATTTGGATGGGCCGCAGTCCTTGCCGGCGCAAACGCGCTCGATGTGCTCGTACCTTTTCACGCGACGGCTTGGAGCTCTTCGATCTTCCCATGATCCCCCCGCTCGAGCGGTTACATGTAACCTTGCGATGAGGTGGTCGCGCTGCCAGGGCTGAAGATGACCCGCCCGGCGGTCCCGTCACCGGGCTCGGCGCAGACGGTCCCAGCAGCCCCGCGGATCCAGGATCGGCAGCGGGGCTCGCTCAGCGACGCTCAAGAGATCCTTATCGCCGGTGACGAGGAGCTCGGCCCCACCTGCCAGCGCCGAGGCGAGCACCCAAGCATCATCCTGATCGCGCAGCTGGAGATCGGAGGGGGAAGCCGGTCGAGCGACGATGGTGTGGGCGCGGAGTTGGTCCTCGACCAGCGCAATCTCGGCTGGCGGCACCTTGAACCGCTCGCGCAAGACGCGGCGGAACTCCGTGAGGTTCACTTCCCCGGTCAGCA